>JAZDLX010000184.1:0-81682 GCA_043801585.1 bacterium | reverse complement strand
ATGCCGGCCGTTCGTCATTCACGATCCGACGGAATGAGAAACGCTCATTTACAAGTGATTTTCTTTGGTGTCATTGCCAGGCCTCCCGCGATAGCGGGAGGCCGCGGCAATCTCCAAATCAGTACGTCGTTTAAAACACATTGGAGATCACCGCGCGCCGATGAATCCGGCGCTGGTGATGACACAAAAGGAAGTGTCGAGGTACGACCGGGCAACGGGAAGACAACGCAGCCCGGTATAGCAGGAAGCTCAAAGCAGAACCCTGGTTCCACGGGCGAGGTCAATAGACCCGTTCAAGCGTAAGGTGGAGTGCAAGATGAAGAGCAAGTATTTAGGTAAGCACTTTATCACTCTTCAGGAGTGGGATCGTGACGAGATCGAGGCCTTGCTAAGGGTGACTCAGGATCTTAAGAACAAGTTCAAGTCGCGCCAACTCACCGAGTACCTGAAGAACGAGACGGTGTTCCTGATGTTCTTCGAGCAGTCCACACGAACGCGAAACTCCATGGAAGCCGGGGCTACCCAGTTGGGTGGTCACGCCCACTTCCTCGACACGAGCACGATGCAGATATCACACGGCGAAGTGGCGAAGGACACGGCGATCATCCTCAGCCGCTACGGCCATGCCATCGCCTGCCGCAACTGCAACTGGAACGAGGGAAACAAGTACCTTCGCGACCTCGCCAAATGGGCAACCGTGCCGGTGATCAACATGCAGTGCGATCTCTACCATCCGTTGCAGGCAATCGCCGACCTGATGACGATGCGCGAACATTTGAAAGAGTTGCCGCGCAAGAAGGTGTCGATCATCTGGGCCTATGCGACGAGTCACAAGAAGCCGGTCTCGGTGCCGCTCTCGCAGGTGCTGCTGTTCCCCCGCTTCGGGATGGATGTCACCCTCGCCTATCCGGAGGGGTATCCGCTTCCCGACTGGGCGATCGAGCAGGCGGAGGAGAACGCCAAAGCCAACGGCGGGACGGTGACAATCACCCACGATCAGGAGGCGGCGTACCGTGATGCTGATGTGGTCATTCCCAAGAACTGGGGGAGTTGGGTGAGCAACCCCTCCAAGGATGTTGTGGACGACCTGCTCGAGAAGAACCGTCATTGGAAGTGCACGGAGCAGCGGATGGCGCTGACGAAGGACACGGCGCTGTACATGCACGCGCTCCCGGCGGATCGGAACAATGAGGTGGAAAACGCCGTGATCGACGGACCGAAGTCGGTGATCTACGACGAGGCGGAAAACCGGTTGCACACGTCGAAAGCCGTGATGGCGATGACGATGGGCGGATATGAAGGATGAAAACGATGACGTCAGATAAAAAAGTGCTCGAAGCGACGGTGCAGCGGTGCCGTGAAAAAGGGATCATCATCCCGACCTACAAACAGATGAAAGACCCCACCCTGGTTCCCGAGGGAATTAAAAAGGAACTGAAGAGCATCGGTCTTTGGGATTTGCATCCCCGCAACCTTTTCCGGATCACCTGGAAAAACGAACCGAAGAAGAAAGGTGGCGGTTTCGGCGGAGTGAATTACGTCGAGTTGCCGGGCGAGTTGACCGGCGTCAAGGCGAGGATCTTCGTCCTGCTCGGGAAGTACTTCCCGACCGGCGCACACAAGGTGGGCGCGACATTCGGTCCGCTGGTGGAAAAATTGGTGTCCGGTCAATTCGACCCCACCCGCCAGAAGGCGCTATGGCCGTCCACCGGGAACTACTGCCGGGGCGGAGCCTATGACGCGGCGCTACTCGGCTGCGGGTCCATCGCAGTGTTGCCGGAAGAGATGAGCCGGGAGCGTTTCGAATGGCTGGAGAAGATCGGTTCCGAGGTTATCCGCACACCCGGCGGCGAGAGCAATGTCAAGGAAATCTACGACAAGGTCAAGGAACTGGTCACGAAGCGCGGCAACGAAATCGTCGTGCTCAACCAGTTCGACCAGATCGGCAATGCTCTCTGGCATTACGCAGTCACCGGACCGGCGATGGAGCAGGTGTTCCACGAGAACGTCAGGCCGGGCGAGCGGTTCAGCGGCCTTTTCCTGACGCAGGGCTCCGCGGGGACACTCGGCTCGGGCGATTACCTGAAAGAGGCATTCCCCAGGATCAAGGTGGCGGCGGGCGAAGCGGTGCAATGTCCGACATTGCTGCTGAACGGCTACGGTGCACACAGAATCGAGGGCATCGGCGACAAACATGTGCCGTGGATTCACAACGTCAAATCGATGGACATGGTTGTGGACCTCGATGACGACGTCGTTATGCGCCTGATGCGTCTCTTCAACGAGCCCGCTGGACACGCCTTGCTGAAGAAAAAGGGTGTGGATCCAACGTTCATCGCCGGTCTGCATCATTTCGGAATCTCCGGGATCGCGAACATCCTCGGTGCGATCAAGATGGCGAAGTATTACGAGTTCAGCTCGAACGATGTGGTCTTCACCGTCGGTACCGACTCGATGGAGATGTACCAGTCGCGTATCAAAGAGGAACGACAACGTTTCGGCAGGTATACCGAGATGGATGCAGCGGTGGATTATCAGGGCCGTCTGCTCGGACTCGACAAGGATAACATGCTTGAACTGTCCCACTACGACCGGAAACGAATGCACAACCTCAAATATTTCACCTGGGTCGAACAGCAGGGCAAAAGTGTCGAAGAACTCAACGCTCAGTGGTACGACGAGAAATACTGGTCCGATCAATTCGCGAAGGTCGAGGAGTGGGACGCGAAGATCGAGGAATTCAACGAACGGACCGGTCTGTTGAAGGCTTACCAGTAGGTGGACGATGGATCGTGAATCGTCACTGACAGGGTTTCGTTGCGTGCGGTGCGGTCATGGATATCCCGCCAAACCGTTTCGCATGACCTGCGAGGCGTGCGGCGGGAATCTCGACGTGCTGTACGATTATTCGGAGATCGCCGGACGCTGGTCGCGTGAGGCGCTGGCAGCGGATGGGGACCGTTCGCTGTGGCGGTACCTGCCCCTGTTGCCGGTTGAATCCGCACCTCGGCGACGTTCGATTCAGGTTGGAGGAACTCCCCTGGTCGAGCTCGCCGGTCTCGCGGCAGAATTTGGAATCGACAGACTGTGGGTGAAAGACGATACACGAAATCCATCCGCGTCGCTGAAGGACCGGGCAAGCGAGGTGGGAATACGTCATGCGGTGGAGGCGGGCAACGAGACCATCGTTGTCGCCTCCACCGGCAACGCCGCGGCTTCGCTGGCGTGCCTCGCGGCGTGGCACAAGGTGAAAGCGGTGATCCTCGCTCCGGCCTCGGCTCCGCCGGCCAAATTGACGCAGATCCTTCAGTACGGAGCGACACTCTGTCCCGTTGCGGGGAGCTATGATGACGCCTTCGACCTGACATTGCAGGTTGCGGAAAAGAGGGGCTGGTACCTGCGTAGCACCGGCGTCAACCCTGTGATGTCCGAGGGGAAAAAGACAGTCGCTCTTGAAATAGCCGAACAACTCGAATGGGAGGTTCCCGACCGTGTATTCGTTCCCGTCGGGGACGGTTGCATCATCGGCGGCATCTACAAGGGATTTCACGATCTGCTCTCGCTCGGCTGGATCGAGCGAATACCGAAGATCATGGCCGTCCAGGCGGAGGGCTCGGCGGCTATCGCGAACGTGATTCACAGCGACAGCGAACTGCAACCGGTGAAAGCGAACACCGTGGCGGACAGCATCTCCGTGGATTTTCCCCGCGACGGTCTCAAGGCGGTGCGGGCGGTGCGCGAAACGGGCGGCGGTGCGATCACCATCTCTGACGATGAAATTCTGTCGGCACAGCGCAGGCTTGCTTCGGCCTCTGGAATCTTCGCGGAACCGGCGGCGGCCGCCGCGTTTGCCGGATTGATCAAGGCGCACCAGCAGGGTTCTTTGGGTGCGAGTGAACGGGTTGTGGTGACGATCACCGGATCGGGACTCAAGGATGTCTCCGCTGCCCGGAAACAGATCGAGATACCGAAGCCGGTGGAACCGACGCTTGAAGGTTTCGAAAAATTCATGCGGTCGGCGGGAGTGGAAGGATGATTGCCAGCAGCGAGAGTGGACGGTTCGACCTCGAACTGACGGTCAACGGAAAAATCGTGCGGAAGACGGTTTCCACCCGTCTTCGCCTGTTGGATTTCCTCCGTGACGAATTGCATCTCACGGGCGCCAAAGAGGTGTGCGCCGAGGGGGAATGCGGCGCCTGCACCATCCTGCTGGACGGCAAATCGGTGAACTCCTGTTTGATTCTCGCGGTCGAGGCGCACGGCTGCGATATTGTTACAATCGAGGGGGTGGGCGATCGGTCCGAGTATGCGGGATTGATCGACGCGTTTGTCGAAAAACATTCTGTCCAGTGTGGTTACTGCATTCCGGGGATGGTGATGTCGGGCGTGCAGGTGCTCCAGGATCATCCTCATCCCGCCCGTGAGGATGCCTCCCAGGGGCTTGCCGGAAACACCTGCCGCTGCACGGGCTACCACAAGATTCTCGACGCGGTTGTGGATGCGGGGGAGAAGCGGAAATGAGATACTCCCGCCCGCAATCGCTGGACGAACTCCTTCGCCATCTCTGCTCGGTGTCAGGAGATGTCTGTGTTCTGCTCGCGGGCGGAACGGATCTGATGCCGCGCTATGAGCAGGGGATGTCGATGCCGGAGGAGCTCGTGGATGTGAAGCACGTTGCGGAGCTCTCCGGGATTACTCTGCATGGTGATCATTTCGAGATAGGTGCGCTGACGACCATCGAAGAGATCAAGAGGTCAGAGGAGATTCGCAGTCGCACTCTGTCGTTGGCAGAGGCAGGGGATGAGTTCGCGGCGGTTCAAATCCGTCACCGGGCGACCATCGGCGGGAATATCGTCAACGCGTCGCCCGCCGGGGACTTGATCCCGCCTCTTGTGGCAATGGATGCGCAGTTGAACATCGTGAGCAGGACGGAGCAGAGATCCGTTCCGATCCAGGAATTCACCCTCGGCCCGGGCAAAACGGCGCTGAAGCCCGGCGAGATTCTGAAGAGCATTACCGTTCCGATCAGCGGTGCGGATTCCCGGTTTGTCAAACTTGGTCTGCGCAAGGCGATGGCGATCTCGGTGGTCAATTTTGCTATCGTCTACAAAGCCACTTCGTCCGGTTTTGAATCGTTGCGCATCGCGGCTGGAGCGGTTGCGCCGACGGTGGTTACGCTGGACGCTTTCACCAATGCCGTGCTCGATGATCCAAAGGCGATCGATCGTGGTATCGACCTTGTGGACAAGTCCATTGCTCCCATCGACGACCTGCGTGCTTCGGCAATGTATCGACGTAAAGCTTTGAAAAATCTATTGAAACACACCCTGCATCAAGTGCTGGAGGATTCGAGTGAGTGATCGCCTGACGCCACTGACGGTTGAACGGCTGCTGACGTGGATGCTGTGCGAGGAGCGTCAAAAGGGGGCGATGTTCGGGATACCGCAAGAACTGTTTTTCACTCCAAGCGATCATGATCCCTTCCGTCTGACACGCTACGGGCGCACTCTCGAAACCCCCCTCGGCGTCGCCGCCGGACCCCACACTCAACTGGCGCAAAACATTATCTCCTCCTGGCTTACCGGGGCGCGATACGTCGAGCTGAAAACCGTCCAGACTCTCGACGAGCTGGAAATCACACGCCCCTGTATCGATATGGAGGACGAAGGGTATAACTGCGAGTGGTCGCAGGAGCTGAAACTCGATCAGTCCTTCGATGAGTACCTCAAGGCGTGGGTGCTGCTGCATCTGCTGCGGCACCATTTCGGTTGGGGAGATGGAGCAGGTGATCCCGGGTTCATCTTCAACATGAGCGTCGGCTACAACCTTGAGGGCATTCTCAAACCGAACGTGCAGGCGTTTCTTGGTGCGATGGAAAATGCTGAGCAGGCAATCGCCGAGTGTGTGACGAAGATCGCACCGCTCTATTCCGAAATCGAAACCCTCTCCATCCCCGGGCAGATTTCGGACAACGTCACCCTCTCCACGATGCACGGATGCCCCCCGGACGAGATCGAAAAGATCGGCCTCTACCTGATCGAGGAGCGGCGGCTGCACACCGCGATCAAGATGAATCCCACGCTGCTCGGTCCCGATGCGCTGCGAAAGATCCTGAACGAAAAACTTGGGTACGATGCCATCGTACCGGATGAAGCCTTCGAGCACGACATCCAATTCGAGGACGCCGTCGAGGTGATCCGCTCCCTCGATGCCGCCGCGAAACGATCCGGGGTGGAGTTTGGGCTGAAGCTGACAAACACCCTGGAGACGATGAACGTCCGCAAGGTGTTCCCCGAAAAAGAGAAAATGCACTACATGAGCGGGCGTGCATTGCACCCGATCAGCGTGGCGGTTGCTGAACGTTTGCAACAGGAGTTTTCGGGAAGTCTCGATCTCTCCTTCTCCGCAGGAGCGGACGCCTTCAACTCCGCCGACCTGCTCGCCGCGAACCTGCGCCCGATCACCGTCTGCACCGACCTGCTCAAACCGGGAGGCTATGGCCGGCTCTCGCAGTACATGGAGCAGATCCGCCAGGCCATGGCTGAAGTGGGCGCGGAGAGTGTCGAGGACTTCATCCATCGTAAGGCGGGCGATCGGACGTCGTTGCATCAAGCCGGGCTCGCCAATCTGAAACAGTACGCCGCCCGGGTTGCCGACAACCCGGTGTATCATGTCTCGCACCACACCGGGACCACACTGAAAACCCACCGAACCCTGGACACCTTCGACTGCGCCGGAGCGCCCTGTGTGGAAACCTGCGGAGTTCACCAGGACATCCCGGAGTACCTCTTCTGGACGGCGCAGGGAGAGTACGACAAGGCGTGGGAGGTGATCGCCCGGACGAATCCGATGCCCCGCTCCACGGGAATGGTCTGTGACCACCTCTGTCAGCTCAAATGCACGCGGTCGCAGATGGATGACCCCTTGCGCATCCGCGACATCAAGCGGTTCATCGCGGAAGGGCATCACGGTGTGCTTCCGAAACCGGCCCCTGCGAATGGTGTAAACGTTGCCGTGATCGGTGCCGGCCCGAGCGGGCTTTCCTGTGCCTATTTTCTTGCTTTGGCAGGGTTTACGGTTGAATTGTACGAAGGCGAAAAAGAGGCGGGGGGGATGGTTTCCGGGGCGATTCCCGCATTCCGTCTTACCGGCGAAGCCGTCAGCGAGGACATTGCCGGCGTCGAACAACTGGTGCACAAGGTCCACACCGGAGTGAAGGTGGACCGTACCCTCTTTGACCGCCTCAGGGACGAGTTCGATTACATCTTCATCGGGGTAGGCGCTCAGGCGAGCAAGAAGCTGAACATCCCCGGCGAAGGTCTTGACCGCGTCTGGGACCAGATCACATTCCTGACCAGCGTACGCCGCGGTCTCAAGGTGGAACTGGGTCAGCGGGTGGTCATCATCGGCGGGGGAAATTCGGCGATGGACGCCGCACGAACAGCCCGCCGTCTCGTCGGAACGAAAGGCGAGGTGACCGTCGCCTACCGCCGCACCCGCAGCGAAATGCCCGCCGACCGTGATGAAATCCGCGAATTGCTCGAAGAGGGCGCCACATTGATGGAACTCGTCGCGCCCCTCGAAATTGTAGAAGGTGATGGGAATGCGTTGAACATTCGACTGCAGAAAATGACCCTCGGCGAACCGGACTCAAGCGGTCGTCCCCGGCCGATACCCATCGAGGGCAAGCAATTTGTGCTTGAGACGGACTCTGTGATTTCCGCGGTGGGCCAGGATGTTGTGATCGATTTCCTCCCGGACGAAAAACTGAAGGTCGATCCGCTGACCGGCGAGACCCAGCATGACGGTGTATACGCGGGTGGGGATGCGGTGCGAGGTGCGGCGACGCTGATCAAGGCGATCGGAGACGGCCGCCGGATCGCCGAGGAGATTCAGCGCAGAGCCCATGCGGAACTCGGTCTGGATGCCCTCGTCGTTGACAAGCTGATGAGCGACACCCAGTTCCAGGTCAAGCAGGCTCGCCGGATTACAACACAGATCGAACACTCTCGTGGCGATACCATCCCCACGGATTTCTCACTTGTCACCGGAACGCTCACCGAGCAGCAGGCGCGTGAGGAGGCGGATCGCTGCCTCTACTGCACGGACTATTGCAGCATCTGCGTTGCCGTCTGTCCCAACCGGGCGAATTTCACCTACGAAGTGGAACCGGTGGAATACAAGCTGCCGGTCGCTGTTCGAGTGAACGGCGGCGTTGCGCTCGAGGGAGGCTCGACGTTCCGTGTCGGACAAACTCACCAGACGCTGAACGTCGCGGATTTCTGCAACGAGTGCGGGGACTGTGTCACCTTCTGCCCGACCTCTGGCGCTCCCTGGTCGGACAAGCCGCGCTTCTACCTCGACGAGGCGGAATTTGAAAGTGCGGCCACAGGATACCATTTTTCGGAGGGTGTTCTTCACGCCCGGGTCGCTGGCGAACGGGAGACCTTGTATCCTTCGGAATCGGGTGGCTATGTATACGAAACGAGTGCAGTAAGAGCCTTGATCGACCCCAGGGAAGGGTTCGTCAAAGAAATACAGTTCCACCGTGACGATGTCCAGCGAGCGGAATTTCAACATGCTGCGGAGATGTTGGTGCTTTACCGGGCGCTGGTGGATCATTACCTTTTCGGTGAGCCCCGCGACGAGAGGGTGCGCCAATGAGTATCCTGATTCAAAATCCTCTCCACGTCGCCACGATGGACGACGCCGGTACGGAATTTTCCGGCGGGCATATCCTGGTCGAGAACGGGGTCATTTCCTCCATCGGTGCGAACCCTCTGGATGTCGCTGCCGATGAAATCATCGCTGCCGACGGAATGGTGGTGATTCCCGGCCTGGTGAACACCCATCATCATCTCTATCAATCCCTGACCCGCAACATTCCCCGGATGCAGGATGCGTCCCTCTTCGACTGGCTGGTGAACCATTACGAGGTGTGGCGGGAGCTTACCGGTGAAGCGGTCCGGGTCAGCGCGACAACCGCGCTGCTCGAGATGATGAAGTCTGGGGTAACCACCAGCTCCGATCATCTCTACCTATTTCCTCACCGTGCCGAGAAGACCCTGATCGACGCGGAAATAGCCTCCGCTCACTTGCTTGGCCTGCGCTTTCAGCCGACACGCGGGTCGATGACCCTGGGGAAATCGCAGGGCGGACTCCCGCCCGATGATGTTGTCCAGTCCGAAGAGGAAATTCTTCTGGATACGGAGCGGCTGCTGAAGCAGTACCATGACGAATCCGAGGGGTCGATGGTTCGCATCTCCCTGGCGCCCTGTTCTCCGTTTTCGGTGACGTCGCAGCAGCTGAAAAACACGGCCGATTTCGCCAGGGCAAACGGCCTGCGGGTTCATACCCATACGGCCGAGACTCTCGACGAGGAAACATTCTGCCTCAAGACCTATGGGAAACGGCCGGTGGAGTACCTTGATTCGCTGGGGTGGATCGACAGCAACACCTGGCACGCTCACGCAGTTCATCTTAACGATGACGAAATTCTACGGATGGGAGAGGTGCACGCGGGTGTGGCGCATTGTCCGGATTCCAACATGCGTCTCGGGTCGGGCATCGCACGGGTGCGGGAAATGCTCGATGCGGGAGTCGCTGTGGGACTCGGGGTGGATGGATCGGCGTCCAATGACTCCAGCAACCTGTTGACCGGCGCTCGCAACGCAATGATGATCTCACGCCTGCGCGAACGTGACTATTGGCTGACCGCCCGTGACGTATTGCGCATTGCCACGCGCGGTGGAGCGGAGGCGTTGGGACGAAGTGATATTGGTCAGCTCGTGGCCGGCAAACGTGCGGATCTGGCTTTGTTCAACGTGCAGGGTATCGAGTACGCCGGAGGGATGTCCGATCCGCTGGCCGCGCTGGTCTTCTCAGTGAGAATGTCCCCGGTTGACTGGTTGATCGTCGAGGGGGAAATTCGGATACGCCGGGGCAGGAGTGATGTTGACGAGCGCGCCCTCGTGCAGCGTCATAACCAGATTGCCGATGAGATGCTTCGCCATGCGGGGAAAAACAGCGGCATTGATTTTCTCGCGCGTGTTCAGGACTGAAGGATCGTCCAAAGGATTTGATCGAGTCGTGATGTGAAAGGAGATGGCAAGCCGTGTGGTCGTCGATTGAAGAGATCGTCAAACCGGATACCCTCGAAGAGGCGTACAAGCATTCTCGGAAGGAGGGGCACGCACTACTCGGCGGAGGAAGCTATCTGACGTCACTTCAACCGCGTGAAGTGCGAACGCTGATTCCGATCCGGCACCTGCTTCCCCAGAGTGTCATGGATGACGGCAAGCAGGTTCATCTTGGAGCCGGGTTGACGCTGCAAATGCTGATCGACCAGAGCGAGGGGCCGTGCGGAGACTGGCCGCTCGCGGTATTGCGTTCGTGCTCATCGAAACAGATCCGGAACCAGCGGACGCTTGGCGGTGAAATCGGGCAGCAGCGGACCAATTCCGAGCTCTACGTTGCGTTGTACGCCCTCGATGCCCAACTGGAAATTGTCCGGGGAAAAATTGAGACGGTGCCATTGCGGACGTGGGAGGGTGATGGAATCATCTGCACGGTCATCGTTCCGAGAATACCCCTAGTCCTTGAGCGGTTGGCGCTGCTCGATTCCGCTCCGGCATTCCTGATCGCTGCCGGAGTGCGGGAAAAACGGTGGATGTGCGTATCCATCGGCGGACGGATCAACGGCGTGACATCGATGGTCCTTCCTCACGCCATGCACGCCGATGAGATCGAAAAGGCTGTTGCTGAGGCGAGCGACCGGTTGATCTCGGATCATTACGGATCCCGGGAGTACAAACAGCAGGTGCTTGGCGTGATGTTGAAACGCATGGGGGAACGGTTGTGAAGGTTTCGTTCGAACTCAATGGCAGGCTTGTCACTGCGGATGTGGATCCGGGTACGACACTGCTGGAATTCCTCCGTGTAAGGGGCCTGTACAGCGTCAAGCGCGGATGCGACCATGGTGAATGCGGCTCCTGCACCGTCCTCGTCGATGACCTGGCAATGAATTCCTGTCTGCTGCTCGTAGGAGTCCTTGGGGGGTGCAGGATTGAGACGCTTGAGGGACTCGAAGAAAAGGGGAAAGTGCCTGCATTGCAGGATGCGTTTCTGGAAGTGGGCGCTGTGCAGTGCGGTTACTGTACACCGGGGATGATCGTTTCGCTGGAAGCACTTTCACGCCGCACTCCGAAACCCGATGAAACGCAAATTCGGGATGCCCTTTCGGGCAACCTGTGCAGATGCACCGGGTATGTGAAACCTGTTGAGGCGGCGAGGGTGGTGTTCAAGAAATAGCGGTCTTGATGTCAGTTTTGGAATGCGCGTCGAAACGCAGCTTTTCGTGCTGTACGGATGGAGAGTGCAACGTGAAATACGTGGGAAAACCGACAGTCCGGCTGGATGGTCGTGAACTGGTGAAAGGTCGTGCCGTGTTCACGGACGATATGACGTTGCCGGATATGCTGCACCTGAAGGTGCTCCGCAGCCCGCACGCTCACGCTTTGGTTAAGAAGATCGACACCTCGCGTGCAAAAGCGTTGCCAGGCGTCGTCGCCGTGTACACCCACGAGGATTTTGCGCCTCATTTCTACACTACCGCCGGACAGGGGTTTCCGGAACCATCTCCTCGCGATGTCCGTATTCTTGAACAACACCTGCGTCATGTTGGGGACCGGGTGGCTCTCGTCGCCGCGGAAACGGTGGAGATCGCGGAGGAGGCGCTCGAGCTCATCGTTGTGGAGTACGAAATCCTGCCAGCGAATTTCGATCCGCAAAAAGCGATGGAATTCGAGCTCCCGCTGCATCCGGAAGAGGAAACAGTGGGCATTCACGATCCCAAGCGGAACATCGCCGCGCACATTGACGCATCGGTGGGCGATGTTGAGAAGGGGTTGAAGGAAAGCGCACAGATTTTCGAGGGAACCTATTCTACGCCCTATGTGCAACAGGCCCACATTGAACCGCATATCACCCTGAGTTGGCTGGATGAAAGGGACCGAATCGTCATCCGTACAGCTACCCAGGTGCCTTTCCATGTGCGCCGGATCGTTGCGGAAGTTCTGGGTCTTCCGGTGGGCAGGATTCGTGTGATCAAGCCCCGGATCGGTGGAGGGTTTGGTGCGAAACAGGAGATCCTCGGGGAGGAACTCTGCGCGGCGGTGACGTTGAAAACGGGACGTCCTGCCCGCCTCCAGATGACAAGGGCGGAGGAACTGTACGCCGCGCGCAGCCGCCACCCGCAGATCGTCCATTTCCGGATCGGTGTGAACGAGGATGCCACCTTCAACGCCATCGACATGAACATCCTCGAGAACACCGGCGCCTATGGAGCGCACGCGCTGACCGTGATGTCCGTGACAGCTCAGAAATCATTGACACTTTACCGCAGCCCGAACGTGCGCGTTGTGGGCGACGCCGTTTACACGAATCTTTTCGTCGCCGGGGCCTATCGCGGGTACGGTTCGCCCCAGGGTTTTTTCGGGCTGGAAATTCTCGTTGACGAGATCGCCGATAAACTTGGCATCGATCCCATCGAGCTGCGGCGAAGGAACCATCGGCATATCGGGGACGAAGTGCCTATCGCCAAAGTCCTCGGCGAAGGGCGAGAGGGATTCCCGGTGGTGCTCGCCTCCGAGGGTTTGGATGAATGTCTCGAGATCGGCAGACGTGAAATCGACTGGGACCGTCTCCGTGTCGAAGAGAAAGAGGGTGTGGTCAAACGCGGAGTCGGTGTCGCGGCGACAGCCCAGGGCTCCGGCATCGCGGGTGTGGACATGGGGGCGGTGTTCATCAAGATGAATGAGGATGGCAGCTTCAATCTGCACGCGGGCGCCACGGATCTCGGCACCGGATCGGACACCGCACTGGCCCAGATTGCCGCGGAGGTGCTGGAAGTCCCCGTGGAAAAATTCATCGTCTACAGCTCGGACACGGATATCACGCCTTTTGACACCGGGGCCTACGCTTCGAGCACCACGTACATCTCGGGGGGAGCGGTCAAGAAAGCCGCCGAGGAGGTGAAGCGTCAGATCCTCGAGCAGGGGAAACGTTTGCTCGGCGTTGAGGATGCGGAAGTTAGCGATGGCAAGGTTGTCGCGAAGGACGGCAGCAGCGTCACCTTCGAGGAAATCTGCACGAAGTCCATGTACACGGACAATCAGATCCAGATCATGGGCAGTGCCTCGCACATGAGCTACGATTCTCCGGTTCCCTTCAACGCCACCTTTGCGGACGTTTCGGTGGACACCGAGACCGGGCTCGTTCGAGTGAACAAAATTGTTTCCGTCACCGAAGCGGGGCAGGTGGTCAACCCTCCGATGGCGGAAGGCCAGGCTGAGGGGGCGGTTCCCCAGTCGCTGGGAATGGCTCTGACCGAACACATGGCCTTCGACGAGAACGGCGCCCCGGTCAACCTTGATTTCAACCAGTACCACATCTATGCCGCACCGGACATGCCCGAGATCGTTGCAAAGTTCATCGATTCAAACGAACCCTCCGGACCGTTCGGTGCAAAGGCGGTCGGAGAGATTCCGATCAACGCTCCCGCACCGGCTGTTATCAACGCGATCTACAACGCTTGCGGAGTCCGCCTGCATCACTCACCCGTCTCCCCCGAGGAGATTCTGCGGCAGCTCTCCGGCCGGAAGTGATATTCATGGCATGTTTCACCGAGATGATCAGCGCCCAGCCCCTTGAAGCACGAGGGGCTTGCATTGCTTTGCTGGGAGGCGGAGGAAAAACGAGCATGCTGCGCAGGTTGGGGCAGGAATACTCCGAGGTCTTTCCCCGAGTACTGCTGACTTCGCTCACCCTGTCCGCACGCGATCATGGATCGAGGGTACTTTTTCTTTCTGATCTCGGCGATGCTGGATTAGCTCCTCATTTTGTGGAACACAACCCAGTCTGCGTGATGAACCGGGCGATCAACGAGCACAAGCTGGAGGGTGTGCCGGAAGCAGTCGTTGCACAGCTCGCCGATCAAGCTGATCTGTGCGTTTTCGAATGCGATGGGGCGCGGAACCTGCCGCTCAAGGTGCACAATGACCGTGACCCGGTCGTTCCCGATTTTGCAACCCATGTGATTATTCTGGTTGGTGCCGATGCGGTGGATCAATCCCTTTCAGGGGGGCGCATCCACAGGCCGGAAAGGTTTGCGGAGTGGTGGGGAGTTGATCCCGAAACTCCCCTCGACGCCGCATTCATTGCGCAAGTCGTCACCACCCGCAAAGGCTACCTTTCGAAGGTCCCCGAACGAATGCAGCCAGTCTATTTCGTTAACAAGGCGGACGACTACCCGGAGCAGGCGCAGCGGCTTGCGGATGCCATCGTGCGCCGTGGAATCGGTCCCGTTTTCATGGGAAGCGTGGTGAAAGGCGTTTGCCGGAGGGTGAGTCGATGATCCGAGTTGCGATGATCGTACCCGCCGCCGGCCTCTCCCTGCGCCATCCTCCGAACAAGCTGCTGCTCGATCTCGATGGTGTCCCGGTGATCGTGAGAGCCCTCTCCGTTTTTCAGGGAATGGGAATCGATCTGTTCGTCGTCCTTGGTCATCAGGAAGATGAGGTTCGCAACGTCGTCGAAGGGGCGGAGATCAAGGAAGTACGCTATGTTCACAATCCCGATTATTCCTCCGGGATGGCTTCATCGATGAAGGCGGGATTGAACGCAGTGGGCGGCAGTTACGATTATTGCGGCATCAGTCTTGCCGACAAACCGTTCATCCGCCGGGAGACCCTCACTACACTCCTCTCCGTTCTCGAAAAGAAGACTCCCCTGATTCTGGCGCCGTCGCATAACGATCAAGCAGGACATCCTATCTTCTTTCACATATCGCTTCTTGACGAACTGATGAGTGCACAGGGGGAAACGGGAGGCCGTGAGGTGCGTGAAAAACACCGCTCTGAAACAGTGTTGATGCCGGTAAAGGACGAGGGGGTCGTGCTCGATATGGATGAATTCCTGGAACGGCAACGTGGGTAGGCCTTTTCGTGTCTGGGTGCGCGGTGCGGGCGAACTTGCCAGCGCTGTCGGGGTGAGCCTTCACCGCTCCGGCTTTCACGTCTGGCTCAGCGAATTGCCCGAACCCCTGGCGATCCGTCGAACGGTCACGTTCAGTGACGCCGTTTTCGAGGGGGAGGCGGAGGTCGAAGATGTCCGGGCTGTCTTCTGCGAACCGGAAGCCGTGGAAGAACTCCTGGGTTCCGGCGAAATGCCGCTTGTGCTGGATGATCCAACCCGAATCCGCGAGTTGCAACCGAATGCCGTTGTGGATGCCCGGATGCGCAAACGTGACGATTCCGAGCTGCGATCCCTTGCGCCTTTCACAGTCGGAGTCGGCCCCGGCTTTGCCGCGGGCACGAGTTGTGATTGTGTGATCGAGACCATGCGCGGCCACAATCTCGGCAGGATCATCTGGGAAGGATCGGCGAGCGCGGATACGGGTGTTCCGGGAAATATCGGAGGCGAAACGGCCCGTCGGGTGGTCTATTCTCCTGTGCAGGGCAAGGTAGTGTGGTCAGTGAAATTCGGCGACCTTGTAGAAGAGGGGCAACTGCTGGGTCGGGTTGAGGAGCAGGACATCACCGCTCCGTTGCGCGGCATGGTCCGTGGCCTGATCTCGCCCCGTGTGTTTATCCCGGCGAAAACCAAAATCGCCGACGTCGATCCGCGTGGAGCGAGTGTCGATTTCACATCCATCTCCGACAAGGCTCGCTCGGTGGGACGAGCCGTGCTTGAGGCGATGATGATTCACAGAGCACGACATGGATAAGCATCTTTTGAACAAACTGATTTCGTGGGACGAAGCCACCCCGGCAGTGCTCTGTTCGCAGGTGGCCTGGAAAGGGTCTGTTCCACGCAAGGACTACCCATCGATGCTCGTGCTTGATGGCGGCCGTACGTTCGGAACCGTTGGCGGCGGATCGATGGAAAACCTGGTGATTCAACGGGCTCTTGAAGTTCTGGATCACGGGCGGCCGGTGTTGGCGGATTTCGACATGAGCTCGAACGATGTTGAGGGCGAGGCGGGAATCTGCGGTGGCTGGACACGCATGCTGATTGAACCTGTTACCCGTGAAGTGCTTGCCTGCTGGAAATCACTCTCCGAGGCGTTTGACAAGTCGGAAACGGTCACGGTGCTGACCATCATTCAGGGAGATCCGGTTTCCATCGAACGGACCGTGCTGCACGGCAGGGACCCTGCCCCGGAACTACCCGAAAAAGTGAAGAAGTTGATCGAAAGGGCAAAGAACGAGCAGCGCAGTGTCGCCGCTGAAGAAGAAGCTACGTCATTTCTCATTGAATATCTGAAACCCACTCCACGGCTGCATATTCTTGGTGCGGGTCACGTCGGTCAGGCACTCGCTGAGGTGGCACATTTCATCGAGCTGGACGTTTGCATTTATGACGACCGTCCGGACCTTGCGAACGCCGAACGCTTCCCGCACGCCGTGCGTATCGACTGCGGTTCCTACGATCATCTCGCCTCCCGGGCGAAGATCGCCCCGGACGATTACGTCGTCATCGCCACGCGCGGACATCAGCATGATCTCCAGATGCTTCGTTGGCTGTTGGAGCAGGAGATTTCCTACCTCGGGTTGATGAGCAGTCGGCGCAAATGGAGCCTCATCGCAAAAACGCTGGAGAAAGAGGGAAATCCGAAGCAGACGCTCGATCGCATCCATGTTCCTGTCGGTCTCGACCTCAAGGCGGAAACTGTCCCCGAAATCGCGATAAGCATCATCTCTGAAATCATCCACCACCTCCGAACACATCGCCGTTCCGCGGCGTCCCTGACGTTCAACGGGGAGGGTGGTGAGTGATCTGCTGCTTCGAGGAGGCAGGGTTGTCAGCCCCGGCGCAGTTTGCCAGGCGGACGTCCTGTTTCGCGGAGAGCGGATCGAGCTGTTTGGCGAAGGTCTCGACGCACCTGCCGGCGCTGAGAACATCGACTGTTCCGGTGTACGAAGGGATACCTGCCATCTTTCCGGAACAGGTGCCGGGGCGAGGGGAGTGGATGGTGCGCGACTGCCGGCTGGAACGGCTCGAACGGGGAGTATTTCTTTCAATAACTTGATTATTATTGATTTGACACGGAAAGGAAGGACTTGAGCTGAAAGCATCCGATTCTGCTGGACACTCTGTCTCGAAGAAATGAGAGACCTCGGAGGCATTGAGGTGTTTTCGAGATTTCAGTTGGTATCCGCTTGAAAATCCGTTAAGTTAAGCCCCGATAGTCTCCGGCAGCAGTTGTCGGAGGTACAAATTATTGCAGGAAGTTGAGAAAAGCATGCAGGGTAAAGTTAAGTGGTTCAACGAGTCCAAGGGATTCGGTTTTATTGAAGCGGAAGACGGTCGTGATGTATTCGTTCACTTCAGCTCGATTCAGGGAGACGGTTTCAAGACGCTCGCCGAAGGAGAGGAAGTAGAATTCGACCTGGAGCAGGGGCAGAAAGGCCCGGCCGCTACGAATGTCAAGCGGATAGGCAAGTAGCATAGCTTCGTCCTGACGACATGACCGCAACCAGATCGGTTGCGGTTTTTTTTTATCGTTCAGGGGCACCGATTGCTGGACGATTCGATGACGACTCGTCAACACTGGTAGATTGTGACTACTACTGGTGACTCCCCATCGACGTCTGGCAAGGCAGCATTGATGGGTGTGCTCCGTATCATGCTGCATGATCTTTGCCATACTGAAGTGCGTACGAAAGAGCCTTGGGAGAACGTACCATGCACGGTGCAACGAAACGGTTTCTGAAGAGTTGGATCTCAGGCGGCTTGCTGATCACGCTGGTTTCCCTCACCTTTATCCACTCTGTTCAGGCACAGACGGAAACGCTCCGCTTTATGGCGTGGAACATCTTGAACTACACTTATGACGGCGTTGCCGATCATCACGAGGATGAACGTGAGCCCTATTATCGGACGGTCATCTCCACGATTGATCCAGACATCATTTCTGTGGAAGAAGTTTGGAGTGGTACGGGATCAACTCGGTTCCTTAGCAACGTCCTCGACGTTATCGCCCCCGGCAAGTGGGCAAAGTCACTCCTGTCACCGACATCCTCCTATGATGTTCAGCTTTACTATCGTACGGATCGCGGGATTTCCCTGGGGCCGATCTACCTGATCACCGCACCGATTCGCGATATCGTACAATTTCAGGTGAATTTCCAGCACGACGACTTGTTTGATACGATGTACGTGTTCATCACGCACCTGAAAGCAAGTAATAATAGTGCAGATGAGTCGACGAGGACGCAGCAGATCAACGCAATGATCACACAGATCAACAACAAATCTCTGGTGGGGAGCAATCTAATTTTCTGTGGCGACTTTAATCTCTATCGTGCAAGCGGGACAGCCTGGCAAGCCGCAACGTCAACCGATCTTTTCCGAGATCCTATCAATCGGGTGGGATCGTGGACCAACAACAGTGCGTTTGCGGATGTTCATACCCAAAGCACACGCACCTCTTCAACAGGTCTCTATGATGAAGGTGCGACAGGGGGCCTTGACGACCGTTTCGACTTCATCCTCGCGTCACCGGAATTCTTCGACAGCACCGGCCTTGATTACTTGCCGGAAAGCTACCACGCTTTCGGTAATGATGGGCAGCACTTTAACTTAAATATCAACTATCCGGAAAACCTTGCAGTTCGCCGAGAAGTGGCTGACGCCCTCTATTATGCCTCGGATCACCTCCCGGTCGTCATGGACATTGCGGTGGATGGGATCTCAGGTGTGCGGGACGATTACGTGCAGAACCTCCCTTCACATTTCATGATCGTTTCAGTCTATCCGAATCCCTTCAACAGCACAGCCAGTGTGAGTCTGAACCTGAGGCAATCCGGCCAGGTCCATCTTGCGCTGTACAATCTCCTCGGACGTCAGGTCTGGGAGATGCAGGCGGGGTATCTCACCGCCGGAGCTCATCATTTGACCCTCCCGGCGGACAAACTTTCCAGCGGTGTCTATCTGTTGAGAACTGTCAGCGGCGGGAGTGTGGATCTTCGACGTGTGACATTGATTCGATAACCTTGTGATGTTATTAAAAATGGGGCCAAATCTCTCAGAGACAGGGGCTTAGGGTTTGGAATACCTACCTTAAAAAACGACTCTCCTCGACCTTGGAGCTGTCTGATTAAGGCCCCTATCTTCTCCGAAGCCGTGAAATGTGGAACATGATCCAGTTCCCACGGTTCCGAAGATTCGTTAGCTTCTCGGGAGACCTAAACCTTTTCCTCATGAGAGCTTAACGAGAGTTCGGCAGCTTGACGCAAGGTCGGCTGCAGAGGGGTTTGTACTCCTGAAGTCGATCTGGTCGAATCATTGGCATCCGTTCAGGAAGCAACGTGAGGACCTGCTACGACCGTGAGACACTTACCTATCCATCGCTTTCGTAGCCCAGTTCGTACTGCACTGGCGTTTTTTGGCGCTGGGCTGATTCTGGCAGCGAATGTGACCATCGCCGCTGATCAGGGGAAAGCGTTACGGAAGACGGCCAGTGATGATTACTGGCATAATACCAGCGTCGGAAACATCGGCTTGACGATCACAAACTTTGGTGTTCTTGGCCAGGGATTCAACACCCCCGACCAACCCTCCTGCATGTACAAAATCCGCACGACAATCGCGAAAGAACAGATCGAACATTTCAGTTATGCTGGCATCTGGATCGGTGGTGTCAAGGATGGACAAGTACACGTTACCACTGCTGTTTACGATGGTGTGTTTGCGCCCGATGAAGGTGGGTGGGAGTTCACCTCCTCGGCACAACGGACGATCAGGGATACACCTGTTTTCCGGCATCTGGCAGAAATCGACCGCAGGTTTGACCTGACGCACGCAGACGATCCAATAGACCCGTACATCACGTTTGGTGGTGCGATCGACGCCCCGTTGGTCAACGGGGAGTGGGACTTTGGAACGACCTCTTGGGATTCCGTCGTCACCCGAAGCTCCATCGTCGATGCCTCACCCTCAAACCCCTACGCCGCCTACGCCACCGTTTACGATCCCAACGCCGTCAGTCACCAGGACCTGATCACCGCTTTTACCGACACCAATCTCATTGTTCCGGGGACTGGTGTTGCAGTCAAGTACCATCAACCTCTCGGTATCCACGTCTATCTCGAAGCCTACTCCTGGAACGATCCGTTCGCGGATGCCTTTACGATCCTCAACTACACGGTGACGAACATTCCCACGGGCATGAGGATCGCGGGAGCTGGCGGCGAGACAGTGAATTATGGCGCAGGAGTTGTCCGGGAATTTGCCGATGGCGACACGATCTGGACGGGGAAAGCAATCACCGATCCCTATTTCGGCGTCTGGGTGGATGGTTCCGTTGGTAATATGAATTACACGAATTATTACAGCAGTCAGGGTGGTCCCGGTGGGCGTTGGAACTGGTATGACAACATGAACGCTTACAGCAATTCAAAGCGTCTGGCGATGCAGTTCGATTTTGACGGGGATGCCGGGTGGGCTCAGAGTTATCTCGGGGTGAAGGTATTGGGCGCTGAACCGGTCAATGCTGCAGCTCTACCGAATACTTGGAATGCCTATTTTCACCAGTGGACGTGGGGTGGGTCGCGATTCCCTGATGAATATGGAATGCCTCAGACCGAGGAAGATCGCTATAACGTGATGCGCGTCGGTCTCGACGGCAACCGTCTTCCGACGACAAGCGATTATCAACAGTCATGGATGCTTTTCCTCTCCACCGGTCCGATGCCTAACCTTGCTCCCGGCGAACGGTACAAGGTGGCTTATGCGATTGTAGCAGGACTCTGGAACGGAACGGGTGATGACAATGCGGAACGCCGGAGTAACCTGTATCTGAACGCGGAATGGGCACAGATCGCCTATGATGGCGAAGATCGCAACGGGAACGGCATCCTGGATCCGGGTGAGGACAAAGACGGTGATGGAAAAATTACCCGCTACATTTTGCCAGGTGCACCTCCTGCTCCATCACTCGCCATCGTGCCCGCGGACCGTCAGGTAACACTCTACTGGAACAATGCTCCGGAATTTGCCGTCGATCCGATCAGCAACAAGATCGACTTTGAAGGCTATCGGGTATATTCCTCTCCGAAGACCACCAGTGAAGGTGTAACCGGCGAGTGGACCCTGCTGGCGGATTGGGATGTCAATTATGACGTCGATCCCACGGATGATGACAACACCCACGTTGGGTATGACCTCGGTATGGCCTCCATCCATCTCGACTCCCTCGTCGCCAGCGGGGAGTTGACGGTTGAACAGGAGGATTCGATTAGAAGCGCAATTCAATCACAGTTTGGATTTGAACCGACCTACCGATGGGTCAATTACGGCGTCAAAAACGGCTGGCCGCGTGAGCTCTATTACTCGGTGACGGCATATGACCGGGGCGACCCGGCGAACAACCTGCAGAGTCTTGAGTCCAATAGAACCGCAAACCGTACATTCGCCTATCCCGGCACACGGCCGGTCGCCAGCAACGATCAACGTATCAGCGTGTACCCGAATCCATATCGGGGACGCGCTGCATGGGACGGTTTGAATCAGGATGAGCGGTTGATCTGGTTCCGTTATCTCCCCCAGCATTGCGAGGTGACTATCTTCAATACCGCCGGCGAACGAATCGACCGGTTCGAACATGATGCCGCCACCTATAGCGCTCAGGATGTCGCGCGAATCGGAGGATCGTCTTCCACCGGTGAAAGAAGCGCATTCGCCGGTGGTGAACACGCCTGGGATCTGCTGACGGAGAAAGGACAGGAAATCGCAACGGGACTCTACATCTACGTCGTCAAGGACACCGATTCCGGAGACAAGAAGATGGGACGTTTTCTGGTGATCAAATAAAGAGCCCGGTGCAACCGGGACAGGTGTAACGGACAAGTGAGAGATACAATCCTCACCAACAGGGAGGTATAAAGAAACATGCGTAAAGTTATCATTCTGATGGTTGTGATGCTGTTGGCTGTTTCCGCGACGTACGCTACGGAATGGCCGGGTATTACACCCATCAAAACGGTACAGTTCGTTGCCGACCCAGTGACTGAAGATCGAAGTACCCTGATGGGCGACACCGTAACTGTAGAGGGTTGGGTTACGTTTGAACCACTCTCCATGAATCCCGATGGACGCGGTTTCTGGATGGCAGACTCCGCAGGCGCCTGGCATGGCGTCTACATCTACAAAAGCGCTGCGGGTTTTGATTTTGCTTTCGGCACGAAGGTCAGTGTTCGAGGCAAGGTGACGGAGTACAAATCCGGCAGTGACACGAACGGCAACTACATCACTGAAATTTCGCCGATGACACCCGCAACGGATGTCACTGTTCTCTCGGACGTTGTGGACTGGACTGATCTGCCTGCTGCGTGCGCTTACACGGTTGTTCCTGCAGCGGACCTGACCCCGTTTTACAACCGTACAGGCGCTGAGCAGTGGGAAGGTGTCCTGGTCCAAGTGAATGATGTGGTATGTGACAATGCTGATGCCGGATACGGTGAATGGTCTGTCACTGACGGCGACAGCACTGTGCTGATTGACAACCCGCAAAACACCACGTACGGCTATTTCCACAAGCGATTGCTGGACCAGCCCTTCGATTACGTTCGCGGTGTTGTCAACGTCTCTTACGGGTACCACATCCTTCCCGAAATCAGCCATGACCTGAAGGTTGCCGTAGATCCTGACAACGGCTGGTATACCCAGTTCTCGTGGTTCCAGCAGGTCCGTCCGTACGACATGAAGATCCAGACGGATGGAAGCGGCAACACCTACATGCTGGATCAGTCCTACTCATCGAACGCACGTTACGCATTCTTTGATGGAACAGTTACCGGCAGACAGGATACAGTCACCGTGCGTGGTGTTGTGACCAGTTCCACAGGCCTCAACTACGCCGGTGCTGGCGTGAAGTTCATCATGTCCGATGCGGTATATGCTCTCGATACCGATCCCGTCGAGCAGCCCTGGAGTTCGGTGCTCTCCTATGATCCTGACTCCACGGCATTTCCGTATCTCTTTGATGGCGATGAGGTGATTGTCACCGGGTACATCTCCGAGTACATCACCGGTGAAGGCAACATGACCGAGCTGTTCATCACGGAGCCGATCGAAGTCCCAACGTTCGATCACCCGCTCCCCGCACCAGTTCAGGTGACTGTTGCCGATGTCCGTGACGGCCGTAAAATCGAGAAGTGGGGCACGGCGTTTGTCTACCTGAAGGGTGTCCAGGTTGTGAACAATACCCCGGGTCTCGACAACATGAAATTCGTTGTGGATGATCCTACTCCGGACGCCACACCCGGATTCGGTATCGACGACGACTCCGACTTTACCGGTTCACCGGAAGCGTCAAACTGGGATACCTTTGGTCAACCGCCAGTAAACACCATCATCGACAGTGTCGTCGGCTGGGTCTATGATCACTTCGGTTCTCTTGGTGATGTCGATGGATCGCACTGGACCTACAAGGTTGCTCCCAAGTTTCCATTGATCGACATCGTTCTCGGCGAGGCTCCGCCGCTCTTCGTCAGTGGTGGCCGCAACATCGCTGCTCCGACTCCTTCGGATGCGGTTGGTATCGCGTACAACATCATTGACGATGTGCAGGTTGACAGCGCGTTCGTCTGGTACCGTGTCGGTGAAACCGGCGACTTTACAGGCGTCAAGATGACCAACGTTGAAGGCGACTCCTTCGTGGCCATAATCCCGGCGCAGTCCGAGGGTGCCGATGTCTGGTACTTCTCAGAGGCATTCAACACCTT
This sequence comes from bacterium, assembly GCA_043801585.1. Taxonomy (GTDB): domain Bacteria; phylum Electryoneota; class Electryoneia; order Electryoneales; family Electryoneaceae; genus JAZDLX01. The sequence continues at coordinate 57,896 of JAZDLX010000184.1, read as the reverse complement.
TGAAGACCTATCGGTCGTTACAACCCTTGAGCCGAGTGACACCAGCAAGTTCCTCAACGGGTATCACGTGTCAGCCAGCCCGTTGACGATTGCACAGCTTCAGTGGACACCGTATGCCGGCGGAAGCAGCCGTTACGAAGGTTACAGCGTCACCGTAACGGGTGTCGTTATCGACAGCAATGACATTGCTTTCCAGTACGGCTATACGGAAGGTTGCGCGTACTATCTCCAAGCAGGTACGGATCCTTCATGGAACTCAATTCTGGTCCACATCAACAGCACTGACATGGCTGTTGGAAGTGCCGTTGAAGCGGGTGATGCGATTACCGTCACCGGTGTCGTCAACGAAATCACGGGTGGCAGCAAGTTCGTCAACAACACCCGTCTGAAGAGCGTTGGCACGAACTTCACAGTCAACAGCTCCGGCAATGCATTGACCTTCCACGAAGTTTCCGTTACGGATCTGACCGGCACACCTGAGCCCTATGAGAGCCAGGCTGTGAAGATCCTGAACCCGACCTTCGTGCAGAAGAACTCGTACGACTGGACCTTTGAGGATGCCGGCGGCAACCGGTTCCTTGTCGATGATGACATGATCAACTATGCCGCCAACAATTCGACGATCAAGGCCTGGTTCAGCGGTCTCGCGGGTGGTACATCGAACACCAGCCCGGCGTGGATCCAGGGCATCTGGTTGTACAGCTATGGCACCTGGAAGCTCGAGCCACGTCTCTGGTACGATGTGGAGAGCCTCCTGGGACCGCAAGCATCTGTCGCAGAGGCCGGTCTGCCGAAGGTCTTCGCGCTGTATCCCGTCTATCCGAACCCGTTCAACCCATCCACCACGGTCGCCTTCCAGCTTCCCAAGAATGCTGCTGTCAAGGTGATTGTTTACAACATGCTGGGCCAGAAGGTCCGGACGCTGATTGATCAGCCGATGGTCGCTGGACAGCATACGGTGATGTGGCACGGTGTGAACGATTCGAATATGCCGGTGGCTTCGGGCGTTTACTTCCTGCGCTTCGATGCGGCTGATTTCCACAAGATGCAGAAGATGGTTCTGATCAAGTAACAGAAGCATCTGACATTGATTCGATTCTCAACCTCCCCACGCATCAACATCACGATTGATGCGTGGGGAGGGGATTCTTTTGAAGATCGGAAAGTCGTTCTGTCCGGTTCGGAGGACTGTTGGAGATGAGTGCACGCAAGACGGGTTTGGTGGTTTTAGCAGCGGTGCTGACCTTGGCATTGATTGCGCTGGTTCAGCTCGGCTGTCAGAATCTCGACCCGGTTGGGGCGGATGGACGGACCGGGAATGTACTGGGAAGCTCGGATAATCGTCCTCCGCAGACCTACTTGTCGATTGTACCGGATCCGGGAGTATTACCGGTTGCAAGTTCAAGTAACAAGGTGATGCATTGGTGGGCTGAAGATTCTGATGGATGGATCGTCAGCTACGAGTATCGCTGGGGATTGCTTGTCACTGATACTCTCGGGATCGTCGTCGACACTCAATGGTATGACGACTCTTGGCAGCAGGTGAACGATTCCACCTGGAATTCGACAACGCTTGAGCAAAAGGAGTTCACTCTCCCGATTCGCACCCCGACCGCGGAATTCACATTCCAGGTCCTGGCGGTTGACAACGAAGGCGCGATCGATCCGGATCCTGCGACGATCACCTTTCCTGTCTTCAACAGCCGGCCGGACGTGTCGTTCCGTCTTGCGTCGAATCCGGTATCCTATGCTGGCAAGACTTACAAAACCTTCAATGTTCGGTCGTTTGCCTGGGATGCTACGGACCCCGATGGCTACCAGACCATTGAAAAAGTTTACTATGCCCTCGATCCGCTTCCGGGCGATACCGCCTGGCAGGAGATGGACGCGATCTACAATACCGTAACACTTCGTGATCTTGAAACGGGAGAACACAACTTCTGGCTGAAAGTGGAAGACCTTGCCGGATTCCAGTCTCCGACGATTCATTTCCCGGATTCTCATGTTGCCAGCGATCCGTTGAAGTGGGTGGTGAAACAACCGGCAGGCGATTATCTGATTGTGGACGACTACTATCTCGATGAAGGGAACGTGCATCTGGATTTCTACCGCGCCATTTTCGATTCCCTGTACGGTGGCGAGGAAGGCGATGTGTACAGCACCTGGGAACTGGGCACTGAATTGCCCTATGTCGCCGTCGATATTTCGGAAACGCTGCTCAAATTCAAGCGGGTACTCTGGTATTCCTTCTATGGCACACCTCTGCTGCGGCAGGCTTTCAACTCCATGTACGGGTTTATCAATACCCCCGGCAACCGAATGCTTTTAACGACGATGACCGTGGACACCGGGATGGTTCTCGATTTGTCGGACAGCACGTACGCAATCAACTATGATTTGAGTCGGCCCCGTGTCTACACATCAGCAGCGGACACCGTGTACTTTGTGCCTGAAGAAGGAACCGGGCTGCCGACGATGATGCTGGACGAATTGGTAAGTCGCGTCTGGATTGGCCTCGCTGAAAAACCCGGGATCGAAATTCTCTACCGCCTTGATCCCAGCGTGAAAAGTCCTCCGCAGTACAGCGGGACACCGATTGTCTGCGTTCGCAGGGTTGACAAATCGTACACGCTGTTAACGGTACCTTTGGAGACGATCAAAGACCCCGCGATTGTAGGCAGATTCATCCAGGTGGTGTTCGATGAATAGGAGAATTGTGACTGCACGCGCCGCAATTGTTCTGCTGTTGGCTTCCATATTGATGGTTGCGGCGATCCCAGCTTTCGCCGGCCGAATCATGGGCTCGATAACCAACGCCCAGACAGGCGAACCGCTGGTTGGCGTGAACATCATTCTGAAGGGCACCTACAAGGGCGCTTCAACGGACCTTGACGGCAACTATGTCATCATGGCTGTCAACCCGGGAAGCTACGATCTTCAGGCCAGTTCCATCGGGTATAAATTGTACCTTAACACCGATCTGCGGATCGAGGGTGATGAAATCCTGACCGTGGACATCGCCCTCGAGCCCACCGTGCTCTCGCTGGGTCAGGAGATTGTCATAATCGGCGAACGACCTTTGCTCGATGTGGATCAGACAGCCACCTCGCGCACGATAAACAGCAAGGAGATCAACGAACTCGTCGTCGAAGGGCTGAACGACGTCATCGGCCAGCAGGTGGGAGTGGTCAAGGACAACAGCGATGTACACATTCGCGGAGGCCGGGCCGACGAAAACATGTACATCATCGACAACTTGTCTGTTAAGGATCCCATCAGCGGACAGGGGTTGGGCGTTTACATCTCCGCGGAAGCCGTCAAGGAAATCGAAGTGATCACGGGCGGTTTCAACGCGGAATACGGCCAGGCGATGTCGGGCCTCGTCAACGTGGAGACCAAGGAAGGCGGCGACGAGTGGGAAGGGAGTTTTCAGACGAAAACCGACAATTTCTCTGGTTGGCCCTCCCGGCACCAGAATACGAACAATGTCGAATTTTCGCTTGGCGGTCCCGACCCGATCACCAGCGGTGCTCTGAAATCGATCGGGCTGGACGTACCCGGTAAGTCTTCGATTTTCTTGAATGGATACGGGTATGTCTCGGACACTTATCTCCCGAATGCTTCAGGCGAACTCGTTCCGATACGAAACCAATGGGATCCCTTTGCACTTCGCGAAGAAAACAATTATTCAATCATGGCGAAGTACACCTACAAACCAATTCCTACGTTCAAAATTTCATATAACTTCGGCAGGAGTCTTCAGATCAATCAGGGATACTTCGACGCGGTGGTGGAGGATAAAAAATATTTCCCGCTGGAGTACATGGATATTCTCTCCCAGTACAATACAATCTCGCGTGAAGGCATTCAGCACGGTTTGAACATCACCCATACTCTGTCGAGAAAGACCTTTTATGAATTGACCCTGGGCAATTTCTACAACAGAGTGACAAGTGCGCCGCTGGGGAAGTATTACACCGATTACACCCAGCCGGTTGACAACCTTCCGGTTTTCTACGATGTCGGCAATCTGGGCGAAATCCTCACAAAAACGGGTGACGGCCTGTGGGATGTCGGAAACGGTGATACCTACCACGATCACTACAACGACACCTTTCAGTTGAAGTGGAAACTCACCAGTCAGGCGAACAGCCGGAATCTGGTGAAGATCGGTATCGAGTACGAACAGACAAAACTGCAATCCTTGACAGTCCATGATCCATGGGTTGCATCCACCGACCTCGGCGGTGATTATGATATGTATTCCGCGATGTCGGAAGCGGGCACGTTCTACGCCCAGGACAAGATTGAGTTCAAGGGGATGATCGCGAACGTCGGCCTCCGCTTCGATTGGTGGAATCCGGGGAAGTACGTGGAGGACGCGATCGCCGATCCGAATGTGATCACTCTGACCGATGCGGCGCGTCAGCTTTACATGGATGAGACGAGCGAGATTCTTGGTCGTCGCATCAAATCCCACTTGAGCCCCCGCCTCGGCGTCAGCCACCCGGTGACGGATTCGGATGTGCTCTTTTTCAACTACGGGCATTTCAGCCAGCGGCCCAAGTACGCATACGTCTTCAGCAAGCTGAGATCCTACAGCCCGAGCACCTATCAGCTTTTCGGAAATCCGAACCTGAATCCCCAGACAACCGTGTCCTACGAGATGGGTATCAAGCACCGGTTCACGGGCAACCAGGTGCTCGAGATCTCCGCGTTTTACAAGGACCTTTACGATTACGCCACTTCGTTCCAGGTGACAAGCTCGAACCCGCGTCTCGGCAACATCTCGTACTATCAATATTTCAACCAGGACTATGCGCGTGTACGCGGCCTGGAGATGCGTTTCCGGGCGCGGCAGGGAACCTACTGGTCGGGGAATGTGGACTTCGCGTACCAGATAGCGACGGGGAAGAGCTCAAGCGCTGCGGCGGCGATTCAGGCTGCTGCGGATACCCACATCCAGGAGAAGACACTGGGTGAGGAATACCTCGCCTGGGATACCCCCATCCGGCTTGGCCTGACGGTCTGGTTGAGGGTTCCTCCAAACAGCCCTCCACACTGGTTCGGCATTAATTGGCCGACGAACTGGGGTGGCAGCGTGCGGTGGGATCTTTCGACAGGCAAACGTTATACCCCGATCGTACTCACCAACGAAGGCCAGGACTATCAGGAATCGGGTGAGCGGTACAGCGAGCTGGCGCCGTGGTGGAATACCGTGGATATCAAGCTGTACAAAGAGATACCTCTTGCCCAAAGGACCAGTGTGCGGTTCTTCATTGAGGCGTTGAACGCATTTGATTTCAAAGTGCCGAACCAGATCAATGCACTTACCGGTCATCCCTATGAGAGAGGTGATCCGGCACCGGTGTCATGGGAAAACGCGCAGGGCTTCATTCTCGTCGATCCCGGCCGGTACAAAGCACCTCGACAGGTATTTTTCGGCACTTCGGTGAGGTTCTGAGCATGGGACGCAGAAACGTGAAAAACGCAATGACTGCGAACATCAAAATACTGGCAGGTATTGTTGCCCTGTTGGTTCTTGTGATGGCGCTACCGTCCGCCCAGGCTCAGAGTCTTTTCCCGAACTTCGGTGATCAGCGTGTCGGCACTTCGGCGATGACTTTCCTCAAGATTCCGGTTGGTTCCCGTGCCGAAGGACTCGGCGGTGCCTATGTAGCGATTGCCAACGATGCATTTGCTTCCTTCTGGAATCCGGGGGGGATCGCGCAGATTTACAACCGCTGGAACGGCGCTTACACCGTGGATCCCCAGCGTCCTGCCGAGGGGGTCAAGGGACCGAGAACGGGAATCAACAGGCTTTCCGGCGGACGTTACAGCGTGGGATTGGTCAGTTTCAAATGGATTGGTGACCTTAGCTACAGCGCCGTCAGCGCGGTGATGCCGATCAGCATTGGTGCGATCGGTGTGTCCGCCATCAGCTTGCAGGCACCGGACCAGGAAATCACCACGGAATACCACCCGGATGGCACAGGCGAGTATTACAGTTACGGCGACGTGCAGATCGGCGCAACGTTCGCCTGGGAAATGACCCAGAACTTCTCGTGGGGGATCACGCTCAAGGGTGTTCGTGAGACCCTTGCCGATACCCAGATGGACAACGTGATGTTCGATATCGGCACCTATTACTGGACAGGCTACCGCGATCTGCGAATCGGTGTGGCGTTGATGCACTTTGGTCCCAATGCCAGTCCGAAGGGGAGTTTCCTTGCGCCAGACCCCAACGGTGACATTGTTGAGACGGGTTTCACGGAATTCAGTCCTCCAACCGAATTTCGCGTGGGTGCCGCGATGACGTTGTTTGCCAGCGGTCCCCACAGATTGCTTGCTTCCTTCCAGTTGAACCATCCTGTAGACAATTCGGAGAACTTTGTCACTGGCGCGGAGTATTCATTCGCCGGGCAATTCTACATTCGCGGCGGTCTCAAGGCGAATACGGATGAGGATCCCTGGACGGTCGGCGCAGGTTTACGACTGCCTTTCAGTACAAAGGCGATGAGTGTGGACGTCAGTTATACGGAATTCGGATTGTTGGATCAGGTGACACGTTTGAGCCTGGAATTTTCCTTCTAAGGACGACCGAGCCAATGATGCGGCATTATACCATACGATTTGCCAACGCATCGATGATCAGCCTGGCGGTTCTGCTGATGACCGGACTGATGATGACGGGATGCGGAGATCACCCCGCGTTGCCGACCGCGATCGAAAACAAGGTTGAGGACTTCGGTGCAAACGATACGAGTTTCGTTCGTCTTTCTCCCGATTGGGATGCAGCCCACGGCTACACATGGACAAATCCAGCCGATCTTTTAATCGGCCCAGATGGTTTTATGTATGTAGTGGATTTTACCGAGGTGGACGGAAACACCAATGGTCACGTGGTTCAATTGACAACCACTGGATCCACAGTCAGGGATAATCTGTTCACTTCGGTGACGGATACGTCGAATGCTCCGAGGGGAATTGGTCAGGATACCAAGCTGAACCTCTTCATGGTGAATGGGACCGACAAAATCTATTGCTGGAACCAGTATGCCGCCCAGACAGGTATTCAGGCGTTGATTCAGACGGTCACCTTTGTGAACCCAGCAACCGAGGATACTGTAGTCCTTGACAATTCAACGCCTCTCTATCAGCAGCTTGGTATGTTCGATGCCCAGAATTATGTGGTCGCCGATTACACTTCCACGACCGACCCGGATTCACTGGCATCTGTAACGAATCCTTATCTCTTCTATGTAGATCATTCCTACGCAATCGGAACGGCAGCAAAACCGAAACTTACTGATGTCGCCGCAGGGGGCGCCAATTCGCATATGATCTACTTCACCGATGAACAGGACGATCGTATCGTTGAAATATCGGTGCTGCCCAAGCGTTTGCTTGTTCTCGATAACGGAGTAGTCTTCTATACATATCTTGGTAATCACCATGCTGTTGCTGTGGGTGCTGGACAGGGGCGGGGATCGGCAAACTCTCCGACCAGTCTCGTCACACAGGGTGGTGGAAGTTCGACTTCGATTTTCTTCGCGCAGTCAGCAGGCAACTTCAAAGTTCAGAAAGTCACGGGAACGGGATCGAACTGGTATTTTGATATTTCGGTCACGGAAGAGGGTGAACCGCAACTGCTGAAACTGAATTATTTCAGCAGACCGATGTCGGTTGCCGTGGGCGAACGGGATGCCCGTGGTCTTGGATTGATCTACGTTGCGGATCAAAGACAGAATCGGGTGACGGCGTTCTTTCCGAATGGTTTCAAATTTCGTGAGGTTGCCGCCGAACCGGAATTTATCGACCTGAATGCCGGCGAGTTACTGGATGATTACCTGGCGCAACGGGGAGACGAGTTGGACGCTGTTTTGAACCCGGACCTCGTGGGATTTCTTTCCGCAAGGACTACTACGGTTTTGCTGGATTCCGCACAATCCTTCGCCAGCGTCCTGCAATCTCTCGATCTTGCGTACTCGGATCTGCTGAATCCCCCCGTTTTGCAAACCTATATCGCCCAGCAAGACACGATGTTCGACCTTTCAGTGGCGGCAGATTCCACGGTGAAAGTCCTGTGGCCGATCCTCAGTGGACCTACGGGAGTCGCCACCTCGGAGGGTGTTGTCTACATTTCCGACACGGAGAACAATCGGTTGCTCCGCTATATCCGAACGGATGCAAATACTTACTTGCCAACGGAACAGTAACGACCGAATCCCTGAACAGAATGGAAGCGACGCCGTACCTGCGAGGTGCGGCGTTTTACATGGTGGATCACTCAAACGGAATCAACTCACAGTCAAATGGATCGGCACGTTCACCTGTTTGGACGGCTTGCAGTTTTTTCACCAGTTGATGGGAAAGTTGCATTGTGGGAAAGCGAATGGATGATGAGCCGTGGCGCAACTCTCTGACTCCGACAACACCCCATGCGGTCCCCGTGCAAAACGATTCCTGTGCCGCGGTAAGTTCGGTTATGGTCAGAGGGCGCTCCTCGACGTTCACTCCCTGGTCCCGCATCAGGTGAATGACCGAATCGCGGGTAATGCCCGCAAGAATCTGGTCGGACGCTGGTGGAGTCACCACCAGCGTTTCATCGATTCGGGCGAAAATGTTCGCCCCGGTCAGCTCGGCAACGGTACCGGGATTCCGGGCATCGCAGTAGAGCACGTCATCATAACCGTCATGCATCGCCTGAACCCTTGTCAAAAGCGTCCCTGCGTAATTCCCGGAACACTTGGCATAGCCGATGCCACCAGCCGGGACACGGGAACGGTCGAGCAGCAACAGGCTGACACCCTGTTCGGAACCCTGAAAGTATTCCGACACCGGACTCGCGAAGAGAACAAAGCGAGCTGTCGCGGGAAGACCCATGCCCAGTCGCGCCTCGTTCGCAAATAACACGGGACGCAGATACAAGGACCCCTTGCCCACCGGTGGCAGATGCGCGGCGTTGCGCAAAGCAGTGTCGCGGCATGTCTGAACGAATTTCTCAACGGGAAAAGTCGGCAAACCGACCGCCTTGGCGGACCGTTGGAACCGTTCTGCATGATCGCGAACCCGGAAGAGGAGGATGGTGTCCTTTACAGTCCTGTATGCCTTCAACCCTTCGAAGACCGATAGACCATAGGACAGAACCGAGGCTTGCAAAGGAATCTTGAGTTGCTCGCCGGGCTCCATCCATTTCCCCTGATTCCACCCGCGATTTTGATCGTAGGATGCGACAAACGCGGCGGTAGTGGGCGCCAGGCCGAATCCTTCAATTCGGTTCATCGTTCCCCTCGAAACCAGCGGCTCCATCCGTTCATCTGTTTCACAAACGCTTCCCTGTCATTTCGTTCGATAACCCCAATGATACGCTGAAGACTCTCGCGGAAATGGTTAAAAAATTCACCGCGATGACGGTTAATGTGCTGGATGTGATAGTAGAGATCGGGATTCTCCGAGACCACCTCACTTGTCACAGCGTGCTGACGGTTGAATGTTGTTCCACCGAATTCACGCAGCCGTTCATGATCTTCAGTCGATGCTGAAAGAAGATCGGCCGCCAGCAGATTCAGCAGGTGGGGGAGGTTGAGTACCCAGGCCATGATGCGATCATGATCCGCGAGCGGGATACGGACAACATGGACCGCCGAATCCGAGAAAAGATCCGCGGCAGCATCCTCCGCCTCTTTGCATCCCGATTCGCAGACGATCAGGTTCTGACCCGCCAGCAGATCGGCCTCCGCACCGAACATGGGATGGATGCATGCGATACGCATCCCGCTCTCGATCCACTCGGGGATTTGATCCACGAAATCGGATTTCAGACTGGCGACTTCAATGATAATGCCACGCGGATTTTCGCCGGCGATCCGCCTGAGGACTTCCCCCGTCCTGTCAAGGGGCACAGAAACGACGATCAGATCGGACTCAAGCGACAGTCGGAGATCATCGTCCTTTTCGATAATGATCACGTCATAACCGCGCGACGAGAGAAATCCCTCGAACCATTTTCCCATGTGGCCATCACCACCGATGACAGCCGCACGAAGGTTGCCACGCGAGTGAAGCGGAACCCGGTTGCGGCTCTGCAGTTGAACCGATCCCCGAATCAGTTGCAAGACAACTCCCTCGAGGATTTCACGGTCGATCCCAAGTCTTTCGGCGTGCCGGTCCATCGTTTCGAGTACACGTTTTTCGGTTGCGAAATCCCGTACAGGCAGACCGAGCTTCACCTTTTCTTCGCCGATACGGCGTGCAAGATCGAGGCGCCTGGCGATCAGTTCCGCTATCGAGGCGTCTACTTCACGTATCTGGTTGCGTAGTTCATCAAGCATCGTTATCACCATCTTCCGGCAGTACTCCTCGAAGTGCCGTCTGTCTCATCAATACATCGACAAGCACGAGCGCCGTCATCGCCTCGGCAACAGGAACCAATCTCGGTGCGATGCAAGGGTCATGACGCCCCTGTACGGCGATGCGGTGGGGTTGATTGTCGAGGGTGACGGTATCCTGTTCGAGTTCAATTGACGCAGGTGGTTTCACTGCAACACGGAAAACGATATCGCCTCCGTTTGAGACACCGCCGAGAATGCCTCCCGCCCGGTCGCCATCGACTCCATCTGGACGGATCGGATCGTGAGCCTGGCTGCCGCGCATTCGAGCCATTGCAAACCCCAATCCAAATTCGATCCCTTTCGTCGCACCGATGGAAAGAATTGCCCGGGCAATCAGGGCATCCAGTTTGTCGAACACCGGATCGCCGAGTCCGGCAGGTACCCCCTGGCAGCGGACCTCGACGATTCCACCAACCGAGTCGCCATCTTCCTTCACGCGAAGAATCAGGGCTTCCATCCGGGCGGCGGCGTCAGGGTCCGCGCAGCGCACAGGATTCGATTCGATGATAGCAGGGTCAAACGATTCAACTTCGACGTCTCCCACCGAAACGACGTATCCGAGAACGGAAATTCCATGAACCGCGAGGATCTGCCTCGCCACCGCGCCCGCCGCCACCCGGGCGATGGTCTCGCGTCCGGAGGAGCGTCCGCCTCCGAGATAATCACGGACTCCGTATTTCTTGTACCAGGTGAAATCCGCATGCCCGGGGCGGAAGGTGTTGCGAAGATTTTCGTAGTCTTCCGGCCGGGTGTTGCTGTTCCGAACGAACAGGGTTAGAGGCGCACCGGTGGTAACCCCCTCATGGAGTCCGGAGAGAACCTCAACACGGTCCGATTCGGATCGCGATGTTGTTACTCTGCTCTGGCCGGGACGGCGTCGGTCGAGCTGGAGTTGGATGGCCTCCAGGTCGAGACGCAGGCGCGGTGGCACGCCATCGATGACGACGCCAATGCCTGCACCATGGGACTCACCGAAACTGGTCGCCCGAAAGAGATTTCCAAATGTGTTCGAGGACATCGACCGCCTCTTCAATCGAAAGGATTGTTGTGTCAATCGTACGCGCCGCGCACTTTTCGTAGATCTCACGGCGCTCGGCGAGAACCTGTCCAATCTCACTCGCCGCGTCCAGACCCGTGAGGCTGGGACGTTCAGAACCCCGTATCCGCTCCGCAAGAACTATCGGGTCGGCGAGCAGGAGAATCGTTTTCCCCGTGATTCCCAATTCAATCTGAGTCTCCGGATGAAAAATGACTCCACCACCTGTCGCCAGAATCGTTGCATCGCGGCAGTGCATTTCTTCGAATGCTTCCCGTTCCAGGATTCGAAATTCAGCCTCGCCACCGTGTGCAAAGATGTCCGGCACGGAACGCCCCTCTTTCCACTCGATCACAGTGTCGAGATCAGTGAAGCTCACTCCGACTCGGTCGGCGAGCTTACGGCCGAGAGTTGTTTTCCCTGCGCCACGGGGACCGATCAGCGTAAGGAACATCGCAGTTCCTCCATGACATTCCAGAAATTCGGGTAGGATTTTTTTACGCATTCCGGGGTTGTCGGTTTCACTCCGGGGATGCGTAAAGAAATCACCCCCGCCGCCATGGCGACGCGATGATCGCCATGATCCTCGACGGTTGCCGGGTGAAAAGCACCTCCCGGCGTGATGAGCAATCCATCTGCAAGTTGTTCGGCCGCGACGCCAACAGCGTTCAGCATTTGGACCGTGGCGGCAATCCGGTCACTTTCCTTGATCCGGGCATGTGCAACGTTCCGAATCTCACTGGGATGCTCCGCAAATGCGCAGGCCACTGCGAGCGGAGTGATCAGATCAGGGCATATCGCCAGGTCGAAACGGTGATGGCGGGGCCTCCCCAGTTCTTCCAGAAACAGAACGATCGCCCGGTCGCCCTGGACACTTTCAGAATTCAGATTGGGGATGTCTATTTTCAGACCGGAAATCCAGCCCGCTGTCAGGATCATCGCGGCGGCGGACCAGTCGCCCTCGATGGTCATGTCGCACGCCTGGTAGGCTCCCGCCGGTACGAAAAAAACGTTTTCATGTTCACGGACAGGAGGTCCTCCGAACGCCGACATCAGGGCGAGCGTCAGATCCACATAGGGACGCGAGACCAGATGTTTTCCGGTGCGGATACTTATACCGCCCAAGCGAGGCGCAACCATCAACAGGCCCGAAAGGAACTGGCTGGTGCGGCTGGCATCCAGCTCGATCTCGTTACGGATGGAATCTCCAGGAGTGATCGTAAGCGGAGCAAACCCTTCACGATCCGTGAATTCAACGTGCATTCCTGCACGTCTGAGAGCATCCGCAATGTCTTGCAACGGCCGTTTCCGCAACTGCTCTCCGGCGTCCAGTGTCACCGATGATGGCAACAGCAGAGACGCCGCCGCCAGAAAACGGATGCAGGTTCCCGCGTTTGAGCAGTACAGGGTCGCCGAAGCCGCTTGCAGAGTGTCTCCAGATACGATCCACCGGTCCGATTGCTGATCGATCTTCACACCCAAACCGCGTAAAGCATCTGCGAGAGCCCGGCTGTCTTCGCAGTCGAGCGGTCCGTGAAGCGTACTCGTTCCTGACGCGAGCGTCGACAGGAACAGAGCCCGCTGGGTCGCACTCTTCGAGGCGGGGGCGGAGATCGACAGCCTAAGGTCCATTGAATGCTCCAGCGTGAAGCTCGTCGAGGAGCGTTCGCAACTCTCCTGCGGTGACCTTGCGGTCGAGGAATCTGCTCATCTGTGCAGCACCCTGTCGCACCCAGATCTCGAAACCGTCCACGACTTTTGCTCCGGCCTCCTTTGCACGGCGCGTCAACGGTGTGCCGTCCCGTTTCATCACAACGTCGATGATCCGTTTGTCCGCAAGTGGAGTCTCCGCGGGAAGGGGGCTGGAGATGCCGTCCATGCCGAGGGGAGTGGCGTTGACAATTGTTCTCGCGCCGCATCGATCGCGGTGCTCCCACTCCAGAGTCGCAGCGCCAAACATACCGGCGACGGCTGTTGCGCGTTCCGGGTCACGGGCGGTCACAATTCCCCGTTGTCCCACAGCCGCAAGGGCGGCTCGCGCCACACCGCCCGCACCGAGGATAAGGACCTTTCCTGTCTCGTCACGAAGCAGTTCGCGCAAGGCCGTAACATCCGTGTTGTCGCCGATGAACTGTTTGTGATTAAAGAGGATAGTGTTCACCGCACCAGCAGCAACCGCTTCCTCGGATCGTTCGTCGCAGAGTTCCAAAGCGGCGATCTTCGCGGGCATGGTGACGCTGAGTCCCGCGAAATCGAGCGCCTTCAGCAAAGGAAGGGTATCCCCGAGGCGAGCGGTAATAATGGGCAGATACAGGGCATCCACACCGTAACCTGCAAACAACTGGTTGTAGACGTCCATTCCCGGCGAGTGGATGACCTGTGGTCCTCCAATCAACCCGTATGGTGCAGGGTGGGAAAGGGAGTCGATCCGCCACCGCTTTGCCTGTTCGACGGTCAACTGACCCGGTGCAGATGAAGTGGAGGAATCCGCGGTGACGTACGTCCATGGCGATCCGAACGAGGAAAAGAGTCCGCGCGTGATCATTCCCGCATCGCCCATCCCGATGCGCAGGAAGGGGCGGTGATCCGGAATCTGCGTCTCAAGGAGCGGAAGCAATTCCGCCGCGTCGCCGACCTGAACTGCATATTTCAACAGATCGCCCGGTTCATCGGAGAGCTTCAGGAGATCGTTTCGAATCGTCAAGGAGGTTTTGAACTGATGATGCGACGTGATGATTCGAGAGTTCTGCCCGGCATGTTCAAGTGTCCTGCGGATGTTTAACGGGATGCTCGTCTCGAGGTCGACATAGGCTGGGTTGGAGATGAGCAGACGATGCAGGATCTCCGATTGCTCTCCGGGCGTTCCCGTGAACAGTCCTCCCTCGGCTGTCCCGCGGCAGGTGACGATCAACGGATCGTGAAGTTTCAGCAGGTGGTAGATATCTTCTTCGATCCGGTCGAGCGCGTCCAGCCGCACTTCCTGCAACTGCCCGGAATACTGTTCGAGTCGGCGGGCCAGTTCCGCTATCGTCCGTTCAAGACCTGTCACACAGATCATTGGAAACTCTCCCAGGCGTGGCGCAACGCGTCCGGTTGCACGTCAATCGTCCACGAACCATCAATCGCAGAGGAACGGCCGAGGCTCGCCGGCAGGGAGATGCGAACATGATCCCGCTGATTCTTTTTGTCACGAAGCAGGAAGGGGAGGAGAGAGTCGAAATCGATGCCGTTTGTAGGCGGCAGCACCTCCAGCTCTTCCAGCAGATGTTCGAGTCTCCGGATGTGATCCACAGGCAATCCGGTTCTTTCGCCAGCCGCTCTCGATTCGACAACAAGACCTCTCGCAACGGCGAATCCATGCCTGATCGCATGATCGGTCGCCGCCTCGATGGCGTGACCGACTGTATGCCCGGCGTTAAGGATCGAGCGCTTTCCCAGTTCAAAAGGATCCTCAGCAACAACAGATATTTTTACTTGGATCGCTGCATTTAGCCAGTCATGAAGATGTGAGTCCGGGCCGCTCTTCAGGGATGAAGCAGTGTTCTCGAACAGTGAGAACAGATCTGCATCGGCAATCCAGGCATGTTTGACCGCTTCCACGAGTCCATTTCTCCATTCAATCAAGGGGAGAGTATTCAGGACCTCAGGGTCGATGATGACCTGCAAAGGTGGATGAAACGCGCCAGCGAGATTCTTTCCTTTGCTCGTATTGACACCGGTCTTGCCACCGATTCCCGCGTCCACCTGGGCGAGCAGAGAGGTCGGCATCGCAATCCAGGGAATGCCTCGCAGATAGGTCGCTGCGACATACCCGGCAATATCGAGCGTCACACCTCCGCCCAACCCGACGACGAGACCTCGGCGGTCAACCTTCTCTTCGCTCAGTCGATCCTGAATTTTGGCCACGGTGTCCCGGGTCTTGCTGCCTTCGCCGGGAGGGACTGTGATCACGGTAACCGATCCGAAAAGGTGTTCGAGCGAATCACGGACTTCGGAGCCGTGGAACGAGTAAACGTTCGTATCAGCGATCAGGGTGGCGCTCGTCACAAAATCGAGATCGACGAAGTTGCTCAGGTGGCTCCTCGCTCCGGATTCGAGAAGAATGCGGCTGCTGGACTCTCGGATAAATGTCAAATGGCTGAGAATCATGACCGGCCTCCGTTGCGAGTCGCCGCCTTCATCTCCACGACGAAATCATGGATGTCCTTCACCATGGAATCGATGTCCCCAAGATTTCTTTCGATACGGGAGACGACAGCCGAACCGCTGATCACACCGGCGGCGCCGGCATATTTCGCTGCGAGCACATGTTCGGGTTTCGAGATGCCGAAGCCGAAAAGTGGGGGAGGCGCCTGAAACCTTTGCAGCGTATCGAGCAGTGCGGTGTGGTCCAGGTGAACCTGTTCGTCGGCTCCAGTGACTCCCCGCCGAGTGATCACGTAGGTGTACCCACGGCCCTCTCGGGAAATGATTTCGAGCCGCTGAACATCTGCGTTTGGTGGAGCGATCAGAACGGGATCAATACTCGCACGCCGCGCAGCCGTGCAGAATGGGATCGCTTCAAGAGTGGGTAAATCGGCGACGAGCACCGAGTCCACACCTGCTTTCAAGGCGTTGTGGTAGAAGGCTTCCAGTCCGCCGTGCACGACGAGATTGGCGTAAAGGAGCAGACCGATGGGCAGATCGGGATTCTCGGTTCGTATCCTCGAAATCAGATTCCATGCTGAATGAACGGTCGACCCCGAGGAGAGAGCCCGAATGTCTGCCGCCTGAATCGTCGGGCCGTCCGCCACCGGATCGGAAAAGGGAATGCCAAGTTCGAGCGCATCGGCCCCCCCCGAAATCATCGCCCGGATGGCCTCAAGGCTCGCTTCCGGGTTCGGGTCGCCGAGCACCGTGAACGGGACAAATGCGATCTCTCCCAGATCGCCAAGGCGACGGAACATCTTTTCATAGCGTGCGCTCACGCCACCTCCATCGTCTCAGTTGAAAGCGCCTTGCGAACGGTTTCGAGATCCTTGTCGCCGCGCCCGGAGAGATTGACGAGCAGAATGGATTCTTCCCTTGTTTCTCGCGCCCGCTTCAATGCGTAGGCAACGGCGTGGGCGGACTCAAGCGCGGGGAGGATGCCCTCGTGGCGTGCGAGAGCCTCGAACGCATTCAGAGCCTCTTCGTCTGTCGCCGATGTATAGGTGGCTCGGCCTGTTTCCCGCAGGTGGACGTGTTCAGGTCCCACTCCGGGATAGTCCAATCCCGCTGAGATGGAGTAGGATTCCTCAACCTGACCATCGCCGTTCTGCAGCAGGTGGGTAAACGAACCGTGAAGTACACCGGGCGTTCCAAGTTCGAGAGATGCTCCATGCTGCCCCGTTGCGAGTCCGCGTCCTGCCGGTTCCACTCCGACGAGAGTTACATCCCGGTCGTCAAGGAAGGCGTGAAAGATGCCGATGGCATTGGATCCGCCACCCACGCAGGCGATCACTTCATCGGGAAGGCGTCCTGTTTTGCTTAGTATCTGGTTGCGGGCTTCGTTTCCGATGACGCTCTGAAAATCACGTACCATACTGGGGAAGGGGTGCGGGCCTGCAACCGTCCCGAGCATGTAGTGGGTTGTCTCATAGCTCGCTGTCCAGTCACGCATCGCGTCATTGATCGCGTCTTTTAACGTGGCCGATCCCTTGGTCACCGGGATCACAGCAGCGCCCATCAGCTCCATGCGAAAAACGTTTTGCCGCTGGCGCTCGACATCCTTCGCCCCCATGTAGATCACCGTCTCGAAACCAAACAGAGCGCCGACAAACGCAGTGGCGACGCCGTGCTGTCCTGCACCCGTCTCCGCAATCAACCGGGTCTTTCCCAGGTGGCGTGCGAGCAAAGCCTGCCCCAGCACCTGGTTGGTCTTGTGTGCCCCGCCGTGGAGAAGGTCTTCTCGTTTCAGCCAGATTTGCGCGGGTGTGTCCGCCGCGAGATTCCGGCAACAGTAAAGGGGTGTCGGCCGCCCGGCATAATCGCGCAGCAGGGTGTCGAGTTCTTTGCGGAAGCTGTCGTTCTCGCGAAAATCCAGCCACGCGGCTTCGAGTTGTTCGAGCGCAGGGAGCAGGATCTCGGGCACGAAACAACCGCCCCACTTGCCGAATCGTCCATTCTGTCTCATCGTTCTCCCCCTGTGCGCACTCCCCGAAGTTCTCTGAAAAACTCTGTCAGCTTCCTGGGATCTTTTCGGCCCGGCGCCTGTTCGACTCCGGAATTGACATCAAGAATGGCAGCGCCAACGCGATCCGCCTGAGCGGCGTTGGTCGGATTCAAACCACCCGAGAGAATGATCTTGTTGCGGTCCGTGCCGTTCAATAATGTCCAATTGAACGTCTTTCCTGTGCCGCCACGCATGACCGGGTCGAAGGCATCGAGCAAGTGCCGGTCGACACCGTCCATTTTCAGCGTCGGTATCCTGTCCGCAATAGGGTGCGCTTTCCAGATCTCGCAGCTTCCGGGCAGCAGGGGACGAAGCGTGTGGATGTACTCCCCGTTTTCATCTCCGTTGAGCTGGACTGCGGTGAGGTTCAGCCTGTGAGCGTGATCGGCCACCGTTTCCACCGGTGAATTCACGAATACTCCCACCCACCGCAGGGGTGCCCCCCGGTTCAGTTCTATTGCGAGTTCCGATGTTATTCGACGCGGAGAATTTTCGGCAAAAATCATGCCGCCGTACACGGCTCCCGCTGCCTGGGCCGCGCGGACGTCTTCCACGCGTGTCAATCCACACACTTTCGTTGGGCCAAAGATGATTTCCCGGACAGCGAACCCGAGATCCGGCCGCGCCATCAGGCTCGTCCCGACCAGAAAGGCGTCCACGCAATCCCGTAGTCGGAGCACGTCATCATGCGAATGAATGCCCGATTCACAGACAACGGCATCCGCAAAGGTTTTTGCCTCCGGAGCGAGATGGAGTGTCGTGTCAAGGTCAACCTCGAGTGTCTTCAGGTTTCGATTGTTGATCCCGATGATTTTCGCGCCGAGTTTCCTTGCCCGCTCCAGCTCCTGCGGTGTGTGCACCTCGACGAGCGCACTCATCTGCAATTCCTCGACGGCCGAGTTGCACGCCAAATACTCATTATCGTCAAGCACCGAAAGCATCAGCAGAACGGCGTCGGCGCCATGCAGCCGCGCCTTGTACACCTGGTAGGGCTCAAGGATGAAGTCTTTGCAGAGCACGGGTTGAGGCGCTACGCCGCGTATGATTTCGAGCGTCTGGAAGCTGCCCTGAAAGAATTTCCGGTCTGTCAGGACACTGATCGCATCCGCAAACGGCGCGTACGCTTCCGCGATCAGGAGTGGGTCAAAATCCTCCCGGATCAATCCTTGTGACGGCGACGCCTTTTTTACCTCGAGAATGAAGCCCGTGTGTTCGCGGGTGATCGCCTTGAGAAAGGAACGATTGCTGGGATCGATCCGGTCCAGAAACTGCTCGAGTGGCAGGTTCCGCTGCTGGTCATCGACCTCCTGGCGCTTGTGTTCGATGATTCTGTCAAGAACCATGTGAGATCTCCGCCCATTGGTTTACCCGTTCGATGCATTTGCCTGAACGGATGGTTTCGAGGGCTGACTGAGTGCCATCCCGAAGAGATGATGCAGTTCCGGCGACCCAGGCTGCGGCCCCGGCGTTGATAGCCACCGCTGCCTCATGGGCGGGAGATCCCTTTCCGGATAAAAGCGCTTCGATCAACTTCCGGTTTTCCGCTGCGTCTCCACCTGCCAACGCTTCTTGTGGATACCGTTTAAGTCCCGTTTCCTCCGGGATGATTTCGAGTGTTTCGACGGTCCCATTCGTCGACATCGCCGCTGTCGTCGGGGCAGAGACGCTGATTTCGTCGAGTCCATCGCCGTGGACAACGAGAGATTTTTGAGCGCCGAGATGACTCAACGTTTTGGCAATGGGAACAACCAATGCTGCATCGTAGACTCCCATTAACTGCACTGGCGGCTGTGCCGGATTCGCAAGGGGGCCGAGGATGTTGAAAATGGTCCTCATTCTCAGCGCCTTGCGGATCGGCATGGCGTGACGCAGGCCACTGTGATACTGCGGCGCAAAGAGGAAGCAAATCCCCACCTCATCAAGACATTTCCGCGCTATTGCAGGTTCGGGGTCCAACTTTACGCCAAATGCTTCGAGAAGATCCGCGGACCCGCATTTTGACGAAACGGAACGATTGCCATGTTTGGCAACAGGAATTCCCATTTCCGCCAGCACCACGGCAGCGGCGGTGGAAATGTTGATCGTGCCCGAGGAATCACCGCCAGTTCCACAAACATCCACAAAGGTTCCGGATGGTGCGGGAAAGGGAAGAGCGTGGTCGCGCAGGGCTTTTGCCGCTCCGGCGATTTCTTCGGGGGTTTCGCCCTTCGTTCGCAGGCCAACCAGCAGAGCAGCGATGTAAACCGGTTCCAGTTCGCCCGCGACCATGGCGCTGAAAATCTCTTCCATTTCAGAACCGTTCAACGCCTGACGGTTCGCTACTCTGTCGAGGTAGTCATGCATGCTGTACCTCCTTGACGGGGGTAACGACTCTTCTCAAGACGTTTTCGAGAAGTCGTCCTCCGTGCGGGGTGAGAATGGATTCCGGATGGAACTGCACTCCCCAGAGGGGTCGTGATTCGTGCTCGACAGCCATCACGATGCCGCCCAGGGAAGCGATTACTCGCAGCGATGCCGGCATCTTCAGTGCCGAAAGAGAATGGTAGCGTCCGATCATCATCGGGCTGGGAATGTTCTCGAACAGGCCGGTGCCGTCGTGGGTGAGGAGGGATGATTTTCCGTGAACGATCTCACCCGCGGGACCTACGATCCCGCCATAGGCTTCGATCAGTGCCTGGTGACCGAGGCAGACACCCAGCATCGGGATCTCCACCGGCAGGCGACGGATCAATTCAACACTGCATCCCGCCTCTCCCGGCGATCCGGGCCCCGGGCTGATCACCAGCAGTTTCGGCTCCGGCATTGTGGCGAGGAGGCCGAGTGCCCGTTCAACGGAGATCGTGTTTCTCCAGATTTGGACATTGCACCTCCGCCGGGAGAATTCATCAACGAGGTTGAAAACGAAGGAGTCCACATTGTCGAGGAAGAAAACGTTCAACCTGCCGTTCATCACCGGCCTCCTTCCGAAAGTGCTATCGCCTGAAGAACCGCATTCGCCTTGCTGCGGGTTTCATCCGCTTCCGCCTGCGGCTGAGAATCGAACACGATTCCGGCTCCCGCGCGGACATGAGCGATCCCACTGAGGACGACGGCTGAGCGGATCACGATAGCGGTGTCGAGAATCCCTTCAGACGTCAGGTAGCCCACGGCGCCTCCATAGGGTCCGCGTCGATCCGCTTCGTGTTTTCGCAGCAAACGGGCGGCTTCGACTTTCGGAGCTCCTGTGAGTGTTCCCATCGTCATGGTTGCGAGGTAGGCGTGCAGAGCGTCGTACCCGTCGCGCAAGGTTCCCTCAACCCGGCTGACGAGATGCATTACATGGCTGTACCGTTCGATTTCGAGCAGGCGGGAAACCCGCCGTGTCCCGGGATTGCTGATGCGGGCGACATCGTTGCGCGCCAGGTCCACGAGCATCATGTGCTCAGCCAGCTCTTTCCCGTGCAGTTTCAGCTCTGCTTCAAGCCGGTTGTCGAGGTCAACATCGAGGCTGCCGTCCCCGTTTCTGCCACGTGGACGTGTTCCGGCGATGGGGAAGAGGGTGACTTTTCGCGGATTGCCAGCCACGCGAACGCAGGTCTCCGGCGAAGATCCAAAGAGTGTAAAATCCCTGTCTGCGAGATAGAACAGGTAAGGGCTTGGATTCAAATCCCGCAATGCATGGTATGCTTGCATTGCGTCCCTGCAGGGCAGGCTGAAGGTGCGGGACGGGACAATCTGGAAGACATCCCCGGCGACAATGTGGCGCTTCATCAACTCGACAATGGCGCGGTAAGCTGAATCGTCGAGATCCACGTGGAAGCCGGACGGCATTTTTTCGGGAACTTGGGTGAAAACGGAGGCTGTGTCCATTTCGGGGAAGGCCTGTACGGCATTCACGACCTCAGCGAGCGCTTTATCATCGGGCTTTCGGTTGCCGTAGGAATGCACCTGGACCTGGACTTCGCGGTGGAGATGGTCGACGCGGACGAGCACTTCGGGAAGTTCGAAGAGAAGGTCCGGAGTGTTCAGGCCATCTCGCTTCGGAGGCGGGAGTTTCTCAAAGGTTTCCAGAAAATCATACCCGAGCATCCCCGTCAACAGAATCGGTGTTTTCTCCTGTCCATTCCAGCCGAAAGCGAATGTCCGCAGGATATCCAGCGGACCGTTAGCCAAAAGCCGCTCCTCCTCGCTGGCATTCCCATCGAGGGGTGGAAACTCGATGACAAGGCTGTCTCCTTCAGAGTTGGCTGTTCCCACTTTTACCAATCGGTCATGTTGCGATTCGAGGACCGAACGTCCGGCATCAGTGAGAGGGGTGACCTTGACCCGACGTCCGTAACCCTCGATGCGAAGGGCGGAACGTACCAGAAGCAGGCTTTGTGTGTTGTTCTTACCGTTCCCATCGCGGGATTCGAGCAGGGCGGTGTCCGGTGCTCCCCCAGTCAAATGGCGGTAGAGGGCAAATGGGTCCACTTCGCGGTGGATGGTGCCGGCAGCCACGGAACGTTTTGGATAGTCGCTGTTCATGCCGCCACCGTTGTGTTCAGTTTTCGTCCAAGCGCAGAAACCAACGGACGAAGCCTGTCCATGAGATCTGCAAACTGATCGGGGAAGAGGGATTGCCGTCCATCCGAAAGAGCTTGTGCGGGATTCCTGTGCACCTCGATCAACAGGCCATCCGCTCCGGCCGCCGCCGCCGCGAGAGACATTGGTGCCACAAGTTCACGCAATCCTGTGCCGTGAGAGGGATCGACGAGAACCGGCAGGTGGCTGCGTTGCTTGATAAAGGGAACGGCGTTCAGATCGAGAGTGTTGCGAGTGGCGGTTTCGAAGGTTCGGATGCCGCGTTCGCAGAGGATGACGTTTGAGTTTCCCTGCGAGAGGATGTATTCGGCGGCCATCAGAAGGTCCTCGATGGTGGCCGCCATTCCTCGCTTCAGCAGAACCGGCTTGCGGCACTGTCCCAGTTCCATCAGGAGCCGGAAATTCTGCATGTTGCGTGCGCCGACCTGAAAGGCGTCGGAATGTTGTTCCACGGCCTCGATGTCCCCGACCTCGACAACTTCGGTAACGGTCGGAACGCCCAACTCCCGCGACACCTGAGACAGAATCTCGAGGCCCTCCACTCCCAGACCCTGAAAGGAGTAGGGGCTGGTGCGGGGCTTGAACGCCCCACCGCGCAGGGCTGAGGCTCCCGCCGCCACCACGGCATGTCCGGTTTCCCGCATCTGATCGAGACTTTCCACGGCGCAGGGACCGGCGATGACCGTGAAAAATCCATTTCCGACAGGAACCCCGCCGATGGACACCACCGTGTCGTCCGGATGGATCTCCCGGCTGACCATCTTGTAGGGAGCGAGGACAGGCTTCACCTCTTCGACACTGGGATGGTTTTCAAGGTGAAGTTTGCCCAGAATCCGTTCGTCCCCGATCGCACCGAGAACAACCCGCTCTTCCCCCGGCATGTACAGGGGCTTCAAGCCTGTTTCGGCGATATGATCCAGTATCTCCTGGATGATCTTCTTGTCCGTGCCCGGCTTCAAAACGATGATCACCTCGCTGCTCCTTTCTGCCGTGTTTCACGTGCCGGCGGGCAATAAAAAAACGCCCACCGGAAATTCCGGTGGGCGTTGTCTTCGCCGTTGATCCGTAACGCTATAGGGGAGTCCTGAAGACGGATGCGAACGAGCGGACGGAGGCGCCCACCGGCCTGGCGTAATACCACCACCAAGCAGTGCTTTCGCTGCGCCACCAACCCTGCTGTGCGCTCGTCTTGTGCAATCGATCCATCATGACAAACCAACATAGAGGGTTTCGGACGAAGGATCAAGTGGAGAAACCCGAAACGATTAAGACGTACTCCCGGGTGTGTCTCCACAGTCTCCCAGCCGAAGGCGTTGACCGGTAAAAAATGTTTCATCAACCATTCTCGAGCCGTCTCGGACAGCATCTTCCGGTATCTGCGTTCGGGCGCCGTGTTTCCTATATTGACCTGCTCGAAGCCGTATCTCGTTCCTGAGGTGATTCTGGTGAACGAATGGAGACAGTGGTTTCATACATCCCTATCCTGGGATGTAGACGGCGGATCAACACACTACGATGCAGCACGAGGCGAGAAAGATGAGTAGCGTCAACGGAGGCAATGACAAAGCGCATGACGAGGGAAGCAGCGGTGTGAATTTCATCCAGATCGAGCATGATGTGCTGGCGTTCTGGAAAGAACACAACTGTTTCGACAAGCTCCGTGAGAAGTTGGCGGGAGGACCCACGTTCCGTTTTCTTGACGGACCGATTACCGCCAACAATCCCATGGGAGTGCATCATGCGTGGGGACGCACTCTGAAAGATGTTTTCGTCAGGTACAAAACCCTCCGAGGATATGATACCCATTGGCAGAACGGATTCGACAGCCAGGGTCTCTGGGTCGAGGTCGAGGTCGAGAAGGAAATCGGCTTCAAGGACAAATCCGAGATCGAGAAATTCGGCATTGAGAAATTCGTCAACGCCTGCAAGGCCCGAGTCAAGAATTATTCCACTAAACAGACAGAGCAGTCGATCCGATTGGGACAGTGGATGGACTGGCCGAACAGCTACTACACTCATACCGATGAGAACATCCAGGGTATCTGGCATTTCCTGAGAACGCTCCACGACAAAGGCTGGATCTACACTGACAAGCGCGCCATGTCATGGTGCACCCGCTGCGGCACATCCCTTTCCGAACATGAGATGAGCGGTTCGCACCGTGAGATGACACACCGTTCGTTGATCGTCGCTCTGCCCATCGTAGAGAGGCCGGGACAACGTGTTCTCGTTTGGACGACCACACCGTGGACACTCGCCGCCAACGTTGCGCTCGCGATCAATCCTGCAATCGAATACGCCGAAATCTCCGTTGCAGGGCAGGAGGGGACACTCATCATCGGTAAAGACGCGCTGAAGGCGATTGACCATGTGAAGTTCAAGGTGTTACGCGTTTTCAAAGGCGAAGAACTGTTCGGGCTTCATTACGAGACGGTGTTCCCCGATCTCCCGGCGCAGGCAGCGATGGGTGCACATAAGATCGTCTCCTGGGATGAGGTGGATGCCGAGGAGGGAACGGGGGTCGTTCACATTGCACCGGGTTGCGGCGCGGAAGACTTTGAACTCGGCAACTCGTTGGGGTTGCCCAGCCTCGAGCCGATTGATGAAGCAGGAGTGTATGTCAACGGGTATGGGTGGCTCGAGGGGCGCGATGCTTCCCAGGTCGCCGACGATGTGATCGCGGAGATCAGGAAACTTGGAAAGCTGTTTTACGACCACGATTACACCCACAGTTACCCGGTTTGCTGGCGCTGCAAGACACCGATCATGTTCAAGCTGGTCAATGCCTGGTTCATCCGCACCGATGAGTTGAAGCCGCAACTGCTGAAAGCTGCAGCGGAGGTTGACTGGCGACCGGCGCATGCAGGTCTGCTGATGCAGGATTGGCTGCAGAACATGGGTGATTGGAACATCAGCCGGAAACGGTTTTATGGAATGCCGCTTCCCTTCTACGTTTGCCACGAATGCGGTGAGGTGACTGTCGTCGGAAGCCGAGACCATCTCAGGGAATTGGGTGGTCCCGCCGTCGACAACCTCCCGGAATTGCATCGCCCATGGATCGATTCGATCACGATCACCTGCCCCCATTGCCACGCGGAGGGTGTGACACGTATTCCGGAGGTGGGGGATGTCTGGCTCGATGCAGGGATCGTTCCTTACACGACTCGCGGGTATTTCCGTGACCGGGAGGAGTGGGAGAAGAAATGGTACCCCGCCGAGTGGATCTGTGAAATGCGCGAGCAGGTGCGCCTGTGGTTCTACTCGATGCTCTTCATGGGGGTCACGATCTCGGGCCGGTCGCCCTATCAGCGGGTTCTTGCCCACGAATCCGTCGTCTCGGAAGAGGGCGGACGGTTCAGTAAAACCGGCTACATGATCCAGTTTGACGAAGCTGCGGACAAGATCGGCGCGGATGCCATGCGCTACCTTTTCTGTGCCGCGAATCCAGTTCAGAATGTCCGCTTCGGCTTCAATCTCGGTTGGGAGGTTCACCGGAAACTGCTTGGGTTCTGGAACATCTTCGTTTTCTTCAACACCTATGCCCAGCTTGACAAGCTCGATCTGACCGGCACAACCATCGTGGAAGAGGCGTTGACCCGCAGCGACCGCTGGGCATTGGCGCGAACAGAGGCATTCCTCGACCGTTGCACGGCAGCCTATGACGACTACAACACAACGGTCGTCGTCCGGGAATTTGAAACGTTCGTCGATGAACTCTCGAATTTTTATGTTCGTGTCAACCGCCGCCGATTTTGGAAAGAGTCCGACGGTGACTCCAAACGCACGGCGTATGTCGTGCTTTCTTTGGCGATCAGGACCATCCTGCGCGTGATGGCGCCGATCATTCCCTTCCTCACGGAGCACATCTGGCAGGAGGCGGTGCGTCCCTTCGATAAATCCGCCGTGGAATCCGTTCATCTCGCCGATTGGCCCGTTGCCGACGAGAGCCGCGTGGATGACGAACTGCTCGGTGAAATTTTCACGAATCGTGCTGTGATCCGCGCCGCCTTGAACCTCCGCAACCAGGCTCAGCTGAAGGTCCGCCAGCCGCTGCAGACGCTGTATGTCGTCTGCGAATCGGATCTCCAGGAAATAATCAAACAGGATGTGGCGACCATCGCCGATGAATTGAACGTCAAAACCATCGAGTTCGCCGACCATCGAAACGCGCTGGATGAAGAGGCGCTGATGTTGGATCTTGTGTCTGCCGGCAAGGTGCTTCGGGGGGATGCGCCCAGGGTCAAGGCGGCTCTCGACAAGGCAGATGCGGAAACCATGCAGCAGTATGTTGAAACGGTCCGTAAGAGCGGTGAACTGAAGCTTTCAGGCGTGGACATTCCGGTTCCCGCGGAACTGTTCAAATTCGTCTCCCATCCCCGGGATACCATCGTTGCCGGTGAAGTGGAGAACCAGCCGATCGTGGTTGCCCTTGACATACGCCTCAGCGATGAATTGCTGCGTGAGGGTCTCGTGCGTGACCTGATCCGCAAGGTTCAGGTGCTGCGAAAAGACACCGGTTTCGATGTGGAGGACAGGATCGAGCTCGCGGTGATGACAGATGCCGCGGATCTTCTGAAGGCACTCGATGAACATAATGGTACGGTCCGTGATGAGACTCTGTCCGTTAAGATGAAGATCAACGAGAAGCTGAAAGGCGCGCAGGGGTCGGAAACGACCCGGGTAGGCGCGGCGGAAGCAACACTTCAAGTGAAAAAGGTATAGCCCGAAGAGGTTCGCGATAGGGGACAACGTCAGCAACGTTGTCCCTCTTTTTTGTATTTTCGCTGGATGAATCGTGCACTGTCAATGTTCGTCGCCGGCCTGCTTGCCCTCCTTTGCGATGTTTCCGCAGATGCGCAGGTGGAGCAACATGCGGATGCCCCACGAAGGTTTGGTCTGGCGGATCCCAGTTGGTTCCTCGCTGGATTCGGTTCCGAGAAAAACGGAAAGACCAACGACCTTTTCACCGATTCGCACAACCAGATGAAATTCCGATTTGTCCTGCAGGCGCAGGTGATCCCGTTTGGGAAAAATGCGGACGGCATATACGCGTCCTTCACCCAATCGTCCTTCTGGGATCCCTACACCAAGAACTCCCCGGCGTTGGAAAACACGTACACGCCGGAAGTGTTTGTCTATTGGGACAACGGTTACGCGAAACTCGGGAATGCGTGGTCATGGTCGAAACCATCGGTACGAATATCGTATACCCATCAATCAAATGGATTGGGGGGAGAGGCGAGCAGGACGTGGAACCGTGCAATCCTGCGAATTGAATTCGGAGATCTGACCAACCATCCCCTGCTGATGCGTTTGAGTGTCTGGGTACCGTTCAACGATATGGACAATCCTGATATCGAGGATCACCTGGGGTGGGGTGACGTAGCGGTGAACTGGCAACCGCTGCTTCAACGGTATCCGGATGGAATGCGTGTGCTCGGCGTTCACGCGGAAACCAATTGGGGCGTTTCCGGAAGAATCCTGAAAAGGTTCCAGTTGGATATCTTTGCACACCCCGTGCTCCTCGACAGCCGTCTCGCCTGGATGCCCACATTGATGCTGCAGTACTTCACAGGACGGGGAGAAAGCATCAGGCTTTACAATCGGGATACTCGTGCGCTCCGGGTGGGAGTCGTTCTGTTTCCCTGATGTCAGGATTGCCGTGAAACTTAAAGAGGGGTGCCGTCCAGAATCTCACGAACCGCTGCAGTCAATGAATGCACAGTGAAGGGTTTCCGCAGGAACGGCGCATCGTCCGGTATCAAGTTGTTCGAACGCGCTTCATACCCTGAGATATAGAGCGCTTTGACCATTGGCCAGATCTTGCGCAGTTCAAGGATCATTTCGGGACCCCGGATGTCAGGCATTACAACATCCGTGATGATAAGATCCGGTTTTTCTTTCAGCGTCCCCGCGATTTCGATCGCCTCATGGGCATGAGCCGCATCGTAGACATGATAGCCGTGCGTGCGGAGAATACTCGTGGCGAGTTTTCTCACTGCGTCATCATCTTCCACGAACAGGATGACTTCGTTGCCGTGTGACGCCAAAGGAGTCGTTTTAATCGATTCCATTTTCAATTCAGTCGGATTTACACTGGGCAGGCAGATGTGGAATGTGGTCCCCTTTCCCGAAGTGCTCTCGACCTGGACATGCCCATCAAGTTGCTTGACCAAACCGGAAACCGTCGACAGGCCCAATCCGGTGCCTATGCCCGCTTCCTTGGTCGTGAAGAACGGTTCAAAGATGTGTTTCATCTGCTCATGCGTCATCCCCGTGCCGCTGTCCTCAATGGTGATGACGGCGTACTTTCCGCTGAAGGGTTCGGGAGTTCCAACAGCCATTTCATTTTTAACAATCCTGGTCCGAGTGCGAATATTGAGAAGGCCGCCGTTTGGCATTGCATCCCGAGCGTTGACAATCACGTTCATGACGATTTGTTCGAGGTAGGACACATCCGCCCGGGTACAGGGATTGTCATCGGAATACTCGACATTCAGGGCGATTTCTTCTCCGATGATCCGCCGCAACAGATTTTCGAGGTTGCCAATGACGGAATTGATGCTGACCACCCGCAGTTCCACATCGTGTTTTCTGCTGAAGGTGAGCAGCCGTCTATTCAGGGTTGCGGCACGTTCGGAGGCCTTCAGGATTTCATCGAGGTTTTTCTTCGCTTTTTCGTGACTGCCCTTTTCGAGCTGAAGATGGATGAGTTCCGTATGTCCGATGATCGTCGTGATCAGGTTGTTGATATCGTGTGCCACTCCTCCCGCGAATTGACCAATCGCCTCCATTTTCTGTGCCTGGTAGTACTGTTCCTCGAGGCTGACCAGTTCGGTAACATCCTGGATTGTACCGATAACCCGTTTCGGGTTGCCTAAAGCATCACGTTCAATATCCGCCTGAGATTGAATGTGGCGGATCGCACCGTCGTTGGCACGGCGGATGCGAAATCGAACATTGTATTCGGCTTTCCCCAGCAGGAGATCGCGTAAGGCTGCATCCATGCGTGGCCGATCTTCCGGCATCACTGACGATTGAACCTTCTTCAGCGGCATCTCAGGCTCAAAATGTTTAAATCCATAAAGCCGGTAGGATTCCTCGGAGGCTTTCATGGCGTTCGTCGCCAGGTCGATTTCCCAATTCCCGACATGCGCGACAGCTTGCGCTCGATTGAGACGATTCTCGATTTCATTCAACGCCTGGGAGCTTAAAAAGAGATCCGTTGCATCACGAACGGTCCCGTAGATGCGTACGACCTGTTTCGTTACCGGATCGACCACCGGAAATCGTGAATCATGAACCCAGATCGTTTTACCATCGTTCCTGATGATCCTGTAATCGCACGAACTCTTTCGATTTGCAAGGGCATCGATCAGAGATTCATGAGCGTTAGCCTTGTCTTCCGGGTGTACAAGTTGGTTCCAGCTCGTTTCGATGTTTATCGCCTCGATCTTGTAGCCGGTGATCTGCTCAAAAGCCCCGCCAATCCAAAGTTCGCCAATCGTGCCGTCTTCATGGATGGCGATCGAATACACGAAGTCATTGGTCATGGACGTGACTGTCCGATACCGCTCCTCGCTGAGTTCCAGTCGCTTCTTGGATTCGTTGTGCATCAGGCTGATCAGCAAGAAAATCCAGATCAGCGGAAGCAGAAGCTCGGTGTAATCTTCGTAGATATCGAGAGCGGTGGAAATTCCACTCCATTCGAGAACGTTGGAAATACTTCTGAAGATCACCGTCAACAGCATCAGGGAGACCAGGATTTTCGTCTCCGTGGGAATGTAAAATCGTCGCCAGCTTGCGACTACTGCTGCGGTCAGCGCAAGCGAGGCAATAAGCGAAATGCCATCGAAAAGGAGGGTCGGGTTCATTGATGCTGCTCCTTCGTCGGTCGTGCGAAGGGCAGTACCCAGATCAACAGGGAAATGGAGCAGATCGAATAACCCATGTGTTCTATTACATTGAAAACATACGGGTAAAACCAGAATTCGAGAACCGTGAAAATCCAGGCAATGCTCTGGCCGGCAAGGGCAAGAAAAAGCCAACCAGACCTCGCAGGAATTTTGAGACGTGGCAGAAAGGCGAAGATAAAAATGAGCGTCCCAAATCCAAGAAGGAGAGTTACAAACTCGTTTTCCTGTGTCATCGGTGCGCCCTCGTGCTGCTGAACGCAGAGAATAAAAATACTTCGTCAGCCTCGAAAGCGGAAAAGGAAGAAATGTCAGAGAACTGACATGGTTTTTAACATACAAAAAAGAAGGGAACGGATCACCGCTCGCGTTTGTGTTAGTCTCGGTCTATTGTGGTTTTCCTTACGCTTGAGAGTCCTCGAATCCGTGGAAACGGGCTTCAGCGTCCTCTTCGAGGGCGATTTGTCCAAGTTTGATCGCCGCCCGGATCAGCCGTTTCGTTTCATCCTGCTGTGGAGCAGAGATAAGTTCTTTCGTTTCAGCGGATTCAATCTGTCTTCCGCCGGATAAGACGACGATCCTGTCACAGAGTGGGGCCAGCAGACCGAAGTTATGACTGACGAGGACCCCGGACATCGGTTTTTCTCCCTGGCGTTTGTCGCGCAGGAGTTTTGACATCTCGAGCTGAATAATCGGGTCCAGATTGACAAACGGTTCGTCGGCGATAAAAAGTTCCGTGGGACCCATGATCGATCGAATGAACGCCACCCGTTGGCGCTGGCCACCGGAGAGTTCATGGGGAAAACGGTGGAGAAGCTCATCGGAGAGGCCGAGACGCTCCATCATCATCCGCACCTCTTTTTCCACGAGGTTCCAGTCAAGACGGCGTCCGTCCGCGCATTGCCGCAGGTTCTCCCAGATTTTCTGGTTCGGGTCGAAGCTGCGGGCAGCATCCTGCATCATGTACTGGACGCTGGTGGGGACATGTTTGCCGCGGCTGACGGTTGCGGTGTCGTAGATGATTTCCCCATCGAAATCGTGCTGGATGTGCCCCAGGCATCTGCCAATCGTTGTTTTCCCCGCACCGCTGTTACCGGCGAGTCCGACGAATTCTCCCCGTTTCAAAGCGAAAGAGACATCCGAAATCACCGGTTTCCCTTTGCGGTAGATGATGCCTTTGATTGGATACCGGTAGGAGAAATCCTTGACCATCATCAGGGTCGATGCATCCTCCAGGTCCACCTCCGTCGAGAGCTCCTGGCTGCGATAGGACTCGTAGATGCGCATCTGGGTGTTCAACCAGTCCCGGCCGTAATCGAATCCCGGATCTTCCATAAACTGTTTCATCGGCATCGTATGGCCGGTGAAGGTATCGTCAAGGAAAAGCACCTTGGTGCATCCAGCGCTGATCGACACGTTGATGTCGTGGGTGATCAACCAGAGCGCTTTCAGGTCGCCGCCGTCCAGCTTTGTCCGGAGAACCTTGATCAGCTCCCAGGTGATTTCGGCGTCGAGGGCGTTCGCCGGTTCATCCGCGAAATAGAAACGAGCAGGTGGTCCCAGGCTGATCGCCAGGGCAATGCGCTGGAGCTGCCCACCGGAAACCTCGGAAGGGAACGATCCCATCGTCTCGTCCGTCCGGCTGATCCGCAGGTCTCGGCGAATTTCGCCGATGCGGCGTTCCAGCTCCTCCTCGGTGATATTCGGCATGACCATCCGGTACGCGTCCAGAATTTGCCTGTCCACCTTGAACATGGGGTGGACCATGCGTGCCGGTTCCTGGAAAAGAACCCGGAACTCCCGCCCGCGGAATTCCTCCCACTCGACGGGATTCAGCTTGAGCAGGTCGACGCCGCCCCAAAGAACTTCGCCATCGATCTCCCAGGTGAACGGATCGAGGTAACCGAGAATCGCGTTCATCAGGGTGGATTTTCCGGCACCGGAGGCGCCGAGAACGGTCAACCGGTCGCCTTCAATAAAATCGAAGTGCACGTCACGCAGCACCACGTGTTTGGATCTTCTCACGCGGCAGCGGTCGATGTGCACCTGGATGGTTTCTCTGCCATCATTCGTCATCGCCGCCTCCTACTGCTTGACCGTGACACGACGCCGGGTGAGCCCTTCGACAAGAAGACTGCTCCCCAGCACGCTGATCAGAATGCCGACAGCGGGTGTCAGCACCGCCCAGAGTCCTTCGCCAAAGACAACAGACTGTCGCCCATGAGCGAGCAGCTTGCCAAGGCTCAGGATGCCCGTTTGTCCATAATCGCCGAAGCCGATTTCGAGGATATAATCAATCGCACTGCTCATCAGGATGATCACCCCCACAAGGAGTGAAATCTGAAGCAGAATGCTCGGCAAAATATTGTGAAATAGGATGTTCCGCCAAAGGATTTTCCAGGAGGGAACGCCCGCGCTGTGCAGTGTCTGGATGTAGGGATTTCGCATCTCCTGCCGTGCGAGACGCTCGACCACCCGTCCGAGATAGGGCATTGAAATCAACCCCATCATCAAGCCGATAAACAGAGCCGCCGATCCGGCGCTCTGTTTGATATCCGTGATGTATCCGTACTGACGATACGCTGCAAGTGTGATCGCGAGGAAAAAGACAAAGGGGAAGACCTCAAAAAACTGCATCACCACACCCGCCAGCCAACTGACAAAGTGACGCTGGGAGGCGGCGAGCAAACCGAACGTCAGCCCCAGGATTACCGAGACGACCAGGGCGGCCGCGGTCACAGCCCAGGTGTTCGCACTTCCAACCAGGGCGGACTGAAGGACGTCACGCCCCCTTGCATCGGTGCCCAGCGCTCCGTGTTCGGAGGGTGGGCTGAACCGTTCGAAACGATATTCCGTGATCCCGTTCTGCAGACTGCTCCCGGCGATCAGTGTGATCGTCGGACTGAGCAACAATGGCAGTAGCAGGATCAGGCCCACGATAGCGCTCCTGTTGTTCCGCCGACGAACTTGCCAGACGAGCAGAACCAGAACAGCGAGTGCGCTCAAGGCCGATAGGAGATAGCTTTCAAGCACTATAGGTTCCCCCGTAAGGTCAGATCAGGAATTGTTTGCCTGGGTTGATGACAAAGTCCAGTACCTCCGTCAACG
The DNA here is from genome assembly GCA_043801585.1 of bacterium. Lineage (GTDB taxonomy): Bacteria > Electryoneota > Electryoneia > Electryoneales > Electryoneaceae > JAZDLX01. Next base: position 24,689 of record JAZDLX010000184.1, on the reverse strand, counting down.
CCGCGATCACCTGCACAACCAGCACCGCAAGCAGCAACACGGAGAGCACCAGCGGCAGATCCTGGTTGATCAATCCACCGAGCAACGGTTCCGAAAGCCCCGGAAGTTCGAACACCATTTCGATCACGAGAACGTTGCCCATGATGAAGGGAACCTTGGAGCCGATCAACGGAAGCAGGCTCGCGGATGCGGCACGGAACGCGTGCCAGCTTACCGTTCCCGGTCTTGGCAGTGCACCTCCGGCCTTCATTCCGAGCCCGAGAGCGTTCAGGACGTAGGGCTCCTGAAACTCCTCTTCCATCAGCCTTGCGGACATCTGTGCAAAATCCATCATGATCCCGCTGCCGAGAACCATGCTGATCATCACCAGCAATCCCATCGGTGCGGTCGTCGCAATGAGCAGCAGCATGATGCCGAGGATGTAGGTCGGCACGGCGTTAATCACATACAGGGTGTAGCGGAAAAGGTTGAAGCCGGCTTCCCGCTTCGCGTCAGGCGGCGGCTGGATCCGCCAGGAACTTCGAATGGCACTGTGTACCCCAAGCAGCACTCCGAACGCCGCGCTGATGATGACACTGAAAAGGCTGAGTGAGAATGTGAGCAGGAGATTGCTGAAAACGTATTTGCTCACCTTGTCGCCGAAATAGTGCTCGGAATGTCCCAGATCGAAGTGCAGCAACCCGACAAGCCAATCGCCGTAACGGTCCATCACGGTCTGCGAGCGTTGCTCAACCGTTTGTCCCTGCTGTTGCACGTCCATGCTGCGTTCACGCTGAGGGAGAATCCCGAGGACGAGAGCGGTCAACCAGGTCGAAAGAAGGACAAGGAATACCGTCTTCAGTAACGCCTTCCCCACCAGCATCAGCAGCGTCATGATCCGTTTTTTTTGCACGCAACCCTCCGCGTATGGAGAAGGGGGAGAGCGCTGCTTCGCCCTCCCCCTGACAAGGATCATTCCTGCAGTTTAACCAACATTCTTCAGCTCAACCCTTGTTCCACAGAGGGAGTGTCTTGATCAACGCATCCTCGTCAATAATCGTCACATTCCTCAGCTTTTTACTGTAATAAACGCGCTGAGGAGAGCTGAAGAGGTAAGCGTACGGGTTGAGTCTTCCGAGGATCGTGTTCAGTTCCTGAGTGAGCGGGAACTTGATATCCATCACGATGCTGTTGTTCCACTTTTCGGCAACGTCATCCAACTGAACGTTTCGGATACGGCTGATGTTGCGGCTTCCTCGGCTGTAGTACAGAGCGTAGTGGTCGTATTTCCTGCCGAAACCATCTTCGAGCACCAGCGCCATATCGTAACGGCCTTCGACCAGTTTGGCCTGGAAGGCTGTTCCGATCACCGAAAGCTTCGCGTTGACGCCGATTTCCTTCAACTGATCGACGAGACGCTGTCCCGTCACACGTCCGACACTGCCCATGCCTTCGTTGACCATCAACTCAAGCTCTTCACCGTTGTAGCCGCTCTTGATGACCAGAGTCTTTGCCTTTTCGGCGTCAAAGGCCTGGGTCGGCGGGAGACGTTTGTAAAGCGGATTGTCGTTCGCGGGAAAGGCGTTCAGCATCGAGAAATCCTTGCCGTCCTCACCGAAGAGTTCTGCTGCAATAGCGACCTGATTGACGCCCGTCGCAAGGGCCGCACGGAAAGTTTCGTTGGCGGTGAAGCCGCGGGAACAGTTCAACGCCAGGGCATAGAACGCTTTCGGTGCATAGGTGCTGTGCGGAAGTCCCTTCTTGTCAAGCTGCTCGTAAGTTTCCGGATCGACGTTGAAGATGACGTCCACACGGTTCTTGATCAGGTTCAGCGTCCGCAGGTTCGGATCACGCTGGAGGCGGAACAGCACCTTCTGAATCGCCTGGTCCGGATTGATGCTTGAAATCTCAAGTTCGTTGGACGTCCGCTGGACAAAGCGGAAAGATCCCGTTCCAACCGGATTCGATCCGAAGGCACGGCCTTCATCCGTTTCCACCAGGTTCGTCGGCATCTCCGCACCGTTTATCATGTGCGGGAGGATTTTAAAAGAGAGCAGCCACAGTGCGTCATCCGGGGCGACCGCTACCCGGAAGGCGCAGTGCAACGTGTAAACGTCTCCCACGGTATCCAGTTCGGTAATGATGTCGCCCAACCGTCCGCGAAGGGGTGAATCGTTGGCTGGGTTCTGTATCGCGGCCCAGGTGTAAAGGACGTCAAGGCCGTCAAAAGGCCGCCCATCGTGCCAGGCGACATCCTTTTTCAAACGGATCTTGTAGCTGTCCTTTTTCTCCAGATTCTGTTCGATGGCATCCGCGAGTTCCAGTGCAATCTCGCTTTGCCGGCGTCCCGTGAATCCGGCGAGACTGTTGTAGAGCAGGTCGGAGAGCATCTTGGCTTCATCGTTCTGATGCAGAATCGGGACAAGGTTGTCAGGCAGGTTGGGCGAGGCGACGATCACCTCGTGTTTCCGCCCGCCCAGCAACCCGCAGCCGGCAGCGAGCAGGGTTGCCACGACGAGCGTCATCGCGAGAGCGACGGTTGCGCGGCGGCGCTGTATCAACTTGTTCATCTGCTTATCCTCATGGTTCGTTCAGCGCCCCGGGGTGGGGGAACCACCCCGGGCGCGAATCGCATTACTTGTCGAGTTCGTGGTACAGCGTGGCATCCACCTCGTAATCGCCCTTCTTGCCTTCAGGGTTGGTTACGACGATGTAGAAACGGCCGCCGGTAAAGTTTTCGGCTATGAAATAGATGTAGCCTTGATCGATGAATGTCTTGGTGACGACATCATTCGCTTTCTCCTGCTTATCAGGACTGCGAGTGACAATCGCCTCGTACCCTTCAGGAACACGGACGTACAGTTTGCGGTAAGCGCCCTCATCGATCAGGGCGGTGGCGTACCAGCGTCCGCGCTCGTTCTTCTTGATTCTGCCTTTGCCCTTGGCGGTGATCTTGTTATCCTTGCTGTAGTCGATCACTGTGGGTGTCATCGGCTGGCCGTGAATCCTGATGTACTCTTCGATCGCCTTCTTGCGATCGGCCTCCGCCTGTGCCTTTGCTGCAGCGAGTTCCTGTTCACGGAGGTTCTCTTCCGCAAGACGCTTGTAACGGTAGGCGAGTCCTGCGTCGAGTGTGATGTCCGGGTTCCTCTGGGTCACCTCGATGGCGGCGTTCGCCGATTCCAGCGCCTGATTGTACTTGCCTGATTCCAGCGCGGTGCGGCTGCTGTCGATAGCGGAATCGAACTCGCCCCGGATGCCTCCCTCAACCTTGTTCTGGAGGTCGTACAACTTCTGGCTGATGCGTTTGCCATGCTCCACGCTGGCGTGCTTCATCGCCATCCGCCAGGCTTCGATGGCGCCTTTTTCGTCACCACTCTCAAGGAGCTTGTCACCCTTCGCCTCTTCCTTTTTCATCACGCGAATCTCGCCCTCGGCGAAGGTGATGATGTCCTGCACCTCCTGGAAGTATCGATCTCCCTCGGTGATGTAGTCGCCAACATGAGGCTTCATCTTGAGTATGGTTTCGTACCGTTTCTCCTGCTTCGCCTTGCGGAGCTGTTCGACGACCGTCTGGGTCAGCTCAATTTTGATACCGCCCATCCTCGTCTTCAGGTATTTGGAGAGGTGGGGAATCTTTCCTTCCAGCTCGACGGCTTTCTGGAAATGGTTGACGGCTTCATCCAGGTTGCCGGTACGTTTCGCCTGGACTCCCGCCATCAATTCGCTCTCTATCTGTTTCGCGAAATCCGCCGACTGAGCCCATGCCTTGCCCTCCTCGCCACCAGCCTGATTGAAGTGGGCGATCGCTTCATCGTAGTTGCGCTTATTGTAGGCTTTCTTGCCTTTTCCGAGTTCGTTGCTGCAGGAAGTGAATACCAGCAGCATTCCGGCCGCCAGCAGCAGCGAAACCCACGATGACGACTTTGTTTTTCGTAACATCCGAATTACCATATTTCCTCCCGTGGGGGTTCGTCAGTTTGCGTCACGCACGCAGCGGAAACCGATGTCATCCGTGCGTGCGGCCGGGTTCATCCCAAGCCTGTTGCTGGTACGCAGATCGGCAGGACCACTCTTGTAGCTGCCGCCACGAATGCTGCGCAGGTCCTTCGCCTCCGGGGACATGTACATCATCCCGGCACTCTGCTTCTTCAGCATTTCCCAATCGTATCCATCCGCGGTCCACTCCCAGACATTCCCAGCCAGATCCTTGATTCCATAAGGACTGTCACCCGGGAAGGTGCCCGGAGCCATCGGAGTCGTGCTGTTTGCCTGGTTTGCGCATTTGGAAGGATCAAAACCATTTCCCCAGGGATATACTAAACCTTCCGGACCGCTGGCGGCCAGCTCCCACTCAGCTTCGCTGGGGAGACGTTTTCCCGCCCACATAGCGTAGGCGTAGGCATCGCGCAATGTGACTCCGACGACAGGGTGATCATCGGCGTTCAACTCGCCAATATCGCTGAATCTCGATTCGCCCTTGTAGCCAGTAGCGTCAAGGAATGCCTTGTATTGTGCGTTGGTCACTTCGTGGACATCCATGTAGAACGGAGTCACTTTTACTTCGACGGCGGGAACCTCGTCATCCTGTTTCAACGGGTCATCGCTTGACGCGCCTAGCAGGACCGAGTCCGCATCGATAAGAGCCATTGGCGCGGAATCCACGTTGAAGGTCTTGCCGCTCGCCTTGTCGATAAACTCGAACTTGGCGGATGGCAAAGATTTCATGAAAGCACTCGTCAGATGGGGGAGCACGGGTGCGATATCAATGCCAGCCGGCCCGGAGACCTCCATCTTCTGCAGGGTGAGGGTCGCCTTTCCGTCGTCACCGCTGACCAGCTCAGTGCCCGACACGGCAACGGTCAATCCATCCGCAGCCTTCCAGTTGAAGGGAACACCGGCGAGTTGGACCGCACCTTCCGGTGTGGAGTAGCTGACGGAAATGTTCAGCATCTTCGGCAGGTCTTCCTGCGAGAGATACTTGCGTTTCGCCACAGGCCAGACCGAGAGCTTGTCGAGTTTCATCCCAAGCTCCATCTCGGCGTCCATCTGCAGATCGGTGATCTGAGGGAATTCCGGGTGCGCTTCGCCGAAGGCTCCGAGCAGACCGTCATAGATCATGAACGCCTCGGCGCTCTTGGCAAGACCACCGTAGTAATCGCCGCCAGCGGTTGCATTCTTTGCCGCCTCAGCTACCTTCTGGCCTTCCGCCAGATACTTCTCGGCAAAGGCTTTCTGCCAGGCTTGGCTTGAATCCGCGATGGTGTAACCCGCGAGGCCGACAAACCAGGATTGCTTGCCGTCTTTCCATCCCTGCACTTCTGTGTAGGCCAGGGTGTGGTTCGCTTCCACGAGATCCAGGTACTCTCTGGCAACATCACCCAGAACGGCTTCCGCTTCGGCGCCGGTGAACTTGGCGATGTAGTATTCACGGAAAACAGTGAGGTTTTTATGTGTCCCCAGCAGTTCCAATGCCTGAATCAGCGCATCCGCCTTAGCGGTTGAGAGGGCCTGATCCTCTCTGTCGACCTTTGACTCGCCGACGATGATTTCCGGTTGATCCACCCACTTCGCTTTCTTCCCGGAAACCATCTTTGGTTTTGCCTGTACCCCGGATGCAAGGAACATTCCTGCTAACAGAAGCGGCAGTATCCTTGACCATCTGACCCGGGATTTGCCCAGGGCACGGTTCATCGTCTTCCCTCCCTCTTTCATGGAACATCGGTACCGGACACACGGCAGCAGAGCAGCATTAGGATGTCCTAACTAGGTGTCGACGGATCAAGTATTCGGCCTCTCAACAAGGGAACCCTCCTAGCAGGCGGAAAGTATACGCTCGTCAATCACCCCTTGTACTGGACGGCTGCAGGGTGCAGGATTTTTGGTATTTCAATAAATAAACAGGACTTTCGGGGGATAGGCATCCCTCTTGGTCCCGAAAGCTATAGGGAGGGGTGGGAACCTGTCAAGTTTGGCCGGAAGGCTTGTCAAACTCGCTCTCGGAGTGATGTCCAGAAAGAGCAAGTCTTCAAACCCATTACCATTCCCGCATATACCGTTATAGTAGTGGCTTCCAGCGGAGTATGATGATTTCGCTTTTCATCCGGTGGCGACCCGGCTTAAAAAAACATCGGAGGACGGGGTAGGGCGTGGGTCGATAGTGCATCAGAATTTTGCACCTTCTGTCGTCTACATCCTGTGGTCACGGTTCTGACTGAGCCTATTGTGCAACTGAACGGGACATTGTTTCCGGACTTTATCCCGGCGGAGCACCTGATGGACTTTGGAAGAAAGCCTGTGTAGAGCAAGTTTAAGTATTTGGGATTTGACGTTGAGCATCTTCGTTACATTTTGACGACATGCAGCGAATGGCTGTCTGTTGCTGAGAAGACGCCTTTGCCACAGTTCATCAGGGTGGCCTCTTTCACCGAGAGGTCGGAAATATTCTGCTGTTGACGCAGCTTTGTACGATCGAGATCGCAATGAGGTGGACCGATGTTTGATGATCCCGAACTGCTGGCCGGGTTCCTCGACGAATCCAGGGAAAACCTGTCAATCATCGAACCGGATCTGCTTGAGCTGGAAAAGAACGGCGATGACACCGATCCCGAGATCATCAACCGGATCTTTCGCGCGATTCACAGCATCAAGGGCGGCGCCGGTTTCTTTGGTTTGGAGAATATCGGTCATCTTAGCCACGAGATGGAATCGCTCCTCTCGCTTCTCAGGGACAGAAAAATTGTCGTCACCCAGGAGTTGATAGATCTGCTCTTTGATGGCTTTGATATCGTCAAGGATCTTTTCTCGGACCTTTCCGCCAGTGACAAGAAAGACATCGAGGACGTGGTGCAACGGGTGATCCATCAACGGGAAGTCAGTGCAGGGACAGCCTCCAGCACCTCGAAAGATAAATCTCCGGAAGCAAAATCCCAGGCGGATAAAGCCGAACCGAAAAAGACGCCCGAAACAGAATCCACCCGGCAGACCAGCCCGATGGAGTCGACCGGAAGAGGCGTATCAAAGCAACAGCTTGCCGATCTCATCGAATCGGGGCGATACGTTTATCATGTCGCCTTGAAAAACGAATGGCCTTCGAGTGGTTCCGTCTGGGTGGGTGAAATCGAACGGCTGGGGAAAGTTGTCTCCTCCACAGATCTTGAGGGCAATCCAATCGATCTTGCTGCAGCTGTTGATGCCAGGAAACCGCTGCACATGTATTATTCGACCGTCCTCGACCCGGACCTGATCGCAGGCGGTCTCCAGGTTTCCGGGGATGCGTTTGAGCAGGTAACGTTTGAAACGCTGGAATCGATGAAGAGCGACACCGTGACCACCGTGCCAACCCCCGCTCCACAGAAATCCATGGATGATACCGAGGCAGCCTTGAGTGCGGAGGAAGCCGAGGATGTGCCCGAAGCCGGAGATGTTGTGCCGAAGGGAGTAGAAGCGGCCGGCGAGCCTGGCAGGAGTGCGGAGTCTTCCGAGAAAAGTGCGACGCCAGCGGAGTCGCGTGTACTCGCGGATTTGCGGAAACGGAAAACGACGAACGAAAAGCTCCGCGTTTCAGTGAATCTGCTTAACGACCTGATGGATCTCGCCGGGGAGCTTGTCCTCGCCCGTAATCAGCTCGGCGAGGTGATCCGGATATCCGACGCCGGGTCACAGGCATTGCAGTTCTCAATGCAGAACGTCTCCTGGGTGACGACGGAAATCCAGGAAAAGATCATGACTCTGCGAATGCAGCCATTGAGCGTTCTGTTCAGCAAGTTCCCTCGAACCGTCCGTGACCTGTCGAAGAAGACAGGCAAGCAGATCGTGCTGGAGACGAAAGGCGAGAACGTTGAAGTGGACAAGACGATCATTGAACTGCTCGTCGATCCAATGACCCACCTTGTTCGCAACGCTGTCGACCATGGCATCGAAACCCCTGAGCAACGGCAGAAATCCGGAAAATCAGCACAAGGCAACATACGCTTCGAAGCCTACCAGGAAGGCGGCCAGGTTCATATCGACATCATCGACGACGGAAACGGGATAAACCCCGCGAAAATCGCAGCGAAGGCGTTGGAGAATGGGCAGATCTCGAAGGAAGCCCTGGAGTCCATGAGCGAACGGGAGAAATTGCGGATCATCTTCATGCCCGGTTTTTCCACGGTCGAACAGGTTTCCAACCTCTCGGGCCGCGGTGTTGGCATGGACGTTGTGCTGAAGAACATCGAATCGCTTAGTGGCAGTGTCGATATCGAATCCAAGGTGGGGAAAGGGACCCGTATCGGGCTGATCCTGCCGTTGACTCTCGCGATCGTCAAGGGTCTCGTTTTCCAGGTGAACGGGCGGAAATTCATCATCCCGGAAATTAACATCGATGAGCTGGTGCGTGTTCGTGTCGAGGATTTGAAGAACAAGGTGAACACCGTGCAGGGGGTCGAAGTACTCCGGCTTCGCGATCAACTCCTGCCTGTCCTCAAGTTGGTGAATCTGCTTCACCTCGAAAACGGCAACCCGCACGCATCATCGGACGAAAAGGGCTCCACGGAAAAGCAGGATGCAGGAGAAACAGCGTCGGTTGTTCGGATGCAGAAGGGGACGGTGCAATTTGTCATCGTGCGCTTTGGCGCTTCCCTGTTTGCGATGCAGGTCAGCACGGTTGAAGCCGTGGATGAGATTGTGGTCAAACCGCTTCCCTCCTTTTTTCAGAAGATGCGTTTTTATAGCGGAGCAACTGTTCTCGGGGATGGTTCCGTCGCGTTGATTCTCGATCCGGCTGGGATGGCGGGTGCCGTGGGTGTCCGGGAGTTCGAGGATGCCACGGCGGAGGCGGAACGGACAGCGGAAAAAGAGATCGAAAAGCTCCAGGAAACCGTTTCAATGCTTCTTTTCGACAACGGAACCGATGAGCGCTTTGCCATCCCGCTGCAACTGATCAGTCGCATCGAGCGAATCCGGAAAAACGATATTGAGTGGATCAATGACAATCTCTATTACCAGTATCGGGGCGAAAAGTTACGCCTGATCATGCTGCATGACATGCTTCCGATTGCGCGTCCGAAAAATCCACTCGACGGAGATTTCGGAGTGCTTGTTCCGAAAACCTACAAACATCCGGTGGGGATCGTCTTTCGAAACATCATCGATACCATCGAGTCCACGATCGAGCTGGACACTGAATCGATCGTGGCGCCCGGTCTTTTTGGAAGCAGCATCCTCGAGGAGAAAATCACGCTGATGCCGAACATGTATGAAATCTTCGACATGGTTTTTCCCGAGGAAACTCAATTCAGGAAATTCGGCGGAAAGACGACTCGCCCAAAAACGGCAAAAGCCCCCCGGGTGCTTATCGTCGATGACACCCCCTTCTTCCGCATGATGGAGAAGAAGTACCTGGAATCTGCCGGATTCCGCGTCAAACTGGCGGAGAACGGGGCTGAGGCGCTTGAGATGCTGGACAGGGAATCCTTCGATGCGGTAGTGCTGGATATTATCATGCCCGGAATGAGCGGTTTTGAGGTGATGCGTGAGATCCGCAAGAAATCGAATCTCGCCAGTTTGCCGGTGATCGCCGTGACTGCACTCGATGATGAAACGTCCCGCCAGCAGGGAAAAGAAGCGGGTTTTGATAACTGGGAGGAGAAACTTGACAAGGAGCGGTTGGTTGCCAAGGTGTGGGAGTTGCTCGGTGTGGACGTCGGCAATGCGAAAGAGTAGCGGACAGGAGACATGACCGTGGACGAGACAAAAAACCTGGATGACAGCGGCACTTTGCACATGGTCACCTTTCGGGTCGGTTCCTCGCTGCTCGGTGTGCAGATCGAACTCGTCAAGGAAATCCATAATATGCTGGGCATCACCGAGGTTCCCGGAGCGCATGGCATTTTCATGGGCATGGTCAACCTCCGTGGCAAGATTGTCACAGTGATCGATATGAACGTCGTCCTCGGGCAGAAAGAGGAACCAGCGGTAAATCCCAAGCTGCTGTTCCTGAAGACGACGAGCGAGCTTCTCAGCATCAGGGGTGGCGACGAGGTTGTCATGGAACTGGGGTACGAAAACGAGGATACCGTCGGTTTGTTCATCGACCGTATCGAGGAGACCATCGTTATCGACAGTCAGGCCATACGCCCCGTGCCCTCGAATCTGGATGAAAAGAAGAAAATGATGCTCAACGGTGTTATTAAAAACAACAATGAGTTGATCCTTCTGCTGAACGTCACACGGGTACTGAACCGCTGCCGTGATGGCTTCCGGGATCCAAAACAATCCGTCAATGATCATCCTGCTGATGCAGTGTAAAAGATCGGATCACGATGCGAATCCTGACGCAATTCAACAGTCGCTTTACCGAATGGATCGGCGAAATAAGACGATGAGACGGCGACATCTCGGATGAACGTCAACAGGAACCAGTTGCCTGGGGAAGGTTTGTGAGCGAGACGCTGAATATCCTGATCGTAGACGATTCCGCAACCTATCGGATGATCCTGAAGAGGGTGGTGGAGCAGTACCCTCAGGGGAAGGTTGTCGGACTGATCATCGACGGCACCCAGGCTCTCGATGCTGTACGCGAAAAACGTCCGGATGTGATTCTGCTTGACTTGATGATGCCGGGAATTGACGGGTTGGAGGTACTTCGACGGCTTCGGGAGGACCGGCTCCCGGGTGAAGTCATCATGGTCAGCGGTGTCAACGAAAATCACGCTCAATTGACAATCAAGGCGTTGCAGCGCGGCGCGCTGGATTTCGTTCTCAAGCCCACAGCCTTTACTTCCGACGAAAGCTTCAAACAATTAAGTGAAATGCTCTATCCGCTGCTCGACGTCGTGCGAAACCGAAAAAAAGGTGCGATCCGCACGGTTTCCTCCAAGATGACGGACAGGGAGCCGTCCACGGTCCTTGAAACAGCCCCGCCGCTCAAACGGGAAATCGCCCCTCCCGTCGCCATCGAAGCGGTGGCCATCGGAGTATCCACGGGTGGTCCGGTGGCGCTGAGGCAGATCATTCCCCGGCTGCGAAGCGATTTCGGCGTACCGATCTTTCTTGTCCAGCACATGCCGCCGCTGTTCACCGCTACCCTGGCAACTCAACTCGATCAGATTTCATCGCTCCGCGTGCGAGAGGGTCGTGCTAACGAGATCGTATCACCGGGAAATGTCTACATCGCCCCCGGCGGATTTCACATGATCGTGCGTGGCACTCCGGCGAACACGCGCCTGGTGCTGGAAGATTCTTCCCCTGTCAATAACTGCAAACCGGCTGTCGACAGACTTTTTGAATCCATCGCGAAGGTGTACGGAGGCAAGGTGCTTGCGGTGATTTTGACAGGGATGGGATCGGATGGAACGGCCGGGGTGCGTGCGTTGCGTTCGGCCGGGGCGTATGCAATTGCACAGGACAATGAGAGCAGCGTGGTATGGGGCATGCCCGGATCGCTGGTTAAGGCCGGCCAGGCGGATGAGGTGTTGCCGCTCAATGACATCGCTTCCAGGATTGTGAGCATTGTAAAAGCTGGACGCGCATGATCGCACCGATCACAGAACAGGAATCGGCACGCTTGCGCGAATATATCGAGCGTGAGTGTGGCATCCGCCTGGACAGAGGAAAGGAATACCTGCTCGAATCTCGGTTGTCCCACCTTGTCGTCGAATATGGATACTCCTCGTTCAGCGAGCTGCACAGCGACGCTACGAAATCCCGAAACGTGCAGCTGCGCGATCGCATCATCGACGCGATGACCACCCACGAGACCTTCTGGTTCCGGGATGAATCCGCCTGGAGATTCCTTGACGAGATTGTCGTGCCCTCCCTGCTCGATAAAATCCGGGGTGGGGAGCGTGTGCGAGTCTGGAGTGCTGCTTCGTCCACCGGTCAGGAAGCCTACGGCTTTGTGATTCTGGTGCTGGAAGCGGCCGCACAAAACGGCATCAGGATCAATCCGGATCAGTTCCACGTTCTCGGTACGGATATTTCGCAGGCTGTGCTGTTTCAGGCGATTTCGGGCACGTACGACGTGTTTTCCGTGGGTCGCGGATTGCCCCATGATCTTCAATTGAAGCATTTCTTGGTGCATGGCCGGATGTGGGAGATTTCAAACGAGATCAAGGCGTTCGTCTCCTTCCGAAAATTCAATCTGCAGGATTCCTTCTACGGCATCGGCGGTCCCTTTGACCTGGTGATGATGCGAAACGTTGCCATCTATTTCCGCGATGAATTCAAGGTAGGACTGTTCGAGAAAACCGCCAGGATTCTGAAAACGGATGGCTTCCTGCTGCTCGGTTCCACAGAATCCCTCCGCGGATATTCTCAGTTCTATGAGATCAAAGAGTACAAAACCTGCACGTACAACGTGTTGAAGTTCTGACAGCGCAGGTGAATGAGGACTGGAACAAGGTGACATTCTGGCTTTATGGCGGATTGTGAAAAAGGCTTGTGAGAGTCGAGGGACAGTATGCTCACATTGCCGATTTACGGCAAGGTGAGCATACTGTCCCAGAGTTTACAGAGTTTAAACTGAACTCAGAAAACCTTCATGCCGACCCTTCGGCATTCAGGATGACCCCCTGTTTCTAATGCTGACCCTCTCTTTTACTGCCACCTGCTGCGTTTTTTGACTTCTTTATCGCCGGAGATGCTTTTTTCCCGGACGTTCTCGTTCCGGGACGGGCTGAGCCTGCTGCTGCGGTTGATTCTTCCTTGTGGTTTTTCCCGTGCAATCCTCGTTTCGCCCATCCGCTGATTGTGGTACGGATGAATTTGCTGTCTTCGGCGATCAGGTAGTAGAACTGCTTGCGGAACTCTTCCGGTGAGACATGGGAGGTTGCCGCGTACTTGGCGAGTTCATGCGGATCCTCAAAATCTTCCTGATTCAATCGGATCATGTAGCGGCGGCCGATCAGGTAGGATTCCGATTTCGGGTCCACCATGCGGATGCGGGTGCGTCCCGTTTTCTGATCGACAATATCATGGAAATACATCGGGACGAAACGGCCGTCCTGAATCGAAACCATCGCGCCGTTGCCACCCTCCATCAGGAATTGAGCCGCAGCAAATCCGAGGTCCCGTGTGTACTCCATGTCGAACGGGATCGGGTCCGCGCAACGAAGTTCATAACCGATGTTCTTTGCAATAATCGTGGTCTTGATTCCAAATTCCGCCAACCTGTGCTGCACCGCACTCTTGAGGATTTCCCCGAAGCTGATTTCCGCAATTCGAATGTTGTCATGAGCATCCCGTTCGACGTTCACTAATGCTTTCAGATCTGCGGGGGAGAGGTGCTCGACGAGACCTTCGGCCAACACAGCGACACCGTCGCTCCGACCGTAGGAGAGGCGTTTCAGGATGGCGCCGACCAGGATATCCGTCAGCTTCTTCATCGTCAGCTTGTTCTTGTCGTGGAATTCCTCGGGGATCAGAGTGAGAGTCGCTCCGGCGGCTTTGCCGATACCCAGGGCAAGGTGTCCGGCTTTTCTGCCCATTGTGATCACGAAAAACCAGCGGCTGGTTGTATTGGCGTCCACCATCAGGTTTTTTACAATATCGACACCGAGGTGCCGAGCTGTCTGGAATCCGAACGTGCAGATTCCGTGGGGCAGATCCAGGTCATTGTCGATGGTCTTGGGGACGTGAACGACGCGAATACGTCCGTCCGCTATCTTCTCAAGCTTCATTGCGGAATAGGCGGTATCGTCGCCGCCGATGGTAATCAACTTGTCGATATTCAGGCGCAGCAGACTGGTGACTGTGTTCTCGAGATCCCGGGGATCCTTGGTAGGATTGGATCTCGAGACACCGATATAACTGCCGCCGCGAAAGTGGATTCGGCTGACTCGATCGATTGTCAACTCTTTGATGTGATCAATGTCACCCTGCATGAGCCATTTGAAACCATCATAAATTCCTATGACTTCAGCGCCGTTTACGATACAGCGGATCGTTGCGGCGCCGATGACGCTGTTGATCCCGGGGGCAGGACCACCACCCACGAGAATGCCCACGCGTTTTGGCTGGGTACTCACTTTTTTCCTCCTGCATTGGTAAAAAGATCTTGTAGGTTTAGGAGTCTACCTGAGATTACAAAGGAAGATGGGCTGTTCGCAGGAGTTGGAACGAAATGCTGATAATTCTATCCGCTTCTGTGCTCCTCTATCAACCTTCACATCTAATCGCAACCTTCACATCTAACGTATCCGGTTTGCGTTGATCAGGACATTGGAATCATCTTGGAAATTCCAAACTTCTGTTACCCCGTTTCCGTGTTCAAGAGGGGGTAGGAGATGACGGCTTCCGAAGATCCCTTCTGGAGCAATTATGATCCGATGCCAACCATGCCTGCGGACGATTGTCGGTTTTATCGTTGTTATGTGTTTAATATTCTTGAATTAACTGCGGCGTTTTCCGGGGATATCCAGGGACACGTCGAGATCCTTCAAGCGCCCAGAAGTCAACAGGAGGCGGCAAGCCCCTGGGCACGATCCCGAAACCTCGAGGAAACGGAGTCAATAGAACCAATTAGGGATGAAATCCTTGCGGTCATCTATCTCGAGGCCAACTCTTGGCTGGACGCTAAATGACCTTCCACGGGTTCCCTGGCTTGGACGCGGTCCAGACAACATCTCTCCGGCAGGTTCCTTTATCGAGTTCCACTTTAACGGCGAACCCTATGCCGGATCAGTGTTTCGGTTGAACGACGCCACCAATTCGCCGTTGGCAACAGGCTTGATATTTCAATCCACACGCCAGCGGGAAGAGTTGCTCAGCAGACTGCAAAGAGCGCTTTTCATCGTCGGTCTCGGTGTGATTGGTTTTGCGCTTATCGTGTCTCTCGTTTTCGCCAATGGCCTGTCTCTCGCCTCATCGACGAGTTGGTCAAGATGGCAGAGCGGCTGGCGCAGCACTTATTTCAACCAGAGTCCACTGATCGGTGTTCCGATGCTTTGGCACTGGAAAACGCCGATGCCAATCGATGGTCGCGTTGACAATGACGTCCTCCTGCAGCGCAAGGCAGACGGCGCCCGCACTCTTCCGCCCGCGTATGACGCCTGCTGGGATACCGGCTTTTCTCTTCACTTTGATCGAGGTTGGTTGGAATCAGCTATCGCTCTTACCCAGGGAACACTTTCCAATCCAAAAGCTGCCGCGAACGATAGCTATCAGGGAATCGTGACCGTCGGCCTGAAGCCAATGCCAGGACTGCGATTTGGTGGGTCAACGGCGGCAGGAGCCTGGATTTACCCAACGGAAGTAACCGAAAGTAATGATATCTACAACAAGCGTTCCACTTCGGTCAGTCCGGCGCCGCGAGAGATTGCGTCGAATCCCAAAAGTTCATACCCCGAAGCATCTGAATCGTACCTGGCAACCGTCTACGGCGGCTACCTGGAATACTCCTTTTCGTACTGGCAGTTCTTCTCCGGGCTTGCGTGGGAGCAATAGCAGACGCCCTTCCTCAACGAGGATTCCGTCTATCTGTTGACAGGCTGTCTCGAGGCTCGCTACAAAATCAATGCGAAGTCGTATCTCGCCGGACGATATGACCATTTGCAGTACAGCAAGATCATGAATCCTGACACGGGCGAAAAGGAAACATGGGGATGGGACGCCAACCGTCTCGAAGCGGCGCTTGGCTACAGTGTCATCCGCGAAGGATTCATCCGTCTGGACTATCAGGGCTCGTTCTACGCGGGCAGCGACACTCCCGGCCCTGTCCAAATCCTCGCATTGCAATTCCTCTTTGCCTTCTGAACCTTGCCTGGGACACATGTCTCAGGCTGATACCGCCTCCGGCAGCAAGCCCAGGGATTCGATCACCGGTCGTGTTTGGGCCAAAATCAAGTGATGGGTTTTTTCGTCCATGTGATTCATCCAGTCACCCACGATGCCCTTCCGGAAGAAGGCTTTATTCCCACTCTGCTTTCCGCTGGCAAGTGTCTTGAACGAGAAGGTTTCGATCGCCTTTTGGATTGTTCCATCGCTGACGTCGAGACCGAGCAGAAGTGGAATTTCCTTCAACGTATTGAACGGTTGACGATTCATGTCCACATAGCGCACGATCAGCGAGGGTTTTGCATTGATCCCGTTGATAACGTGCTCGACCCCCTTCCATTGAGTGCTCAACGGCGAATTGAGTGAACGCTTCACGGTTACCCTTGATGCTCACGTCACCGGGTTTCCCTCCGGCGTCGATCATCCGTTTTTCCCAGACCTGCGCCTCGGCGACCACTTCAGAATAGGCAAAAGAGATTTCCTGTTCATCCGCGTCAACGAGCGTGAGAAACGGTTCTCCCGTATCCTTCACTGCATTCCTATTCACCCGATCCAGGATTGTTTCGGACCGCATCGTGTCTCCGCTTCCGTGGTCCCTGCTATTATGTATCAGTCGGACAGATTGAATGCGGAACTCCTTGCAAGGTCAGTGCCATGACGTAACGTTAGAAATAACAAGTAGTGGAGCACTCGCTCACGGTGTCTGAATCGGGTGATTATTGCCCGGTAAGCACAAGGATTTCCCGGACTTCTCAGGAGATGAGCCATCGTAAAAGCGTGTGGAGGGTTGTGATGAAGAGTTGTCCGGAGGGAAACTGTGATTTTGTCCGAGGGAACCCGCTCACTATTTTCAACCATCATGTCGAACGGGGTGGAAAACGGCTGGAGGAAGTGTGCGGCTTCTTGTCACTGGATCAGCGGGTTTCATCGGGTATCATCTGTCCGACCGTCTTTTGCGAGAGGGGCATGAGGTTGTATCCCTCGACAACGTGAACGATTACTATGACGTACGGTTGAAACAGGCCCGGCTTGAAAGACTGGAAACCCAGGCTGGTTTCCAGTTCGTGAAAGGTGACCTCGCGGATGAGGGAGCGGTTCGGAGTCTGGTTGACCGGGGTCCCTTTGACGCTGTGATTCACCTGGCGGCTCAGGCGGGTGTGCGTTATTCGCTTGAGAAACCGCGGGTCTACATCGATTCCAACCTGATCGGATTCTTTCACATCCTCGAAATGTGCCGGGAGATGAAGATCAAACACCTGATCTTCGCCTCTTCCTCCTCAGTGTATGGCCTGAACACCCACCAGCCCTTCTCCGTCGATCAACCGGTCGATCATCCGGTATCACTGTACGGGGCGTCGAAAAAGGCGAATGAGGTGATGGCTCACAGCTATGCCTCGATGTTTGGAGTTCCGTGTACGGGATTGCGTTTTTTCAGCGTTTATGGGCCCTGGGGACGGCCAGACATGGCGTTGTGGCGATTTGCCAGGGCAATCCACTTGGGAGAATCCATCGATCTGTACAACCACGGTGATATGGAACGGGACTGGACCTATGTGGACGACATTGTCGAGGGGATCGTCCGCCTGATTCCACTGGAACCCTCCGTAAATGAATCCTGGAACTCCGATGATCCGAGCCCGGCCACCAGTTCGGCGCCGTTCAGAGTGCTGAATATCGGCGCTGGACGCGCTGTCCGTCTCCAGCGTTTCCTCGAGTTGATCGAAGAGGAACTTGGGAAGAAGGCGCAGGTGAATCTGCTCCCGATGCAGCCGGGAGACGTGCGTTCCACCCATGCGAACATCGATTCCCTGAAGGCGCTTACGGGATACCAGCCGCAGGTTCAAGTGGAGGAGGGCATTCACCGCACGTTGGCCTGGTTCAGGGAATACTACATCGAGAGTGGCAGACCGATTCCAGTGTCGTAAAACACCAATGGACTCGCGGCAAATATTGCCTTGAAGCGGAGGAAGAGGGGACCAAGCGAATCAGCTTCGAAACTGGATGAAGCTATCATGCGAATGATTACAACCACTAAAATGAATAATTATGTTTTTTTATTCTGTTTTATAGATCTATGAACCATGAAGTTCTTGAAGTTTATCTATCATCCTTCATATAGCACTTTTCAAGTGTTTTTCTACCCCGCCTCATCGCACGTAAAATGGCCTATCGTTTGCAAGAATGAGGGTGCATCGTCCCTGAAGCAAACGAGGCGCAGCCGTTTTATGTGTGGAATCGCTGGATTTATCTCTCACCGTGATTGGTCCGAGGATGTCCTGCACGGGATGGTGGATCAACTCCGCCATCGCGGCCCGGACTCCAGTGGATTTATCGTCGATGGGGACTATCGAGCCGGGATGCGACGCCTGAGCATCAACGATGTCTCGGGCGGGGATCAGCCTCTGAGCAACACGGACGGTTCGGTTCAGCTCCTCTACAACGGCGAGATTTACAATTCCCCCGAGTTGCGGAAGGAACTGGAAGCGTCGGGCGTAAGGTTTCACTCACGTTCTGACGGAGAGGTGATCTGTCATCTTTACGACAGGTTGGGAATCCGTTTGTTTGAGCGTTTGGACGGGATGTACGCGGTTGCATTGTGGGATGCAAAACGGCGCCGCTTGATGCTGGCGCGTGACATCCCCGGCGAGAAACCGCTTTACTACGCGATTCCCAAACCCGGTGAAATTGCCTTTGCCTCGGAGTTGCACGCCTTGCGGCATTACCCCGGCCTCCAGCTTCACCTCAATCTGCGAGCGCTTTGGGATTATCCGACTTTTCTCTGGGTGCCGGAGCCTGAAACGGTGTACGAGGAGATCCTCGCGCTGCCGCCGGGACACCTGCTCGTTCATGAGGATGGCAAACACCATATCGAAGAGATTCCGAATCGGTTCGGACCTGAGCTCCATTCATCCGACGATGCCGACATTCTGGCGATCACACGAGCGACAGTCGAAGAGGCGGTGGAGAGCAGGCTGCTCTCGGACGTTCCGGTTGGCTGTTTCCTCTCAAGCGGGCTGGACAGTTCGATCATTGCGACTCTGGCGGCCCGCAAACTTGACCGCCTAAGCACCTTCACCATCGGTTTTGAAGATGTTTCCGACCCCTTCCATGGGCACGCGGACGAAGCGCCCTACGTCGAGAAATACGCGAAAGTACTCGGAACGGATCATCACACGATCCGGGTGACGGCGGAGGACTTTCGCGATCTCCTCGATGATTTCACCTACTACGGCGATCAACCGTTTGGCGTTTCATCCGGGTTGGGCATTCTGGCGGTGGCACATGCGGCGCGTGAAGCGGGGATCAAGGTGCTGCTCTCCGGCGATGGAGCGGATGAAGCGTTCGGCGGGTATTCCTGGTATCCACAGCTCGGCAGAATCGGCTCGGAGGTTACCCGCGGAGCGAACGGACAGGAGCCGGTCTCTTTCCAGTACACCAGCGTAAATACCGAACAGTTGCTTAAGGATATTTCCTCACAACCCCATCCCCGCCGGGCCTGGGCATGGCACTACTACGCCTCCGAAGCGGATAAACGGCTGCTTTTTCATCCAGACATGTCGAGCACGATTCCGGATTCGGTGCGCCATTTCGCATCATTCAGGAACGGGCATGACTGGAATCCCATTGACTACATCCGTCACGACCGGCGGTTCTATTTCCCGAACGAGATGCTTCGAAAAGTCGACCGTCTCGCCATGGCTGAATCGGTGGAGGGGCGCGTCCCGTTTGCCGCACCGGCTGTCCAGGCGTTGGCGGACAAGTTGAGTTTTGACCAGATGATCCGGGGCGACACGCTGAAATGGGTTCTCCGGAAAGCATTCGCCGACATCCTTCCACGAGAGGTCGTCGAACGGCCCAAGCACGGTTTTAACGTTCCCATCGATCATTGGTTGAAGGGGAGGTGGGCGGATATGCTGAAGGAGACGTTCTCCCCTTCATCGGCACTGGCTCGCTACGGATTGATGCACCCGAACGCGGCCTGGAACGCCAGGGAATTGCTTGAGGATTCCCGGCGTCTCACCGGGCACACGCTGTTCTGTTTCATCCAACTGAATCGCTGGCTCGAGATGCACGAGGAGGTCGCCGCGTGATTGAGATCATTGCTGAAATCGGCCAGAACCACAACGGCGATATGAATCTGGCGAAGGAGATGATCCGCCGGGTGAAGGAGGCCGGTGCGGATGTCGCCAAGTTCCAGGTTTTCGATGCTCGGGCGGTGTTCTCGAAGGAGAACAATCCCTGGTACGAATACAACCTGAGCACGGAGCTGAGTCGCCGGCAGGTGGAACTGCTCGCGCGTGAATGCGATGAGGTGGGGATCGAATTCATGGCCTCGGCGTTCGATCCGGAACGGGTGGCATGGCTGGAGGAGTGCGGGGTCCGGCGCTACAAGATGGCGTCGCGTTCCATTCACGACAAGCCCCTGATCGAAGCTCTCATCGATACCGCCAAACCGCTGATCGTTTCGCTCGGACATTGGTCTGAGGAGGAATTCCCGGCGATCGATACGGCCGGTTCGGTCGATTTCCTCTACTGCGTCTCGAAATATCCGACTCCGCTGGAGGAGGTTCGTCTGGCGGAGATCGATTTCAACCGCTACACCGGATTCAGCGATCACACGGTGGGATTGACAGCCAGCTTTGCGGCGATGGCTCGCGGCGCGAGGATCATCGAAAAACACTTCACCCTCGACCATGAGATGTTCGGTCCGGATCACCTGGGCAGCGTCGATCCGGATCAACTGAAAACCCTGTGCACGTGGAGGGACGAAATATCTGTTTGCCTCGGAGAGGTGGCATATGCATGAGCCTGCGATCACGGTCTACATCCCCTCGCACAACTACGGCAAGTTCCTCGAACAAGCGATCGAGAGTGTGCTGCGCCAGACCGAAAGCGATTGGGAATTGCTGCTGATTGACGACAACAGCAGCGATAACACCCGAGAAATCATGGCGTTGTACCAGGGTGATCCCCGTATTCGGTTGTTCCATACGAACAGCATTGGCCTGCTCGGGGTGGCAAATCTCGCCCTTATCGAGTCACGGGGAAAATACTTCGTCCGGCTCGACGGGGACGATTATCTCGATGAAAACGCGTTGATGGTGATGAAAAGTTTCCTCGATCGCCATCCCGATTCAGCGCTGGTGTTTCCGGATTTCTTCCTTGTCGATGAACAGGGGAATGTGCTCTCCCTTGAGCGCCGCGAACGGTTGTACGAGAACAATCATATGCTGGATGTGCCGGCGAACGGTGCGTGTACGATGATCCGCACCGAGCTGTTGAGGGAAGCTGGAGGATACCGGATAGATGTGGACGCACAGGACGGTCTGGATCTCTGGCTGAAAATGTGCCGGCAGCACCGCTGCTCGAATGTCAATCTGCCGCTCTTCTACTACCGCCGTCATGGGAACAACCTGACGGAGACGACCTACCGCATCTACGATGCGAGGCGGTATATCAAGACTCAGTCCATCGCAAACGTGGTCGATAACTACCGGCCGATCATTGCGGTCATCCCCTGCCGCCGCCTCTACGATTTCCACAACGACCTCTGGAATTCGCAGATCAATGGAGTATCGCTGCTCGATCTGGCAATACGGAAGAACATCCGTTCATCACTGTTCGACCACATCATCGTCGCTTCCGACAATGAGGATGTGATCGATACCATGAACAAATTCGGCGATCCGCGGCTGGTCTTCCACAGAAGGACAACGGAAGAGACCGTGCGCTCCCGTTCGATAGCCGATACGCTGAGCAATATCGCAAACCGGCTGGACCCGGAACGGCGCGGCATTTCCCTGCTGAACTACGTCCAGGCCCCGTTCAAAACCACTCAGACTCTCGAGGAGGCGGTGGCGACCCTGATTCTGAATCAGTCCGATACAGCCATTGCGGTGCGCGAGGTGAAGCAGACAGTGTTCATGAGGACCGCGACAGGAATGCGTGCTGTCAACCCGCCCTCTGCACTCAATTCCGATTTCAATGCGGTCTACATCGAGACTTTTACGACGCTGGCGACACGCAACCATATCCTTAACCGGGGAAGCCTAATAGGTGCTTCGGTCGTGAATTTTGTGGCTCCAGAGCAGGAGACCTATTTCATCCGCACCGAGCGGGACCTGCAGATCGCGAGAACGCTTTACGCAGTCGAACAGGACCTTGTCAGGAAACAGGATCTTGCAAGAGGAATCATCGCGTGAATGTCACCGTGATCGTCGCGGCCCGCATGGGCTCGTCCCGTTTGCCGGGAAAGGTGATGAGGCCGCTCGGAGATTTGCCGATGCTCGAGTTCCTCCTGCTCAGGCTTCAGCGGAGTCACCTCGCGGATAAGGAGGTGCTGGCGACGACGGAGAAGCCGGAGGATGATTCCCTGGTTTCCCTTGCGGAACGAATCGGGGTTCCGGTTTATCGCGGCAGTGAGCGGGATGTGACGGGCCGCTATCTGGACGCGGCGGATTGGGCCGGTGCCGAGTACGTCGCGCGAGTGACCGGCGACTGCCCGTTGGTGGACGCGAAAATTGTCGATGACGTCATCGAGTGGGGAAATGGCTTGTCGCCTTTCGATCTGTTAACGACGAAGGGGCACTACCCGGTCGGATTGGATGTGGAAATCTTCTCCGTGGAAAAATTGCGCAACCGTGCAAAACGGGGCCTGCTCGACGAAGAAGACAGGGAGCACGTCACCCTCCATTTCTACAAACATCCGGACCTGTTTCGAGTCGTCACCATCGAGCCCCCAGAAGCCTTGAGCTTGGTGGAGGGTGTCTTCACGGTTGACACCGAGAGCGACTATCAGCGCATGCGAGGCATCGTTCGTGACGGAGGGGATGTCGAGGTTCCCACAGAGAAGCTGCTGGAGAGGATGAGGAGTGATGCAGACGACTTATTCGAAACCGTCGGCGCACATCACGCCTGAAATCCAGGCGTATCGCCGGAGTTCGAACGAACAGCTTGAACGTCAGTGGGGGCTTGTCGCGAGCCTGGCGGGACGTCCGATGCGGGAGGTCTGCATCCTCTGCGGCGGTTCCCTGACCTCCGGAGAGCGAATGAACCACCGTGGACTCGAATACGTTTTCTGCCCTCGATGCGAACACTTGCAGACACGCCTGCTGCCCCCTCCGGGATATCCGACTAGCAACGAGGGCGGGATCACCTTCGACAGCGTCTATCCGCCTCTCGATGAAAACGAATTCAGGTCGCGGCGCGACCGCATCTACGCTCCCAAGTTGGAATGGGCGTTAGGTCTCGCCGGTGAAATGGGGAAGACGCGCGACGAGATGCTGGGGCTCCGCTGGGTCGAAATCGGATGCGGTGCGGGGTACTTCCTCTCCGCACTTCAGGAGCAGGGTGCGGAAACAATCATGGGTCTGGAGGCGGAATCGGAACTCGTCGAGAGAGCGAATGCGAAGCTTGTCGGCAATCCGGTTCTCCACTGGGATCGTTCCCCGCACCTTGTGCTGTCTGAACATCCCGCGGATATCTATACGGCGTTTTTTGTGATGGAACATATCGAAAACGCCGGTGAGTTTTTCCGAGCCTTTGCCAAGACGGCACCGGGCACTTTGCTGCTTTTCTCCGTCCCGGCTTTTGGCCTTTCAGCGCTTCTCGACAATGTCTTTGAGGGAGTTCATGCCCGGATGCTTGACGGCGCCGTTCATACACAACTGTACACGGATTCATCCGTGGGGTATGCGTTGCGGATTGCTGGTTGCCGGGCTGTAGGCGAGTGGGTATTTGGCGCGGATTCGATTGCTTTTATCGAACACCTTCGCTATTCCCTGATCGACAAGATGGAAGAGGGTCGATTGAGAATAATTAGCGAGAAACTTCAGCAATTGATGGATCCACTCCAAGTACTCGTTGACCGGCTTCGCTTTGCGGACGAACGTCATGTGCTTGCGGTGCGGACTGAAGAATAAAACACGGCAAGGAAAGGAATAGCGATGGCTTCCGCGGAAAAGACACGTTCAAACGTTCATGAGGATTGGAAAGTACGGAGACAGACTTGGTTGGACCGCTTCTCTGACTTTCTGTCAAATGCGCCCGGTTTGCCGCTCTGGCGAGTCATGAGTGCAGCAAGTCTCTTCGACTTTCTCGATGATCTACGTGACCTCAACTATCCGGCCACGTGGCTTGAAATGCTGAACACTCGCCTTACTGATCTGGAAGCGTTAGCGAAGATCATGGACAGTTCGATGCATTCGGAAAGTGTGACTTCGGATGTGTGGAACAGAGAAGCAATTGAAGATTTTGCGCTGAAAACCGGGAAGGTTTATTCAGATCTGTGGAAGGATTTTACCCCTGACGAATACAGTGATGAGACATTGAAAATTCTGCGGGATCGTTTTAACCGCAATGAAATATCAATTGAAGGTATCGAACATGCCCTTGACGATGGATGCGGCGGTGGCCGCTACACTCATGCCCTGCACGCGCTGGGGATACCCAAAGTGGCGGGTGTCGATATCAGCCCCGAGGCGATTGAACTGGGTAAAACAAGGATCAATGGTGCAGGGAATTCGATTGAGTTTCGCCAATCATCCGTCCTCGATCTGCCATTCCCGGATGAGAGTTTTGACTTCGTTTTTTCCAATGGCGTCCTGCATCACACCGAGAGTACTGAAAAGGGGTTGGAAGAGATCTATCGGGTGTTGAAACCGGGCGGACAGGTGTGGTTGTACCTGTATGGTGGAAAGGAATCACTCTTCTGGGACATCGTCGATCTTTGCCGCGGGCTTCTTCGCGATACGGTGCCCCAGGCATACTCTCAGATGGCGATGAGTGTCATGGGTTACCGCTCCGGTCGAATCTTCCACCGTTGTGATTTCTGGTATGTCCCGGTTCATCGACGTTACTTCGAGAGTGAAGTGGAAACAATGCTGCGAGATGCCGGATTTATAAACTGGCGAAGACTGCTTCGAGGCGCGGATCATGATTGGGATGAATTCTAT
>JAZDLX010000138.1:0-23931 GCA_043801585.1 bacterium | reverse complement strand
TGGATTTAAAATTCCAGCATACTTTGGAGATTGTCGTGCCATCACAAAAAGACGTGATGGCTGGCAATGACAATTAAGGTGTCATCACCAGCACTCACGCGCCAGCGGGAGGGCGCGGTGATCTCCAATGGATTTAAAATTCCAGCAGACTTTGGAGATTGCCGCGCCATCACAAAAAGACGTGATGGCTGGCAATGACAAAAGGGTGTCATCACCAGCACTCACGCGCCAGCGGGAGGGCGCGGTGATCTCCAATTGATTTTCGTATCTTGCAGTTTACCAGGAATTGGCCAGATCCTTCCACTGGGGATTCACAGATTCGATGAATTTAATCTTTCTCGCCCTTGTTCCTCTTTTCAAAGACTTTTCAGCCCTGATCGCTTCATCGATGTTCCGAAACTCCTCAGCATAGACCAGTTTGTTCACCTTGTATTTTCTTGTGAACACGCTACCTTCACCACATTTATGCTCGTTGATTCTCCGCTGGATGTCATTCGTCACGCCGACATAGAGGACGGTATTCCATTCGTTCGCCATGATGTAAACAAAGTAAGTTTTTGTTCTTGACATCATCAGTCCCCTGCCGGACACCTATTGGAGATTGCCGCGCCATCACAAAAAGACGTGATGGCTGGCAATGACAAAAGGGTGTCATCACCAGCACTCACGCGCCAGCGGGAGGGCGCGGTGATCTCCAATGGATCTAAAATTCCAGCATACTTTGGAGATTGCACGCCATCACAAAAAGACGTGATAGCTGGCAATGACAATTAAGGTGTCATCACCAGCACTCACGCACCAGCGGGAGGGCGCGGTGATCTCCAATGGATTTAAAATTCCAGCATACTTTGGAGATTGCCGTGCCATCACAAAAAGACGTGATAGCTGGCAATGACAATTAAGGTGTCATCACCAGCACTCACGCGCCAGCGGGAGGGCGCGGTGATCTCCAATGGGTTTCAAGTTCGAAGGCTATAATGGAGTTAGCTGCGGATCCCGAAGTGTCAGAACCCTGGCAATGACACATTTTCCCTTCACTTGAACACCAACGGAAACTCAAGCGTCACTTCGCCCCCTGTCGCAGGGTCGAAACGCCAGCGCCCGATCCGTTCGAGCAGGCAACGTTCCACGCGCCGCCCGAGCGCGGGGTTCGACCAGGTGCTGTTGAGGAATCGGACACGGGCGACATCTCCCGGTGGCAGGACCACCATTCGCACATCCAGCGACCCCAGCAATCCCGTGTCCTTCCGTTTTTGCGCCAGGTAACAGGCGCGAAGGCCGGAGAGTTCGACTCCAATGACACGCTGCAACACCGCTTCGCTCCGCGCCTCCTGCTCCGACGCCCTTCCGCGTACTTTCGGCAACGCATCAAGCACCACCTGTGCCTCGGAAAGCGCGAGATCCACATCCTCCAGCTCGTTTCCGATCAAATCCGGTGTCGGTGGCGGAGCGTTCAGCAACCCCCTCTCTCTCAAACCGGCGATCGCCTCCGCATCGGGGGACGACACGAGTTCCGAGACACTCCCCACCTCGAGCCCCTCCAGGCTCCCGCCGGTCAATGACAGCGCCCCCGCGTTGAAACTGGAGAACGATGGCATCTGCGCTCCTGCCGCGGTGAAAATTCCCGTGCTACGGGCTTTCGCGAGACGGGTCTGCCTGCGTTCCGTCCGGGCCAGCGCTTCCCGCCGCCGACGCTCCTCACGTTGGCGCACCGTCTCGCGTCCGGGAGCCTTTTCGACTCCCGGCACCACCCCCTCCTCTTCGACGAGACCCTCTCCCGCCCTCGGAGCCGCTTCCCCCGCAGGCGGTTGGGCACGGTAGATAATTCGCAGGTATTCCTCTCGCTGATGCTGTGTCACCACCCGGATCGGGAGATCCTTCAACCGCCAGATCGTGGGCATCGAAACCGTCGCAAACAGCATCAGCAGGAAAAGGAGTGTTCGATCGAGGTCGCCGAACGGCCTCGCCTGGAATTCGCGCGGGAACGGATCATGGAGGCGGCTCATCGTCCACCTCCGGACTCGGCAGATTTCAACACGACAAATTCGAAGACGTCATAATCAGAAAGAGTCGCGGCATTGATCAATTTCAGCACCCAAGCGTAGGGCACCCCCCGTGCCGCCTGGACGGTCAGCTCACGGCTGGTCACCTGTTTGCCGAGCGACCGTTCGAGTTCCCTGCGATCCGCCAGCCACGATTCAAGACTGAGCAGTGACACGGATGCTTCGTTGTCGAACTCTTTCGTGGACACGATCAGCCGTCCGATCCCGGATTCCTGATCGCTGCCCACCTCGGCCTCTTCAAAGAGGCCGTCCGTAGTCAAAACAACCGAAAGCGTACGACGGGGTTCGGTTCGTGATTCGGAAACGGGCAGATCTCCGATAGCGGGGGAAAGCAGCGCGCCGGCGACGGAATAGGTTTTCAGCAGGAAGAGCAGGATGATGGTCATCATGTCCATCATCGGGGTGAGCGATACTCGTCCCGCTTCTTGGGTAGTGAATCGCCGCCGTTTCGAAGGTGCAAAAGCCATCGCCGCGTCCTATTGAATCTGACCGAGACGTGGCAGGGCGAATAGCGGATGACGGCTTCCCCGCTCATCCGTATAGCTCCGCGCAGCATCCATGACGCTGACCACGAGTTGCCACGGTGTGTTGCCTTTCGCAGCGACATTGACCACTTCCGCGTCGGGAAAACGGTAGACCGGACGGCGCAGGGGCATCCCTGTCACAGGATCGACCTCCTCCACGGTATCAATCGGCGACCCAATGATGTCACGGCGAATCCTTACCAACTCCAGACGAAGCGTCTCGATGTCATGAACGCCCCTCGATGTCAGCGGTATGCGTTTGAAATTCCGCCCGCTCGTCGCACCGAACAGTGAAACCTCGAAACCGTTCGGAACGACGTTGATGACAAGTTCAAGCCGTTCCCGGAGATCGCGGCTGTCCGGCTCGGCGTTGGCAAGGTCCTCCGCCGGAGGGGGTTGATAATCGAGCAGGCTGACGTTGACGAATTGAGCCACGGAGAGCAGCAGGGGAATCAACACCACCACCAGGTTCATCACCGGGGTGATGTTCGTCTCGACGCCGGGCTGCGTCGTCTTTCTCTTGCGGCTCGGACGGTAGGCCATCGGTCAGGCTCCACCGGTCAGCAGGTTGATCAGTTTCACCGCGTGTTCGTCGATCTGTTCGATGATCCGGTTGGTCTTCGCGGTGATCACCGAATGCGCCACAATTGCCGGAATCGCCACAAGAAGACCCGTCAGGGTGGTCAGCATCGCCACCGAAATCCCCTGTGCCAGCTCGCCCGTACCGGCGCCTGCCGACCCCGCCGCGCGGAACGAGATGATCAGACCGAAAATCGTTCCCATCAGTCCGGTCAACGTCGCCACATTTCCGATCATCGCCAGGTAGGGAGTCCGCCGCTGAAGCTCCGGAATCACCTCGAGGCTCGATTCGTCGATGGCGTTCTGCACCGCACGGTAGTCGATCAGTTCATGTTTCTGCGCTTCCTCCACGGCAGCGAGCACCACCCGCGGCAACGCCCGGTTTCCCGCTGCACGGCAGAGGCTGATCGCTTTACGATAATCGCCCGCCTGGACCATTTTCCGAACTTCCGCCATGAAACGGGGTGCGTTGACATTTGCCCGTCCCCAGATCGCGATGAACCGTTCGAGCGCAATCGCCGCCATCCAGATGAACATTCCCAGCAATGCCCACATGAACAGGTAGCCGGGCGATGTGGGGTTGAAGGAGCGAAAGAATTCCTGCAGCATGGTCAGTCCCCCTTGCCGCGTTCGGCGGCAGGCTTGGTTTCGGTGTTCAAAAGGTCAAGCAACTTGTGCACGGTTTCAGGGTCGTCCGTTCCCTTTCCGGGAAGAGGGAAATCCTCCAGAAGCGCACCCGGTCCCGGTGCGGGCGGGAGTCCGAAGAGGGTTATGGAAATGTCCTCGTGTGTAACCTCCACGGAAAGGGTATCCGAGGTTGCCTCCTCCTCCACCTCCACGGTTTTCAGGCGGATCAGCTTCGGAGCCTCATCCTCTGCGAACACGTGCTGAAAACTCAGAAAGCAGAGGACAACCGGCAACAGCGCCCACATCGGGCTGGTTGACCGTTTCCCGTCTACTGTCACCTTGTGCCGAGAGGTAAATTTCATTTCGATGATGCCCTCCCGGTTGGGAAGACCGCTTTCATCGTGTCCCGGATTTCGCCAACCGTTCGCCAGGTCAGGCGTACCGCCAGAGTGTTTTCCGCTCCCTCTCCAACGAGGCGTACGCGTATCCTGTTATGACCCTGCTGGACGAGGTCGGTGACGTTCCATTCCTCCGGCGCTCCATCGCCCCCCCGGCCGTCCACCGTCTCGGCGGCGAACCGCCCGTTAAGATACACCTCGTAGCGGCGACTCGCGACGATGGCAAGGGTTGCACTGCTGAGTGTTCCCTCGATCAACACACCGCCCTCGAACCAGGCTTCCCTGGCGGCTGGATCCGCTGCAATCAACATCGGCTGTTCCAGATTCTCCGACGAGGACCAGGGAAGCGCTTTGCGAATCACCGAAACCTGCTTCTCCGCCCCCTCCTCGCTCTGCCGCCACGTCCAACGGTCGTTTGTGATCGTGGTACGGACCGTTTCGTTTAATCCGACCGTGTAGGCATAATCGGCGGGGTTGCGGCGCGCGAGTTCCCGCGCCACGGCGTCCACCTCCGGATGAGGACGCAGTCCGAGTTCCGCGGCAATTGCCCATGCGGGTTCGAGGACACGGATCGCACCCCGATCCCAGCCGTCCGCAAGATCTTCATGCAGACGCACGGCAGTGAGCAGACCCTCGCTGCGAAGGGTCTCATACTGATCCCGGTACTGCTGCGCATCCTGCCGGTTCAGACGGGCGTGACGGTCCATTTCAGTGGCATGCTCGAGGGCGGCCTTCATCGCGTTCTTCGCCCTCGAAATTGCTGTCTGTTTAAGGTCCGGGTCTGACACCACAACCGAAAGCTGATCGCGGGTGATGTCCACATCCAACCAGCTCAGGTCCACCGCGAGCTGCTGCATGTCGAGGATCTTTTCGCCCTGTTCATTCAAAGGTTCGACAACAACCGTGCTGGCAGCCTTCGCAACCACCTGCCTGTACTCTTCGAGGCGCGCCGGGAGATCGGCCTCCATCACCTGGATCGCCATCTCGGCGGCCCCACGCGACTGATTGCTTTGCGAAAACAGGTTGGACGCAAAACCGGGTGTACGGCCCAGCTCCCGTGCCGCGCCACGGGCGGCGATCTTCAGTTCGAGAAGAAACCGGATGCGCGGCCGTAGCAGATCATCGATCAGCGCGAGACGGTAAACGTCCCGCTCCAGCTTGGTCTCACCGCGATCCGGAAGAGAGGCGAAAGAGTTGAGCAGCTCCTCCTGGGAGGCAATCGCCAGATCATACTGCTTGAGGATTTCCCGGGCGGCGGAATCCGCCAGAGCGGGGAGAACCCCCTTGCCGCCGGATTTATCATTGCACAATCGATCCGCCTGGAGTCCCGTTCGAATGCCGATTTCCTCATCACTCACAGCTGCCATACTGAGCGAATCGACGAGCCGGACAATGTCGGTGGCGTGATTCCGGGCCAACTTCAACGCGTCAATGGCGGCATTTCGATGAGCCCAGGTGGCAAGCGCTTGCTCCTGGGTTTTCACCGCCAACGTTTCGGCGGGTAAATCCTTTGGCAAAACCCTAAACTGTTCGGCGCCCGCCATCCCCACTTCGACCGCGGCAATCCCCAGCAGGGACCGAACCGAAGCGATATCGATGAATCCGGCTGCTTCACGGTACCGTTTGACCAGGTCTGTCCCCAGGGACAGTTTTTCCGAACGGCGTTTTTCGGAATCCCTGCCGGGCCGGTCATAGTGGACCGCCTGAAACGCCACGAGATCCTGATCCGCCAGGGCGATCATCGCCTGGTGGGCAAATGCGGGATCTCCGGGTCTGCCCGCCTGCTCTTCGTCGGATTGGGATCGCAGGGCCATTGTGTACGCCCAGCGGGAATCCGAAATCTTCCCGTTGCGCACCGCTTCATTTCCCAGAAAAACAAACGCCGACACCGCCTCCCGGCTAAGTGGGGCGCGTTCGGTCAGTGTCAGGAAAAGTTGGTGGGCCGCGGAACGGTCACCTGCCGACCAGGCGAGCAACCCAGCCCGGCGACCCAGCGGAAGCACCCCTTTCTGCTGCGGATAGTGGATCAGCAACGCCGCCAGAGCCCGCTGTTCGCCCTCTTTGTCATCGGCACTTTGGTACAGTTCCGCGGCGTGGACAAGCGCAGGCGGAGCCTGATCGCTCTCCGGATAGTCCCTCGCGACCCCTTCGTAAAGATCCGCGACTTCACGGATCTCCTTCGCGGTGGGTGTGTGCCCGCGACGGTTGGTCTTCTCCTCGTGCAACCGCGCGATGCTGACTGCCGCCGAGGGAGCCGCTTCCTGCTCCGGGTACCAGTCGAGCACCGTTCGGTAAGCGTTCTCCGCCTCGTCACGGTTGTTGCGTCCCTCGGCGTTGCGCCCCGCTTCGAACAACGCCCAGGCCGAGATCTCCGGGTCCGCGTCGATTCCCCCCGCACTCTCGAGAGCCGTCACCGCCTCACCCTCCAACCCCGCTTCTTTGAGACGTTTCGCGAGCAGTGTTTCCGCCCGGGTCAGGGCTCGACGAAGCACCGTCGCCCGCCGTCCGGAAGCCCCCTCGGCCATCAGTGAATCGTGCATCTGCGACACCGCACGGAGATTTCCCAACGCCAGTTCGCACTCCAGCCATCCCTCGAGGGCCTCCTCCGCTGCGTCTGTCGCGGGATAACCTCGGAACACATCTTCGAACAGCATTATCGCCGGTTGCCACTGCTCCTCTTTGCGCAGGGTAACCCCCGCCAGCAGAAGGGTGCTGGCGATCTGCCCGGGGTCGCTCAGCCTTTCCGCTCGAAGACGAGCCGTCTCGACGAGCAGACTGTCCGGGGTGGGCGCTGGAGTCAGGCGAACAACACGGTCCGCCATGGCAAGAGCGCGATCGGCGGCGAGTTGTGACGACAGCGCCTCCGGCCACCTGCGCGCTGAGTGCAAATAATGGAAAATGGCCTGTTGCATGTCCAGCGGCGTGTCCCGGTTTTCGTACAACGCCGCGACATTCACCCAACCGACCGCAGCTCTCGGATCATCGGGAGCCGCCGTCTCCAGTGCGGTCGCCGCATCCACAGCCCGTTGACGCCACTCCTGCTGATGGGACACCTGTGCGCTCTGTGTCGCCAGGTTCAACGCCTCGTAGGCCTCTTCCGTAACCTGCGCGTGCCAACGTTCGCCCCACACAGTGCCGTCCCAGGCGGGCTGTTGCAACGCTGTTAACCCCCGCCGGGCAGCCTCCATCCGCCGATTCCACGCCTCGACATCGGAACTCCCGCGACGTTCCGCCAACTGGTAGGCGAGGCGGTCCGCTCTCGCCCGGACGTACCCGCCACGAACACTCTGCTCCACACGGGCAAGGGCCGTATCCACCGCCGCGATTGGCCCTGCCATCGCAATCGTCGCCCTTCCCAGAGACAGATAGAGATCCACCCCGTAGCAGAGATTGGTGACGGGACTGATAGCCAACCACTTTGAAAGGGAATCCACCGCGGCTGATGGGTCTCCATCAGTTTCGGCGAGGAGGGATGTCGCGTACAGGTCGAAGGGATCGCGCCAGACGGCAGCGTCGCCTGTGTAACAAGCCAGCTTTTCGTCGCTCAGCAGGATTTCGGCGATCGACCTTGACCATCGGCCATCGCCCTCCCCGCTCTGCACACCTGCGGTTCCCGCTTTGAGCAGGTAATTCATGTGTGCAACGCCAAGCGACGCATCCGCCGCTTTCAGCCATGTGAGTCGTTCCACCCTCGCGTCAGGATGCATGCTCGAACTTTCCAACTGTCCACGGATTTCGAGCGCCTTGGCAGCTGTGGGCATTGCCGGAGCGTCCCAATACGCACTCGCGGCCAATTCACCGCTGACCTTGCTCCCCTCTTCCAACGCCGAGTTCACCTCTTTCAATAGAAAAGCGGATCTCAGCCGAGCATCGGTGCCGGGTTGTGTGATTAAAAAACGGAGGCTGTCATCTGTCTGTTTTTCAGGCGAATAAAGTACTAATTCCGCAGCTGTCGCCGAGCCTGGATCGCTCTTTATCAACAGAGTGAGGAGCTGATCACGACTGCGTAACGCCTCCGTGAGTTCATCCAGGTACTCCTTGACAGCTTTTTGACCACTATTATCACCACCTGCCCCCCATCTCCGTTGAATTGTGTCCATGTCATTCAATAACAGCGTTCTAAGAAGGTCACGCCGACGCGAAAGGAGATCCAAAAGGGAGGCTTCACGCTCGCTCAGGGATAACCTTTCGGTCTGTTCGGTGACAGGTTGTGAATTTTGGAGTGCTATCCGTCGTGATTCAGCAACTGACCTGCGCGCAATGGGTCCATCCACCGCTTCCGTCCATGCACCGTTGAATATCGACTGAATCCCCTGGATGACTTTCTGCGCTCGCACCCAGGTCACCGAATCGCCGGCAGCTACAGCAATTGTCTGAACCACATCTAATAAATTCAATGCATTCAGCGCTCTGAACGCCTGGAGAGCGCACGCCTGCAGGGTATCCAGACCATCGTTTTCCCGTACGAGCCGCCACGCCTCCTCGTTTCGCTGCGACCCATTGGGAGAGGTGCCATAAACCTCACAACCTGCCCCTAACTGCAGGTCGAGGCGATCCGTTGCCTGCTCCAATGTTTTCGCATTCCGCTGCGCGGTGTCATTGTCACCACTCATGCGGCTCGCTCGGACGAGGATCATCCTCGCCTGACTCCACCACGGGGATTCATCTTGAATTTCGCCCGCGATGGACGCAGCATCCGTTGCCCGACTCTGGATGAGATAGAGGTCAGCCAGAACGACGGCGGCCCGTTCCCTGAGTTCCCTGACGGACTCGCTCCCTTTCCGCGAAATCCTGAGGGTGGACGATTCCAGCGTCTGTATCGCAAGGTTGTGATCGCCCGACGCCTCCAGCAGCTTCGCCCTCGCGATCGCTGAGCGAAGCCCCTGTTCGCTGCCGTCCATCACCGTTCCGTAGAGATCCGCCGCGATCAGTGGCCAGCCCAGTTCGGCAACATTTCTTGCGAGCGAGCGGACCCTTTCCGGATCCTTGCCTGTTTTTTCCATTAACGCGGCAACGGCCTCGCCGCGCGTAGTGTATCCTTCGAGCAGGGAGCGCAGAGCATCACGGAGATCTTCACGGGCGACAGCATTTCGAATCGATTGTTCTTTTTCTTCATGCCATGCGGTGATGTCAAACGACTGCCGTGCCGCCTCCCATTCGGCTTTCCAGGCGGCAATTCCGAGAGATTCCGGCGCCACGGGAACCAACGCGGGTTCACCTTTCAACATCGTTTCGGGATCGGGAGCGACAAGAATGGGCAAGGAGTGCGCGGGCGCCGCACCTGCACCGGCGCAAAGGAGAAGTACAGCGACAAACGTTCGTTTTGCAGTCTTCCGATGTGTTCGTTGGGGCGCGGATCGGCTCACGTCATTCTCTCCCTTGGGGTCCGGGGCAAGATGGGGACGCCCGCCTCGGGGGGTCAAGCGCTGAGGACATCAACACCTGTCCCGTGTTCCCCCCCCTTATGAACCCGATGTCGGTTGGGTGTTGACGCCACGCGAGCCTATCTTACGCCCACGGCTTGTCCTGTTGCTCGCCGGTACTTTGGAGATCACGATGATCGAGACCATTCCTCTCACACAAGGCATTGAACTTCACCCGAGCGGTCCCCTGCTGTTGATCGCAGGGCCATGCGTTCTGCAAACCCGGGACCTCGCCCTGGAAATAGCTGAGAGGGTCAAGGGAATCTGCAGCCAGTACAAAATGCCTTATATCTTCAAAGCCTCCTTTGACAAGGCCAACCGCACCTCCGGTGTCTCCCACCGTGGCCCGGGCCTGGAGGAAGGGTTGCGGATGCTCGAAGATGTTCGCCGGGAGGTGGATGTTCCGGTGCTCACCGACGTCCATGAACGAACCCAGGTCTCTGTCGTCGCCGAAGTCGTGGACATGCTCCAGGTTCCCGCCTTCCTGTGCCGCCAGACCGATTTGCTGAAAGCCTGCGGTGCGTCGGGAAAACCTGTGAATGTCAAGAAGGGGCAGTTTCTTGCCGCTGAGGACATGGCCTTTGCTGTCGAAAAAGTCAAGGCTGGGGGGGATGTGACGGTAACCCTGACCGAACGCGGCAGCACCTTCGGTTATCGCGATCTCATCGTGGATCTGCGCTCGCTGGTGACAATGCGCCGGTTCGCGCCTGTGATTTTCGACGGAACCCACGCAGTACAGTCACCCGGGGGTGAAGGGGGTAGAACGGGCGGAAACCGCAAATGGGTGCCGATGCTCGTGCGCGGAGCCGTTGCAGTCGGTGTCGACGGCCTGTTCCTCGAGGTTCACCCTGACCCAGAATCCAGCCCTTCCGACGGACCGAATATGATCACCCCCGAGATTCTTGAACAACACCTGCCGCTGTGGCTAGAACTTGACGCCGCTGTCCGTGACGCGGGGGTCCGCGAGTGACGGAGGCCTCTGCTGAAACTGTGATGATCACCGGGGCGTTGGGAGGTCTGGGGTATCTTCTTACCAGAACGTTTTCTGCGGCTGGGGTATCCGTGATCGCCGTGGACAACTTCGATCCGGGTTCCGAGCCCCTGGTGCTCAAACGCCACCGCCTCCGTGAAACGAACCATCTCGACAACGTCCGTGTTCACCTGATGGACGTTCGTTCACCGGAGTTTGCCTCGTTGCTTCGCGCGACAGTTCAACCCCTGACCCTGTTTCATTGTGCCCGCTGGACGCTGCCAATATCGGAACCTTGTGGGGAAATCCAGATACGGGAAGCCGCTCAGGGGATTCCACTGACAATCTATCCGCATCTTGCGAACAGGACCGGCGCCCGGTTCGTCCTGTTCCATCACGCAACCTCAGGCGACGATTTGCGAAAAAAGAATGAAGTGTGGGCCGAGCTGTTCCGTGCGGAGGAGGATCTGCGCAATGAATTGTCCGGGGACAACAACGCAACGTTTATTCAGCTTCCAGCACTTGTTGGTCCCGGTCAATCCTCCGCATCCCCGCCGCTTCTGACTCTCGTGCAATGGATCAGCCGTGTTCCGGTTGCCATCCCCCAGCCTGATGAACCCGTGCTTGCGGTCGATCCGTCCGCACTTGCCGAGGAAATCGTGGAGATCACACTGGCAGGCGAAACATCATTCGAGAGTTTTTTACGGCCCTTTGCGGTGCCGCCGATCCACCAATTCGCCGAAGCCTTCGAGGAGATCCTTGAAATCCCTCCAGTTGAAGCGGTTTCCCGTCAAACGCCTCCCTGGGGACCCAGGGTTACCGGGACGGTTCCAGTGGCAGATGTGCGCACGCTGACTGTGCGGCTCATCGAATCCCTGCCGTCTCTTCCCCATCTCCCTCCGGTCGACTGGCCCATTACGGGCAGGCGGCGTTCCGGAAAACGTTCCAATCGGGATAACCGGCAGCAATGAGTACCCTCCCTCCTCCAAAATCACATCCGGTCTCCTGGCTGTTTATGGATGTTGGCGGAGTACTCCTCGACGACACCCCGCTCCTGAACCAACTTTACCGATACATCACCGACGCCTTGGTAGCGAGGGGCGTGGACGTGAGTCATGCCGCCATCCTCGAGGAGCGTAAACGGCTGATCGCGGAGGGTATCCCCAGCGTCTATCAATCTGTCCTGCGGAGGTTTGCCCCGGACGACAAAACCTTCCGCGCCGTCCTTGGAGAATTCCGAACCTGGCTGGAACCAAGGCAGAAAGAGCTGAATCCGATGCTGCCTGGTGTTCATGATGCGTTAGCGGACCTCGCTTCCAGTTATAAACTCGCCATCGCCGCAAATCAGGGCGCCTATATCCGTGGCCTGCTTGAGGAACTCGGACTGCTGCGTTTTATCACCTCTGTCACACTCAGCGAAGACATCGGTCTCAGCAAACCGGATCCACGGTTTTTTAAACAGATGTTGATGGACGCCGGCGCCGTGCGCGAAAACGCGGTGATGATCGGCGACAGCCTCGCCAACGACCTCCGCCCGGCGAATGGTTTCGGATTGCGCACTGTCCGTATCATCGCCGGCGGAGACAACGTGCGGGATGATTCCGCCTACTCTTTCGTCGATGGAACCGTCGCATCGTTGCAGGGTCTCCCCGGATTGCTTGCAGAATGGGGAGCCGGGGCGGCATAACCCGTCTCAAGCTGTCAACTGTGCTGCACCTGCTCTCCCCCATCTTGAGGAAAAACCGGTATTTCCGCTTCTGATTGGCTCGGCATGGCAGGTTCTGATATATTGGTCGTATCGATGTGAGCGAGGGATCCATGGGGAAGGCCTGAATATGCCAGATCCGGATAAACCTGCGCATCTTCTGATCGTTGACGACGACCCGACTTTGCTGAAAACGGCAACTCTGATGCTCAACGCTCTGGGATACACGGTCGAGACCGCGTCCTCCGGCAAACAGGGGTTGAGTCTCCTTGCGGAAAACGCTGATCGGTTTGACTTCGTGCTGACAGACTATTCCATGCCCGACATGGATGGCCGCGAAATGGTTCGCGAGGCGCACAAGATGGGCGCGATGCCCCCCTTCATCGTGGTCAGTGGATATGTTCTTGAAGATGATGATCTACAGAATGATTTCACCGCCTATCTGTTGAAACCTTTTCGGATGAAAGACCTTACCGACACGCTGACAAAACTTCTCAACTCTTGAACCTGATCCCCGCCTGTTCGCTTCATTTTCGTCTAATTCAGGACCCACTCTTGCACCACGTTGCAAAGCCGCTATAGGTTACGCTTATGCCGGATCGACCGGCCGGGACGATGCTGATGTCCCTTTCCGTCAACGAAACGGAGAGGAGGTGGTGCCCGTGGATAGTCCCAGTACGAGCATTGTGAGGTCGCACGCCTGAGCGCGCATGCAAAAGGCCATCCCGATCCGTCGGGATGGCCTTCCTCGTTGTTGCAAGAATGAGTTTGGGGTGCTACTTCAATTCTTCCCCTTTCCTGCCTCCGAAGACGCTGATGATCTGGTCAACCGACCCTTTGGCAACGTCCAGGGGCGTACGGCCGTTCTTGTCCAGCGCATTCACATCCGCGCCATGTGCAAGCAATGTCCGAACGGCGCCCTCATTGCCGCGGTCGGCGGCAAGGTGCAGGGGAGTACCGTACTTATCCGTCGGTTCGCTCACGCTCACACCCGCCCGGACCAATGCATTGACCGTACGCTGATCCTTGGAATTGGTGATCGCGTACTCGAGGAAACCTGCGCCATCCGAATCCTTGCGGAAAACATTGGCGTCCGAAGCGCGAAGAACGGTGACGAGAAACGGGTATCCGCGATCGATCGCCATGGCAATCGGGTCGCTCTTGAAATCGCCCTCTGTGTAGGTCAGCGCGCCCCGATCAATCAAAAGGTTCAGCATCCGGATGTTCTTCTTGTCAATGGCGAGCTGAACCGGGGTGAGTTTCCAGGTGGTCGAAATGAAACGGGCATTCGCCCCTTTATCCAGCAGCAGGCGAGCCATCACCACGTTGTCATTATCCACAGCGATATAGAGCGGCGTACGGCCTTTGGTGTCGGGGTCTGAAATATCCGCACCGGCATCGATCAGCATGCGCATCATGTCGATGTGCTGCATCTCAATCGCTTTTTCGAGAGGAAGCACTCCATCCGCAGGTGTCATCACAGTGGCACCCTTTTCGATCAACAGACGCACCATCTCCACCTGCTGATTCTGAATGGCGACCATCAAGGGAGGCATCGCTTTGCTGTTTGGCCTGTTCACATTTACGCCTTTGGCGATCAATTTGCCCGCAAGCTCGACATCACGACGCTCGAGGGCAAGATCCATGGGTTGGATCTTGTTTGTCGAATCCTGCGGCGGGCAACCGGCGTTCAGCAGCGCGTCCACCATCGGCCTTTGACCGTTGATGATCGCAACCATCAGCGGTGTGTTGT
This sequence comes from bacterium, assembly GCA_043801585.1. Classification (GTDB taxonomy): domain Bacteria; phylum Electryoneota; class Electryoneia; order Electryoneales; family Electryoneaceae; genus JAZDLX01. The sequence continues at coordinate 9,889 of JAZDLX010000138.1, read as the reverse complement.
CTAACTTGTTCCGGATGCCGGCGAGCCCCTTATAGCGCAGGAGTGTCGGGAAAAGGTCCGGGTAAGTATAAAGAACGGCGAGGTGGAGCGCGGTGGCTTCTCGGCCGTTGTCGATATCGCTGTCCTTGGTCTTTGCGGCGACCAGGGCGCCTTTCGACAGAAGCTCCTGAAGAATTAGCAGATTGCCCACGATCGCGGCGTCATGGCAGGGAGTGGTCCCGTTCTTGTCAGTGGCGTTGACATCCGCACCCTTCCCGATCAGATGCTTGACCATCTCGAGATTTTCCGACAGGATGGCGAGGTGCAGGGGTGTAATGCCCGCTTTATTCGGCGTGTTGATATTGACGCCTCGCCCGACGAACTCATCGATCATGGTCGTCGACTTGGCGGTCACCGCAAAATGGAGTGCCGTGTTGCCTGCTTTTGTGGCAGCCTGCGGATTCGCACCATTGGTCATCAACAGCTTCGCAACGTCCATGTCGCGAAGCTTGACCGCATGGAGCAGGGGTGTCAGGCCAAGTCCATCCTCGACGTTTGGGTCTGCCCCGCGTGATAGCAGGTACTCGAGGATATTGCGGCGGTCAAAGATGACAGCCAGATGGAGCGGCATCCAATCACCGAGAGCCTTTTTGTTCAGTAGTTTTCCCTTTTCGTCCGCTTCAATGATCTGCTGCACCGTTCCGAGTTCCCCGGCAACAATAGCGGACCCCAAGTCCTGAGCTAGAGATGTGCCCGCAAGCATCATCAGAATCGCAGCCAGAACAAAAGTCTGCGCAGGTTTCATTCGGAGAATCCTCCTCTTATCCAGACACTTCGTGTCCCCCGCCGTGGTCTCGGGGATATGCTGTTTGTTCGGGCGGGATGCAATCTAAACTCAAAACAGCATCCTCTTCAAACGCGGGGATGGATTGTTGTGAGTCAGCACCCCTTTCCCATCTATGCTTCATCCGAAAATCAGGATCCAGCGTGGGATTCCCGGGTAATGTCGACTTGTTTTGGGTCGAGATGTTTTTCCGCGTAATCAAAAATGAGGCCGCTCTTGATGAAGATGTCCACAACATCTCCATCGAGGTGCTGGTCTTTCACCATGAACCCAAGAATCTTGATCGCCTGCGAAAGTGGCATCGGAGACTTGTACGGCCGGTCCTTCGCCGAAAGCGCCTCGAATACGTCGGCGACCGCCATGATCCGCGCCTGCAACGTGATGTCGTCGCCCTTCAACCCGTTGGGATATCCGGTGCCGTCGAGTTTCTCGTGATGGGCACCCGCAATCTCCGGAACGTGTGACATTTTGCGCGGCCAGGGCAATTCTTCGAGGATCTTGATCGACATCACGACGTGATTGTTCATGATCTCCCGCTCTTCGTCGGTAAGAGTCCCCTTGCGAATTGAGAGATTGTACACCTCGTCGTCTGACAGGGATGACTCCGGCGATCCCCCCTCCTGCCATGTGCGGTTTGCAATCGCTTTCAGCCGTTCGATTTTGTCGTCGGCCATGAACTCGCCGCCCTTGTTCGTCTGTTCGAGGAAAGCAAGGTCCACGTCGAGCGCTTCAATGTCGCTGTTGGCTGCCGCACCTGCCTCCTCGATCATCCGTGGATCGATGTTATCGCCTAACTGGTCGATCAGGCGTTCAAAGGCACGGAGCCTGCGCTCGAGACGGATGCCTTTCCACCGGGTGCGGACCAGCTCAATACGGTCGAAGACAGTTTCCAGCTTATTTGACTTATCGACAACAAATTCGGGTGTCGTGATCTTTCCCGTGTCGTGCAACCACGCTGCAATCCGCAGCTCCTCCAACTCATCGGTGGTGAAGGATTTATCCGAAAGGGGGCCTTCGTTCCAGTTGTTGAGACGTTCCGCGATGGCCATCGTCAGTTCAGTCACACGGGCGATATGACCGCCGGTGTACTTTGATTTCTCGTCAATTGCGGTTGCGATCGCCTGGATGAAGCTTTCGAACAGGTTGCGCAGGTCGTTGATCAACCGCTGTTGAGTGAGCACGACAGCCGCCTGGCTCGCCAGCGCGTGAATCATCCCCTCCTGTTCGGGAGCAAAAGGAATCGTTTCGCCGTCTGGCGCCTTCGCGTTGATCAGCTGCAGAACGCCAATGATCTCGCCTTCATGATCACGCATTGGCACGACGAGCATTGATTTGCTGCGGTACTTCAACCCGGCGTCAAACTTTTTCGTCCCCTCGAAATTGAATCCTTCCGCCTCGTACACATCGGAGATGTTCACGAGCTCGCCAGTCAAGGCAACATGCGCGGAGACATTTGCATGATTGGGCTCGTCGTTTTCACCGTAAAGTTTGACGTTCGGCAGGGTTATTTCTTTTCCGGAGATACCCCCCTGAAAACTGTTCAGTGTTTCGTTGTGAAGCACGTGAAAGGCAAGTTCACGCTGGTCATCCGTCACCAGATACAGGGTACCGCCGTCTGCATGGGTGAAGCGGCGCGCCTGAGAAAGGATCATCTCGAGGACGCGCTTGTTATCCCGCTCCGCGGAAAGAGCCGTTCCAATCGCGACGAGTTCACTGATGTGAGTCGCCTGCTCCTCGGTAAACACCTTTAATTCATCAACCAGCCCGGCGATCAGGTGGTTGATCCGGGGATTTTCGCTGTAATGACTCTCTTTCTCTGGTGCTTCGCTCATGAATGACCTTGCAAAGTGGTTTCGACACGGCACGCAACTAAAGGCAAATGTGAAATATAGGTTAAATTGTTAGGTTCTTCAAACATTGTCCGCTCACGTAACATACCGGGATGGTTCCCTCCCGAGAGCCAGGATCACCCCGAAGGTAGGCGATTCACATCCCTCAGGTCCAATCCATCCGCACCCGAACTCACTTTTTTCTCCCGTATCCCGGGAATCGTCCCCGGACCCGCCTCAACGCCGAATGAGGATATTTGCATCGCTCTTTCCCCCGATGTAGCTTTGGCCCCATGACTGCCATTACGAAATCGTCGCAGCCCGTTTCGGTGCTGCTGACCCACACGCATCCGGACCTTGACGCGATCCTCTCCATTCACCTGATGAGACTTCACGGAACCGTTCGGTATCCCGGTGCCGACACCGCTGAACTCCGGTTCACCTCCGCCAATACGCTCCCCGGCGGAAAGACATCCGAACAGTTGGAGGAGGAGGGGATCCTCACCCTCGATACCGGCGGCGGTCGCTATGACAACCACCCCGTCGATGGACAGGATAACCGTGAGAAATGGGACACCTGTGCCTCGATGATTGTCGCCGAGGAACTCGGTGTCGCCAACGATGAACGATACCGATTCCTGCTTCCCTACGCATTGAATCACGATGCGCGGGGGCAATCACTGTCGAGCAAGGAGGCCGCTCACCACCTTCTCGCCCCGCACGGACTCATCGAAGGACTCCACGGGCAGGAGCTTGATGACGCGGAAGTCGTTGAAAGAACAGCCCGTCTTCTGGAAGGTATCGCCCAGGCGAGCGTTGGTACGGAAGCGCCGCGGCAGGAAGTCGCCGGGCTGTTTGACCGGACTCTCCATCGGTTTCTGTGCGAAGGGATTTCGGATGAGGGAATCCATCAGCGCAAAGAGGAGATGGGTTGGCCTGCGGAAGGTGAATCCCATATCTATGCCCGGCAAAAGAGGTGGCATCTCCGGCGAGATCTTGAAAAACTTCTGAAAATCGCCTCCTGGTTACTGGCGGGGCATGAAAACGCCGAACCGGATGATGAGGGTGAACGGAGCGTGATCCTGCCCCGTGCCCTGATCGGACTTGTAAAGATCCACGGCGGCGAGAACGATGCTTTCTATGCGGATGTTGCGACGCTATTGAAAGCCGCCATGCAGCGTGAAGCGGACTGGTTCTCGGCCATCGATGAAGTGGAACGCAGCGCGAAAGTCATCCGCGGGCGCGGCGTTTCGATGGTCGCCATCGCCAGCAAAAACGGATTGACGATCAAAGCTGCACGATACCGCCGTGGCGCCAGCGCCGTCCTCTACTATGAACCCCGCAGCAATTACGTCACCCTGCAGGCGGGTCAACGCAAGGACGGAAAACCGATCCTCAATCTGCAACGGATCGCGGTGCGGCTTCGTGGAACGGAAGTGATCAAGCGGCACGGCAACGGCGCGAAACCGCCTAAAAACGCCAACGGCATCGGGATGGTCGAGGGGTGGTTCCTGCATCCCTCGCTGAAACTCCTCATTTGCGGCTCTCCAAAGGCCCCCGACGCACGCACCTCCGCCCTGTCCTGGCAGGAAATCATCGAAATTGTCACTACGGACCTCCGTCCGGAAGAAAAGATGCCGGAGTGGTTTTGCCCTGAGGATCGTTGCCTCGATGCGCGGTGCACACTGTTCCCGTTGCGCCTCGCCAATTGCCACGCACACCGTCAGAATACGCGTGAGGCACCGAAACCAGGAACGCTTGGTGAACTGTTCGCCGACAAGTTGAAAAACCGGCCTCCTGCCCGAGGAAAAAGCAGGTAAGACACAGCCGGAGAAGTCCCTGCTGATTTCCCCTGGCGCATCATGAAGGAGCAAGCGATGGCGCTGATCACCGAATCCCTGATCACATCGACGGACAATAAAATCGTCCTGCTTGTCCTCGACGGATTGGGTGGCCTTCCACAGCATCCGGGCGGCCCCACCGAGCTGGAAGCTGCGACGACACCCAACCTGGACAAACTCGCGAGGGACGGAGTTCTCGGCCTGCTTGATCCGATCGGCCCGGGAATCACCCCCGGAAGCGGTCCCGCGCACCTCAGCCTGTTCGGATACGATGCTGTCGAGCACAACGTTGGACGCGGACTCCTCTCCGCGCTCGGGGGAGATTTTCCGCTCGAAGATCGCGACGTTTGCGCACGCGGAAATTTCTGCACTCTCGACAGCTCCGGAAACGTGACCGACCGTCGAGCCGGGCGTATCGCAACCGAACTCTCTACTCCGCTCTGCGAAAAACTTGAGAATGAGATTCAGATCGAGGGCGTCGAGATTTTTATCCGTCCCGAAAAGGACCACCGTTTCCTGTTGGTCATTCGTGGCGAGCACCTCTCCGATCAGCTCGAGGACACCGACTCCCAGAAAACCGGCATTCCACCGCTCAAGTGCAAACCTCTGCGTGAAGAGGCCGCTCGCACAGCAAAGGCTGTCGACGAATTCACCGACAAAGCGCGCCGCGTGCTCGTAGGAGAGAAAAAGGCAAATGGAGTCCTGTTGCGCGGTTTTGCCAAACGACTCCCCCTGCCGACAATGAGCGACCGGTTCGGGCTTCGCGCCGCCGCACTCGCGGATTACCCGATGTACCGTGGGCTCGCCCGTCTCGTGGGAATGGAGGTTTTAAGCAAGGACCCCGACCTCAAGGTTCGTTTTGCCGAGGTGAAGAGATTACGCAATGATTTCGACTTTTTCTTCGTGCATTACAAGAAGACGGACGCAGCAGGTGAGGACGGCGATTTCGAGAAGAAGGTCAAAGTCATCGAGGAGTTGGATGTGGCTCTGCCCGCTCTGCTCGACGCCAAACCCGACGTACTGATTGTCACCGGCGACCATTCGACACCCGCGACGATGGCGAGCCACTCCTGGCATCCGGTGCCGGTGTTGATCCACGGGAACAACGTCCGTACGGACGATACCACCGCCTTCGGCGAAACACAGGCGGCACACGGCGGTCTCGGACGGATACCGATGATGTACCTTCTGCCCATCGCCCTCGCACACGCCGGCCGCCTCCAGAAATTTGGCGCGTGATAGGTTCCTGGGACAGTATGCTCACAATACTGACTTGACTGATTTGTGAGCATACTGTCCCGGAGCCGTCATCCTGAATGCCGATCCTTCGGCATTCAGGGTCTTTCAATGTGAGTGTCTTATCCGCGTACAGAATAAGACGGGCCATCCACTGAGGTGGATAGCCCGTTTTTGTTTCCAACGTTGATGTTTCCTGGGTTCAGGGCTTCATTGAATAGGGTGACTTCAGGTACTGTCCCGCCTGGCTGGCGACAGCTGTGAATTGCTGCGCTCGCCGGTAGGCGTCCTGGGCAGCGCCACGGTCTCCCAGCAGATCACAGATCTTGCCGAGCAGCAATAGACTCTCGCCGTCCACGTTCTGCTGGAGCGCCTCGAGGATGTCCACCTTCGCCTGACGATAGTCACCGGTGTGCATCCGCGCCTGCGCCAGACCAACCAGCACCGCCGAGGATTGCTCCGCTCCGCGCATTCCGGCACGCTGGAGCATCCGTAACGCTCTCCCCCAGTCACCCTGTTCGCCAAGTTCCATGGCGACCTGAGCCACCGCGGCTCCGCTCGTCCAGGCGTGGCTGACAAGCGGGAGCGTGTTGTCCGGATCGACCTCGACAAACGCGGGACCGCTCACTGTTCGAAGCTGGACCTCTGATTCGAAGGGCGGAACCGTCGCATCAACGGTTGTCGAGTCGAGCAATGTCATCCGCACAGGCACCGGAAAATCCTCCGCTCCTTCGCGAATCAGGCGGACTGTCGAAACGGTTTTGCCTCCATCCTGTCCCTGGTTGACCACTTCACGAATTCGTGCGTCCATCCACCCCGGACCCGAGTACCAGGTGTCGAAAAATTCGTCGAGAGAATCCTCGGCGACCACCGCGACGACGTTGCGCAGACGGTCCACCGAAACCTCTCGCTCGCCGGAGAAGACGAACATCTCGTCGTACGCCCGTTCCAGCGACCGTTCACCGACACGCTGTTCAAGCATCCCCAGCAGTGTGAATTGATGGGCTACCTCCGCACGCTTTTTGAACGGTTTGCCAGGGGGTGCAAGCTGGCCGCCGACACCTTCACTCTCGCCGCGCATCCGGTCATAGAGAACGCCTGCGTAGTAGGTGTCGCGCAGATCGCTGGTCCACTCTGCGCCGATGCCTGCGCTGCGCGTATAACGAAGGACTCCGTATTGGCTGAGTGCATCTTCCAGCGGTGATTCTTCGCGGAAGGATTCGGTAACGTTGTCAAATCCCCAGTAGAGGTCGGTAATCGCGCCGGTTACCGCGATCCGGGACGCGAAGGTGCCGGGGCGGGGTCCATCTTGGTGGACCACGATGGTATTCGAGAATGCCGCTTCCGCTCCACTTCGCGTTTTACTGCCCGGGATCACGTTCAGCACCAACGGCGGCTTGAACGCCGTCCGCCGTTTGTAGAATTCAACCACATTGCGGGCGTCGGCGAGAAGTTTCGTTCCCCACTCGGCGTCTTCGCTGTGGAAGAAAACACGGACACGGATGCCGAAAACCTCCGTTTCCTGAACCAGGAGATCTCGTGCGAGTGCGATGCCGTAATTGGTCACCCCCGCCGCGCCGTTGTAAATCTCGACGGTTTCCGCACGCCCGTCCTCGCGGAGTGGAAGTCCTGACAAAGCGGCTCTCCAGTCGATAGGGAATTCGACCGTGACATCGTAATCCCCGAGGCCCGGATTCGAGTGGCCGTTGGGAGGGGTCCCCGTGCTGTCCACCACACCCAGCACACGCGGAAACCAGTCGCCGGTGTACCACGTCAGGCCGTCACGGTCTTCTCCCTTGCGGGTTTCGAAGTTGATCTCGAGCTGGCTGATCACACCGGGAGGCATCCTGCGGGAAGAAACAAGTTCAAACCCGTCATAGGCGTCGCCATTCCCGCGCGACTTGTAAACAACCTCGGCATTGCGACGGTTGACTCGGGCGCGGCTGACGGGTTTTCCTCTTGTTTTTCCGGCATCAAGAGCAAAGGCGATGTTGAACTGATCGACATCCGTCGGATTCACATACTGCACGAGCACTGTGCCGTTCGCCCGTCCGCTGACTGGATCGAGTTGAACGTTCAGAGTGTAAAATGGTCTCTTTTCCACCGCGTCCACTTGGGCATGGACGGAGAGAGTCGTGACCAACAGGAACAGCAAACTGGCAAGCGTTGCCGTCGCGGAGCGTCTCATTCTGCTTCCCTTGTAGCGGTTTTTACGAACAACTCGCCAATATAGAGGGTCTCCGCACTGGAGGGGAGTGTTTCATGTCATTGACGAGACGATGAACAGGCCAGAAAATTCAGACAGTTTAAATATTCGGTCTCGACGAAATTCAAACTGTCTGAATTTTCCGTACTCCAAGGTGGAGCGGAATGTTTCGAAATAAAACACCCCGCCGAAGCGGGGTGCCGTGTTGAATCGATGATAAAGGCGACAAAACATCTTTGTCTGCCTTGTTTTTCGCACCTACCCCAAGTTCGCCTGAGCGGCGGCGAGACGCGCGATCGGCACACGGAACGGGCTGCACGACACGTAGTCGAGACCCACCTTGTGGAAGAAGTGGATCGACGCCGGGTCGCCGCCGTGTTCGCCGCAGATGCCAAGGTGCAGACTCTTGTTCGCCTTCTTCCCCTTCTGCACCGCGATGCGCACCAGCTCGCCGACACCCTCCTGGTCGATGGACTGGAAGGGATCGTCCTCGTAGATGCCCATCTCGACGTAGGGCGGCAGGAACTTGCCGCTGTCGTCACGGCTGAAGCCGCAGCCCATCTGGGTCAGGTCGTTGGTGCCGAAGCTGAAGAACTGCGCCACCTTGGCGATCTCGCCGGCGGTCACTGCGGCACGCGGCACTTCGATCATCGTGCCGACCTTGAACGAGAGCTTGATGCCCTGCTCCTTCTGCACCGCTTTGGCAACCCGCATGATGATCGCCTTCTGGTTCTCGAACTCCTTGACGTTACCTACCAGCGGCACCATGATCTCGGGGAATACCTTGACCTGCTCCTTGACGAGGCGTGCTGTTGCTTCCAGGATCGCCCGCGCCTGCATCTCGGTGATCTCCGGCAGAGTAATTCCGAGACGGCAGCCACGGTGTCCGAGCATCGGGTTCATCTCGTGCAACTCGTCGATGCGTTTGATCAACTCCGCCGGTTTGATCTTAAGATCGCTGGCGACCTCCCGCACCGCCTTCGTGTCATTTTTGTCCGGCAAGAACTCATGGAGCGGCGGGTCCAGCAGGCGGATGGTCACCGGGTAGCCCTGCATTGCCTTGAGGATCTGGTAGAAGTCCTTGCGCTGGAAGGGAATCAGTTTCGCCAGTGCCGCGCGGCGCTCTTTCTCGGTGTTCGAAAGGATCATCGTCCGCATTGGACGGATCCTATCCTCGCCGAAGAACATATGCTCAGTGCGGCAGAGGCCGATGCCGGTTGCGCCGAACGCGCGCGCCTGCTTGGCGTCTTTTGGGGTGTCGGCGTTTGTTCGCACTCCGAGGCGGCGCACCTCGTCCGCCCATGACATCAGCTTCTTGTATTCGGGCACCTTGTCCGGATCCGCCGGGTCCACGGGCAACGCATCCTTGTAAACGGTTCCCGTGGAACCGTTAAGACTGATCAGATCGCCCTCTTTGAGCACGACGCCGTCCTTGCTGGTCACGGTCTTCTTCGCGTAGTCAATGGTCAGGTCGCCGCAGCCGACGATACAGCATTTGCCCCAGCCGCGAGCCACGAGAGCGGCGTGTGAGGTCATGCCGCCACGGCTGGTGAGAATGCCCTGCGCAGCGCGCATCCCATCCACATCCTCGGGACTGGTCTCGACGCGGACGAGAATCACCTTTTCGCCCTTCTCCGCCGCGGCCTTGGCACGCTCGCTGTTCAGGACGATCCTGCCAACCCCGGCGCCCGGACCCGCAGGCAGACCCTTGGCGAGTTTCTTCGCGGTTTTCTCCGCCATCAGGCTGAGCATCGGGTGCAGCAGCTCATCGAGCTGGCTCGGCTTGACGCGCATCAGTGCGGTCTTCTTGTCAATCAGTTTCTCGCCGACCATGTCCACCGCCATCACCAGCGCGGCGCGCCCGTTGCGCTTGCCCACACGGGTCTGCAGCATCCAGAGACGACCGTTCTGGATGGTGAACTCGAGGTCCTGCATATCCTTGTAATGCTTCTCG
>JAZDLX010000136.1:0-14522 GCA_043801585.1 bacterium | reverse complement strand
CGTGCTGGTTTCCGGGGGGGCTTTCCATGACCGGATTGTGCAGGCGGTGAAGGAAGTGGAAGCAGGGTGAGCGAAACCCGGCTGGCGGGGCAGCCGGGCCACACGAATGACCTTAGTAGAAACCAGGCCATCAAGCTGGCCGGGCCACACTGCATTCAAACACAATGAAACCCGGGACTGAAGTCCCGGGCCACCCGTCCGGGAAATGAACCTGCGGTTCACATCCCGGGCCACCCTGCCGATATAGTCAGGCGATCAACGTGACAGCACCGTGTAGAGCTCTTCCAACTTCCCGATCATCACCTCGACGCTGAAATGATCTCTGGCGCGTTGACGGGCGGCGGAGCCCATCCGTTTGCGCCGTTTCGGGTCGCGCAGCAGTTCCACCGCAGCCTGAGCGAGAGCGTCAAGGTCGTTGGACTCGGCGAGCAGCCCGGTCTCACCGGTGACAATCACTTCGCCCACTCCCCCGTTTGCAAGAGCAACCGTGGGCACGCCCGCCGCACCAGCTTCGACGACAACCCTCCCCTGCCCCTCATTGCGGCTGGTGACAAGCAGCAGGTCGAGAGCCGCCACCAGTTCGGGAATGTCCGTGCGCCATCCCGTCCAGACGATGGTGCCCCCAAGGCGGAGCCGATCGGCCAGCCTTTGCAGTTCGGTGGTCATCTGACCGTCGCCGATCATCAATGCACGCAGATCGGGAATCTCCCGGCGGATTCGTGAAACCGCCTTGAGGAACAGGTCGGGACCTTTCACCGGATCGAACCGGCCGATGAAACCGATCAGCGGCGTTTTATCCGAGAAACCGAAGGATTTCCGCGTCGCACCTTTCGAAGAGACCGCCGCCTCAAACGCTCCGATCTCGATTCCGCTGGGGATCACGGCAAACTGACCGGGCCGTCCCGCATGATGAGCCTGGAACTGGCGCACCTCATCCTCGGTCAATCCGATGATGGCATCGCACACCGGTGCGAGAATCTGTTCGATGAGGGTGAACACACGGCAGGCAAGCGAGCCGCCATACCCGCTGAAAATATGGCCGTGAGGGGTGTAGATGATTTTCCCGCGGTATCCTGCCAGCCGCGCTGCCACTCTGCCGAGCGCACCACCCTTTGCCGTGTGGAGATGGAGGATTTCCGGGGAAACCTTTCGCAAACGAACAGTCAGATCGATGGTTGCCAGCAGGTCTTTCATCGGGCGGATCGGGCGGACAAGATACCTCAGGATTTCGTATCGCCCCTGCAACCGTTGGGCGTACACCGGAGCGGGTCCGCCGCCGTGAAGTCCCGGTCCGGTCCAGACGAACGAGTCGAAACGTGCCGGGTTCACCCGCTCCACCGAGAGCGTGGTGTTTTCGGCGGACCCGCCCGGATCGAGACGCGTGATGACATGAAGCACGTGAATGCGCCGCTCCATCCCTCCTCCCCTTATTCGCTGGCAACCTACTGCCCGTGAATGCCGTCTGACAAGCGGCGCCGGGAAGACAGCGTGAAGCACGGCGAGACTCTCCTGCACGATCAATTCAGTTCACTACCCAATTGACTCGCCGTTTTTCCTCTTCTACTCTGTGGGTATTCTACTCAGGGGAGTGGATCCATTCGCATCGGCACGGCCATGTCAGCAAGCATCCTTTTCTACAGCGACCTGCACCTCTCCATCGGACCGCGTGTTCCGATTCGTCCTGAAATGCGCAGGTTCTGGTGCCGTTTCGGCTGGTGCGGTGAAAAACTAATGGACCGTTTCGAGGATCGTCTGCGAATGGAATCGGGGCGGATTCAACGGATCACTCGCGCCTGGCTCAGCCGTCACGCGACCGAGTACGATTTTCTGATCAACGGCGGCGACCTGGCGTTGCCTCTCGCCCTTCACGATGAACGCATGGACGCCACCCAGCGGATCTGGCGGGACGAACTCGCCACTTACGGCGAGAACCGCTACTTCGCCCTGACAGGCAACCATGAACTGGGGTACGGTTACGATCCGGAGCCGGACAGTTATCCGGATCTGATGAGTCTGAGGAATACGTTGTTTCACAATGAAATCAATCTGCACGGATTCGGCAGGCTGCGTATCGAAGAGGTCTCGGTTCTGTTCCTCGACAGCGAACTGCTGTCTATAGCCTTCCAGCGCCCCTACGACCCGGAGATCACGCAAACGCTGCAGACGATGCTGAGTCTTGTCCAGGAAACCATCGAGTCGGACGATCCCGTTGTTATCTTCACTCACAATACCATACGATTGCGCCGCTGGATGATTCAGGCCGGAGGCCTTTGGAATCGTCTCCTTGCCCGGGGACGGCGGGTGATTCTGATCGGCGGTCATTTCCACATCCCACGGATGATGAAACGGTCCGGCGCGGAGATCCACTGGTCGGGCGGCGCCTCCTACCCTGAACCGATGTTGCGCTATCTCGTCCGTGTCCCCTTTACCGGCATTCTGCGCGGTGGTGCGGGCGGAGTCGAGGTCTTCCTGGAAAACGGTGGTATTGCCATTCTCCACCGTTCCTTCAACCATCCAAAACAGTACCTCGCGGTCTCCGCAGCCTGAGCAACAGAAAGGCACAGTGGACAATAAAAACCGAAATACTGTTGCTCGACCCTCCCGCGTCCGTTAGCTTGGCGACAAGTGTATCGAACATGCCTGATCCATCAACTCAACCACGACGAGAGATGATTTATTCCATCCACCAGCCTCACTACCTGCCCTATCCGGGATACCTCGCCAAAGTGGCGCTTTCGGACGCTTTCGTCTTTCTCGAGGGCGTTCAGTACGTCCGCAGGGAGTGGCAGAATCGGAACAGGGTAAAGGGGCCGAATGGCGCCGTTTGGCTGACGGTCCCGGTTTCAGGAGACTACGGTGCGAACATCCGCGACATTCGGATTTCCATGGAGGAGAACTGGAAGCGGAAGCACATGGAAACACTTCGCCGTTTCTACGCCAAAGCGGAACATGGCGACGAAGTGGAGAACTTCCTTGCACTGCTCGACCACCCCTATGATTGCCTGTCCGCATTGACCATCGAAACAACGTCCTTTTTTTTTAATCGCTTCGCGATTGCCACATCCGTGCGCACCATGCGAGACTTGGAGCCGCTGCCGGAAGAACCGAACGACCGGATCATTGCCATCGGGCAACGCCTCGGCGCTGACGTGTACCTTGCCGGGAGCGGTGGACGCAGCTACATGGACATCGCCCGGTTTGAAAGAGCGGGGATCAACGTTCGTTTCATGAATTTCCCGGAGATTCATTATCCGCAGTTGCACGGCACGTTCATTCCGAACCTGGGAGCCATCGATCTGCTTGCAAATTGTGGAACGGGTGGTTTTGACCGCTATGTGCGACCACATATCGAGAACGCGTTCAGCGGGTAGGAGATACCATGGTTGAATCGATGCAACCCCGGCGAGTGCTCGCTATCGGAGCTCACCCCGACGATATCGAAATCGGCTGCTCGGGCACCCTGTTGAAAATGGCGGACATGGGAAGCGAGGTTTTTCTTTACATCGCCACCAAGGGAGAGCGGGGAGGCGAACCCGAGGTTCGTGCGCTGGAGGGCGAACGGTCCGCCAAACGGATGAGCACCAAGGAACTGTTCTGGGGAAGTTTCATCGACTGCCAGGTGCCCCACACCGTAGAACTGATCGAAAGCATCGAGAAGGCGGTCGAAGCCAGCAATCCGGACCTTCTTCTCGTCCATTACTCCGAGGACACTCACCAGGATCATCGCGCCCTCGCGTCGGCAGCTCAATCCGCCGCGCGCAGGGTTCCCAATTTTCTTTTCTATGAGAGTCCGACAACGCTCCATTTCTCGCCGAGCATCTATTGCAACATCGAATCAACCATCACCCGCAAGATCGAGTTGCTGGAGACCCATTTTTCCCAGGTGGCACGAACCAATATCGAAGGACTGCCGATCACCGATATTGCCCGTGCCTCCGCCATTCGACGGGGAATCGAAGTTTTCTGCCGTTACGCTGAGGCGTTCGTTCCTACCCGGATGATGTTGAAGTAGTCTTACGGCAAGGAGAAGTGTTCATGACCGATTCAGCCGTGACCACCCCGCGCCTTGGACGCGGACTTTGGACCGGAATTATTCTTCATGTCATTGTTCTTGCCACCCTGCTGACGCCCCCAGTCTGGAAAATGCTGGTCAATGCCCGTTTGCAATGGTTGTTTGTGTTTCTCTTCGCCTGGTCGCTCTCGGCCATTCTCACGCCGGTCGTGATACGGATCTCCTTTCTCACCCGGACGCTCGACATCCCCGCCGGGAGAAAGGCCCATGCCGCCCCCACTCCGCTGCTCGGAGGACTGGCGGTCATCGCCGCGTTCGGCATCAGCCTCCTGATCAGCTTCCACTATTCACTGCCGATGAAAGGCGTCGGCCTCGCGGGTCTCTTTATCTGGATCGTCGGCGTCGTTGACGATCGCTGGGGGCTTCCCGCAAAACTGAAACTGCTTGCCCAGTTCGGCGCTGTTGTGATCCTGCTTGCATTCGGTGTCCATGTCACCTTTCTCCCTGCCACGTGGTGGGGTGACTGGCTTGAATACCTTTTGACCGCACTGTGGGTTGTGGGAATCACCAACGCGGTGAATTTCCTCGACGGCATGGACGGCCTCGCCACGGGCATGAGCGCGATTATCGCCGGCTTCCTCGCGTTGGTGGCGTTGCAGACGGGACAATACTATTTCAGCATCGTCGCGCTCGCACTGCTCGGCGCCTGCCTCGGTTTTCTCCCCTATAATTTTCGGCCGAGGTCAAACGCACGGATTTTTCTCGGGGACAACGGCGCAACGTTCCTTGGCTTTATCCTCGCCTCCGCGACGATCATGGGTGAATGGGCGGCGGATGACACCGCTGCGATCATCATTCCGCTGATTTTGCTCGGAGTGCCCATTTTCGACATGACCCTGACAACGATCATCCGTTTCGGAACCGGCAAGGTCCGCACGCTGGGAGAATGGCTCTCCTTCACCGGCCGTGACCACTTGCACCATCGCCTCGCCGGGCTGGGCATCGGACGGGTGACAGCGGTCGTTGTCATCTGGGCAATCACGACGTTTCTCGGCATCTCGGCGGTGATGCTCACGCACGTCCAGGGAACCTTCGCACTGCTGATGTTGATCCAGGTGGGCATTCTCTTCGGCTTCATCACGTTTTTCATGATCTACGTTCGCAAACATCAGATCCGCCTTTTCATCGAGACGGCTGGTCCCAACAATGACTCCGCCAATGCCGAACGTCTTGATGAAGCCCTGAAATTGCAGGATCATCCGCAGCAGGTGCGGAGTTGAGTGACAGTTACCTAATTCATGTGATTATTCGCTCAACTTTTCCTGACTCTCAAAATCAGGTAACTGTCACTCAACTCCACACGGACGACCCCAAACATCCATCGTCGGCGACAGGATCGCCTGCTGGTTGGACAGACGCCCGATGGTCGTGCTGACCGTGTCGACGAGCTGCTTGAGAACGGCTACCGGCTTCCCGCTTTCAGAGACGCGGTAGGAATCGCCCGAGGAGAGACGGCCCGCCTCGACCTTCATCTCCACCCCCACCCTGCGGCCGAGCAGACGTATGGATTTGGGAGTGAAATTCCACGGATGAAAAACGGACGGATCCTTCCAGTTGGTCAGGGACCCCGCCGATTCCCAAAGACGATGGACCTGCCTGACAATTCCGTGCTGCCTCACCCGCAGGTACAGCATCCCATTCGGCGAGAGCCGTTTTCCGGCTAACCTGATCTCGGCGAGGGGATCCTCCACGAGCATGATCACATCCCACCAGGTAATCAGATCGAACAGTCCGGCACCTTTCGGGAGGTCTTTCAAATGACCGGTGTGGGCTTCCAGTCCCTGCTCGCGGCACCGCAGGACAAGTTCCTCGATCGGCTCGACACCCGCCGCCGCCCATCCACGCTCCCTCGCGACGAGCAGGAATGCGCCAGCTCCACAACCGATATCGAGGACTCTTCCGGGTTTTCCAAGCGACTTTTCCGCCCGTTCCAGCACGGCATCGAACAGTCCACGTTTGCTCTGGCTGATGGAATCGCCTAAAGCGCTGGCACGATAGAACTCATCGTTCTCTTCATTGGTTCGAGTGTAGACTCCCCAGATCAGCCCACAGGCCGGGCAGGAACGGAAGGGACGGTCCTGACGGGTAATTGGAATGGTTTGGAAAAATCCGCAGATCGGACACACCGACTCCTTCCCACGATCAGCCATCGAACATCCCTCCCTTTGGTGTGATGCTCATGCGGGGACCGCCTTGTAGCCGTAGTAAATGACACTCGCCTGGTTGTCGTCGTAGAGACGGCGGAACTCGAAACGGACGTTCATTCCGATTTTCACCTGGTCGATCTCGACATCACCGATCTGTGCAGTCAGCCGGACTTTCTCGGGGGTCTCGATCACCGCCAGCGCATAGGGCGCGAGGTCGGCGTAGGGAGCGGGAGCGACACGGATGATCGTAAAGGTCACAACCTTCCCCTCGCCGCATAGTTCAAGTTCCTTGAACTGAGCGTCCAGCATTCCGGGGGCGACAATCCTCGGCGGAAAGAACACTTCGCCTGTTTTCGTGCAGCGGTTGGCCACCATCCGGTACCGCTGCGGCTGCTCGCGCCAGACCCGTGCAGTGAGCGTCTGTGCCATCTTACGCCTCCAAAATGGTGACTACGCTGCTTCCACCGGAACCGCCCATGTTCTGGGCGAGGCCCCGCTTGACATTCTTCAACTGGCGCTCGCCCTCGGCTTCGCCACGGAGCTGCTTGACGATCTCGATAACCTGCGCCACTCCCGTCGCACCCACCGGATGCCCCTTTGATTTGAGACCGCCTGAGGGGTTGACCGGGAATTTTCCGTCACGCCGGGTTTCGCCGGATTTTGTCGCGGGACCGGCATATCCCCGTTTGTACACACCCATCGCCTCGAGCACCGCCAGTTCGGCGATGGTGAAGCAGTCGTGGACCTCGGCGAAATCAATGTCCCGAATCTTCATCTTCGCCATTTCGAGAGCGCGCTTTGTCGCAATCTCCACTGCGCCGAGCCAGGTCAAGTCCTTGCGTGAGTGGAGCGCGATGGTGTCGGTCGCCATCCCGACCCCGATAATCCGAATCGGATGCTTGCCCAGCCGTTCGGCGAGTTCCACCGGAGCGAGGATCACCGCCGCCGCCCCGTCTGTCACCGGGCTGCAGTCGAGGATGTGCAACGGATCGGCGACCATCGTCGATTCGAGCACCTGCTTGACCGTGATCTTGTGCGGAAACTGTGCGAAGGGATTCAGCGAACCGTTGTCATGGTTCTTCACCGCCACATGCGCCAGCATCTCGGAGGTGGTCTTGTATCTCTTCATGTGGGCGGTGGCAATCATCGCGTAGAGGCCGGGGAAGGTGGCGCCATGAAATCCCTCGTACTCCGCGTCGGCGGCAGTGGCGAGGGCGTAGGTGGCCATCGCACCGTCCACGTCCGTCATCTTCTCCACACCGCCCGCCAGCACCACATCCGACATTCCGCTGGCGACTTCCATGTACGCCTGACGGATTGCGGCTCCCCCGGAGGCGCAGGCGCTCTCGACACGGAGAGCGGGTGCCGGTAAAACGCCCAGGTAATCGGCCATCAGGCTGCCCACATGTTCCTGTCCGACGAACAACCCCCCGGACATGCATCCCACGTACATGGAATCGATCTTTTTAACTCCGGCGTCCTTCATCGCGGCGGCTCCCGCCTCGACGAACAGGTTTCGGAAGGACTGTTCCCACAGTTCGCCGAACTGGGTCATCCCAATACCGATCACAGCGACATCACGCATCGTTGTCTCTCCCCGATTCAGGGTTTTCGATCTCAAATCGTTATCCCAGATGACGGATCAACCGGGTCGCATATCGTTCTGTTTTCCGTACCAACAGTGTATTCGAGCCTGTCCACCGAACACGGGCACATCTCAGATTACTGGTTCTCCTGTTCTTCAGCAGATTCGCCCGTTTTTCGGCGTTGCTCCAAAAGGCCGATGGTCAATACGATCAGCGATGCAAGCGAAAACAGCAACAGCATCGGCAATGCAAGGCGATGCAGCCAAGCACTGGCTAATTCTATATCGCCTGTCCTGATTTTCGACCAGAAAATTGAGATAGCAGCCATCAGAATCACAACCACCGGCCAATTACGCCGAGTTCCGATCAATATCCGTTTCAGCACGATAAAGTCAAGCACCAGCCAGAGTGCAAAAAGGCTCACTACAATAATGAGTAAGCTCACGATCGTATCCATAGCGACTCCTGTTTTCGTTCTGTCAGGTCTTTTACGAAACTGTGATATCAGATTGGTCTAACAGTTGTCCCTCAGAATCCCATCATTTCCGTCAGGTCTCCGCTTTACTAATGACCTGACAGAAATTCTACTACTCTTTCACCCGGTAACGATCCCGATCCGCAAAAACGTCGATCGCCCGAAAGCCTTTATGCAGCAGCGCCCCATGTTCCCTGCCCGCCGGAACCGAATAGGAATCCCCCTGCCGGATCGTTTTGGTTTGACCGTCCATGGTGAATTCCATCGAACCTTCAACGACCATCCCCCACTGGGCACCGTGGCTGTGCGCCGACACGTTCACTTCAGCCAGCGCTTCAAGAAAGAGTAGCTGAGCGTCATGTCCGTTCAACAACCATCCCCGCAACCCCTCCATGGGCAAGTCCGCCTCGGGCAAAGAGTGAATGAATTCCGGCCACTTGGGAATCGATATCGGCATGGTACGCTCCTTTGGGGAATTAAGGGGACACATTACTTAATTCAAAACTCCGCTACAAATAATGAACTTAGATAGAAAAATTGAATTAAGTAATGTGTCCCCTTAATTCATGAATTCCGCAGGATCTTATGGCGGTACTTGGCGTACTCGCCGTAACTGAGGTATCGTTTGTTCTTGTCAAGCTGCGGGCGGGTGAATGGCGCGAGTCTCTGCACCTGTTTGATCCGCTCGGTGACGGTGAAAACGAAACCGTCCGACCCGGCGCCCGATCCATAACTGACCATGAAGATCTTGTCGCCCGGCTTGGCGACATCGAGGATCGCCGTAAGACCGATCGGCGATGCACCCGAGTAGGTGTTCCCGAGCCAGGGGGTCAACCAGCCGGTAATAAACTGAGGCGAGTCGATTTTGAACCCCATCATCTTCGCGATCTTCTGGGGAAATTTCCCGTTCGGCTGATGGAACACACAGTAGGCGAAGTCCTTCGCTTTCAGACCGCTTTTCTCCATCAGTGCCTGCGCGCATCCGAGCGAGGTACGAAAATAGGCAGGCTCGCCGGTGAACCGTCCGCCGTGCTGTGGGTAGTGTTCATGCTCGCGGCGCCAGAAGTCGGGCGTGTCGGACATCCACGAATGGGTGCAGTCAATCGTCGCGACAACCTCCGCGCCTTTGCCCATGATGAACGCCGCGGCCCCCGCGCTCGCCGAATACTCGAGCGCATCTCCGGGAGCGCCCTGGGAGGTGTCCGCACCGATGCCGATGGCGTATTTCATCTCGTTCGCCTTGACGTGGCTGTGGGCGACATACATCGCTTCGCTGCCTGCCTTGCAGGCAAATTCGAAATCGGCGCAATGGACGTCGTTCGTCAGGCCGATGGCCTCGGCGACCGTTGTGCCCGATGGTTTCACCGCATAGGGATGGGATTCGCTGCCGACGTAGATCGCACCGATCTTCTTTCTGTCAATGCCCGCACGTTTCAACGCGTTGCGCGCCGCACCTACCGCGAGGGTGATCACATCCTCATCCGGCGAGGGAACAGATTTCTCAAAAAGAAGGAGACCGCGTTTATAGGAGGGCGCATCCGCACCCCAGACACTTGCGATCTCCTCAAGTTTGATCCTGTTGCGGGGCAGTTTCGCACCCCACCCGACAATGCCAACCGCCATGATGCCTCCGGGTTGCACGTCAATCGCCAAACAGACTTAAAGATATTTCCGTGACTTTGTCTGCTGTTTGTGTTTCACGCAAAGTATATAGCCGCCGAATGTTGGACAATGTAATCACGGACCTTGATTCACCTCCCTCACGGTCTCGCGGAGGGTGGCACCCGTCTCGCCTAATCCCATCGTATGAAGGAGTTACTTCTGAATGGGGAATCTATTCTATCACCATGTTCCCCTCGATGAAAGCGAAATGCTCTTTTGGTTATTTTCGATCCCTGTGTGGTTGCTATCTTCTGCCGATCCCTTAACCCGGAGAATCCACATGCCCCAACGCCCCCTGACCGTTGGCATCGTTGACGACGAAAAAAACATCCGCCGCATGCTGCGCCTGATCCTCGAGGGTGAAGGGTACGAGGTGTGGGAAGCGGAATCGGTTGCGGAAGCGAAGGATCTCACGAAAACTAAGCGTCCCGACGCCGCCCTGCTCGACCTGAAACTCCCGGACGGTGACGGCATCCAGCTCCTGACCCACCTTCGCGCTATCCTCCCCGGATTGCCGGTGGTGATGATCTCCGGTCATGGGGGCACGGAACACGCCGTCGCGGCGGTGAAACAGGGCGCCTACGATTTTCTCGAGAAGCCCCTCGACAAGGACAGGGTCCTGGTGACTCTGCGCAACGCCCTCGAAGTCAGCGGTCTCCGCCGCCAGGTAAGCAAGCTCACCAGCGGCGGCGAGATGATCGGTGGATCCCCGCAGATGGACGATGTCCGCCAGTGGATCGCCCGAGTCGCCCCCACCGACGGCCGGGTGCTGATCCTCGGCGAATCCGGCACCGGAAAGGAACTGGTCGCGCGTGCCATCCACGAAGGGAGCAAACGGGCAGGCAAACCCTTCGTCAAGGTCAACTGCGCGGCGATTCCAAAGGAGCTGGTGGAATCGGTGCTCTTCGGCCATGTCAAGGGCGCGTTCACCGGAGCGTTGCGCGACAAAAACGGCACTTTCAAGGAGGCCAACGGCGGCACGCTCCTGCTCGATGAGGTCGGCGACCTCTCCCTTGAAGCGCAGGCGAAAGTCCTGCGTGTACTCCAGGAGGGGGAATTTGAACCGGTCGGCGCCTCAAAGACCGAGAAGGTGGATGTGCGGGTGATCGCGGCGACCCACCGTGAATTAAAGGCCGAAGTGGACGAAGGGAATTTTCGCGAGGACCTCTACTTCCGTCTGGCGGTGCTGGTGCTGGACCTGCCGCCGCTGCACAAGCGCCAGGGGGATGTCCGGGTGCTGGTGGACCACTTCCTCGATGAATTCCACCAGAACGGCCTGCCAAAACGGACGCTGCAACCGGAAGCAATGGAGGTGCTCGAACTGTATTCCTGGCCGGGCAACATTCGTGAACTGCGCAACGTGATCGAGCGGATCGCCATTCTTGCGTCCAACCCGGAAGTCGAGATCGAGGATCTTCCCGCGGAGGTGCGCTCCGGGGCGGCCGAATCGACCGCCGTGAGCTTCGACACGGGTGAGATTCCGCCTGTGGGCACATCCCTTGCGGATGTCCGGACCACTGCAGAAAAGCGGTACCTGGAAGCGGTACTCGAACAGACCGGGGGCAATGTTTCGGAAGCTGCCCGCCTAGTCGGGCTGGAGAGGACACACCTGCACAAGAAGCTCGCTTCCCTGGGGGTGAAAAGAAAATAGAGTTCAAACACAAAGAACAGGGGGGGGGGGGCAAATGAGAACCCTGGGAGCTACCATCATTTCGATGCAAAGCTTTATTCTCACCCATTTCGGCGAAGAATCTTACAATAAGTGGTTCCGCGCGCTGCCTGATAAATCGAAAGAACTGTTGCAAACTCACCCGAGATTGGACCAGTGGTACCCGTTGATCGACGGTCTGAGCGTACCGACAAAAACACTGTGCGACGTTTTCTACCAGGGTAAAGTCCAGGGCGCATGGGAGCTCGGCCGGTACAGCGCCGATTATGCCATGACCACACTGATGAAGATTTTTCTCAAGGTCTCCAACGTTTCCTTCATCATCAAATGTGCGACGAAGATTCTGGCCCGCTATTATGATCCCTGCAAATTGGAAGTCGTACAGAGCGAACCGGGCGAAGCGGTGATACGGATCGTCGAGTTCGAGGAGATGACTCCGTTTGTCGAAAACCGAATTGCAGGCTATATGCAGCGTGCTGCGGAACTTACGGGCGGACGTGAGGTAAACGTCTTCATCGGACCGAGCCTGACGAAAGCGAACCCTTATACAGAATTCAAGGTGCAATGGAAGTAGATTTGGTCCCCAATCTGCCAATCAAACGATCACGTGAAGCATCAGGAACTTGAGCCATGACAACGTTTCGACACGAACCTCCCTGGGTGATCACCACGGCACGGATACCCTACGGGCATATCGATAAAATGGACCATATGTACTACGGCAACTATCTGCTCTATTTCGAGATGGCTCGAAATGAATGGATGAGAGCGGGTGGGCTGACGTACAAGGATTTTGAAACCCACGGTTTCATGATCCCGGTCGTCGAGGCGCATGTGCGCTACCGTGGACGTATACGTTACGACGACCTGATCGAAATCCGAGCCGCGGTGAGACCGGAAGGCAGAACGAGGATTCGATTCCTTTACGAGATCCGTCGCTCCGGCGAAGAGGAGGTATTGACTACCGGTTCGTCTGTGCATGTCGTCACGGACCTGGAGGGTCATCCACAACGGATGCCGCAGGCCCTGCGCGACCTGTTGGAACGGATCGGCGTCCATGAAAGACCCGTTTCTGATTGAAAATCCGTTTCTTGAAGCTCCCGTTTAAAGGTTTCGGGAGAACTCGCCTTTGCTTGACAGCTTTCGCCGAAGGAGTGTAGTTTGGTGATGAGAAGGAGTATTTGAAGATAAGTACCTACCACACGAAGGAGCGCCGCACGACGTTTTGTAACCGGTCAGTGGTTCTTCCCTGATACATTCTTCGCGGAATGTACTTGACCCGAGTCCGGGCTGAAGGACGATCCATGTGTTTTCAACCCACTCGCAGGCCGGCAACGGGAGGTCTCCATGCGGTTGGTCCGTATCCTCTGCACTGCACTCTGTGCTCTCGTCCTGTTCGCGTCGACGATCAGGGCGGGCGGGATGCGTGTGCTCGAAGATACCCCTCGCGCCACTGTCCTTGAATTCAGCTTCGAGGGATGGGATCTCCGTTCGGTTGATTCTCTCGGCACCCTCGCAGCTCCGGCTGGTGTCAGCTTTGATTTGCGCAGCGGCGGCCCTGTTGTTCCCTATGTTCACCGTCTCATCGGCCTCCCCGGACCGGAGAAACCCCGGATTGTGGTCGCGAAGGTGGAGTGGGGCAACCGTTTCGATCGAACCGACATCCGGGCGGATGCCCCCGGTCTCGACCCGGACCTCCCCCACCTTTCGCAGATCAATCTTGTGACCCTGTCCGAACCCGGCATCTGGCGTGGACGGTGGGTGGCCGGACTCTTCATCGTTCCTCAACGGTTCGAAGGCGGAGACATCCGGGCCGTGAACCGGATGACGATCCGCATCGAATATCCGCGAACAACGGCTCCGGCATTTCCCCGTGAAGACCGGCTGGCGAAATTCGCACTGGCGAATCCGGGAGCCGCCGCCCGATGGGGAGCCACTCCGCATGCAGCGGTGAGTGCAAAAGCCGCACGCGTGATCGCTTCGGACGCTTCCCTGTGGTCGAGTGGAACAGTGGTCCGCATCGAGATCGAAACCGAAGGGATGTACCAGATCACCCGCGCCAACCTCGAGAACCTGGGCATTGACCTGACGGGGGTCGATCCTCGGCAGTTCCGTCTCTTTGGAAACGGCGGACAGGTTCTCCCGGAATTTTTCACCGCCTCCCGTGACACATCTCTTCGTGAGAATGCCATCGAAGTCACGGGTGAGGATGACGGCAGTTTCGACGAGAACGACCGCATCCTGTTCTTCGGCCGATCCGTGAACACGTGGCTGTCATCATCGACGAGCGGTGAATACGACCACACCAACAATCCATTCACCCGTCGCAACATTTATTGGCTTTACATCCCGGACGCAGGCGGCGATCCCGGCCTGCGCATGGAGGCACTGGGAACGGACCAGGCTGCCACGTCTGTCACCACGACGGCACGATCACGACTCTTCGTTGAGAACGATGCCATCATTTATTCCGGCGGCAGCGATGAAGTGTCCGGCAAGATGTGGTACGCTGCCCGTCTTGACGCTGGAAGTCAGTACACGGCGACCGTGCAGGTGCAGCACCCTGTCGCAACCAGCACAGCACGCCTGACGTTGCAGATAAAACCGTTGAGCTGGGCCAACTACGCAGTTAATATCAACGGTGTTTCCCTTGACACTCTCAGCAGCACCAAAGTGACGCTGAATGTGCCGGCGGGTCTCTTGACAAACGGCGGTAATTCCATCTCCATCCGTCAACTGGGCGGCGGCTGTTACGTTGACTGGTTCGAGTTGGATTATAACCGGACGCTGACAGCTATTGACGGCAGGCTCGCCTTTGACAGGTTGCCGGTAGACGGCATCGTCCGTGTCGAAGCGACCGACATGGAAGAGCCCTGGGTGTTTGACGTTCAGCAGTTTGACCGGGTGAAGG
>JAZDLX010000119.1:0-3665 GCA_043801585.1 bacterium | reverse complement strand
GGCTATATTTTGCTGCTTCCCTGGCTGGGCCAGTTAATCTGCAGCATCCTGTTTTGCATCCTTCTGTTGCGGGTGTTGTCCACTCTCAGTTGGTTGCGGATCGTGCTGTACTCGCTAGCGATATCGCTCACGCTTTACGTTGCGTTCATTGTCCTGCTTAAAGTGCCCATGCCGCGTGGCGCGCTATTTTACTAAAAAAGGAGTTGAAACCATGGGTTCTCTCGATGGTCTGTTGTACGGCTTGAAACTCTGTGTCGAGTGGCAGAATCTGCTGGCGGCGTTTGCCGGTGCGTTTTTCGGAACGGTGATCGGCGTCTTGCCGGGGCTGGGGCCGGTAGCGGGGGTTGCCCTTATTTTGCCGATTACCTATGCACTCGAACCGGTCACCGGCGTGATCATGATGGCCGGGATTTTTTATGGAGCGATGTACGGCGGCTCAACCACCGCGATACTGGTCAATATGCCCGGTGAAACGGCGTCGGTGGTAACCTGCATCGACGGCTACAAGCTGACGAAGAAAGGTCGGGCCGGAGCGGTCCTGTTCATTGTCGCCGCCGGCTCATTTATCGGTGGAACGATTGCTGTGTTTGGCGTCATGCTCTTTGCACCGCAGTTGGCGCAATTTGGCATTCTTTTCGGGCCTTCCGAGTTTTTTGCGATGACGGCGGGAGGCCTGTTACTGCTTACGGGGATCGAGGGGGGATCGCTGGCATCCGGGTTGTTGCCGATGTCGATCGGATTGATGCTAAGCACCATCGGTCAGGAAGCGGTGACGGCTCAGACCCGCTTTACGTTTGGTTTTAATGACCTCAGTCAAGGTGTGGCCTTGGTGGCGCTGGCTGTCGGTCTGTACGGCATAGCGGAAATCATGTTTGCTGTCGAATCATTGCATGGTCAAGTCAAGCCGTTAGCGGTTAGGGTGCGCGATATGATGCCGACACGCGAGGAGTGGCGGCGTTCATTACCGGCCTTCGGCCGTGGAACAGTAGTGGGGTTTTTTTTCGGTTTGATTCCCGGGCCTTGTGCCACCCTGGCCAGTTTCACTTCTTACCGGCTGGAAAAAGGGGTTTCGAAGTATCGGGCTGAAATTGGTGAAGGCGCGGTCGAAGGCGTAGCGGGGCCGGAAACGGCAAATAACTCAGCGGCAACCGCGTCTATGGTGCCATTACTCGCTCTCGGCATTCCCTTTGCGCCGATAACGGCATTGATGATGTCCGCGCTGATGGTGCATGGGGTGCAACCCGGTCCGCTGCTCATAACCAATAATCCGGAAATATTTTGGGGTGTGGTCGCTTCCATGTATATCGGCAATGTCATGCTGATGATCCTCAATATACCGATGATCGGGGTCTGGGTCAGTCTGTTACGGATCCCCCATTATGTGTTATTGCCTACGATTCTGTTGGTCGCGGTCATCGGCGCCTACAGCGTGAACAACAGCATGTTGGACCTTTACGTTCTGTTTCTGCTCGGCATCATCGGGTACGTGCTGCGCAAGTTCGACTTCCACCTGGCCCCCCTGGTGGTCGGTGTTGTTCTTGGTCCCTTCATTGAAAAGCATCTAAGGGAGGGCCTCTTTATGAGCCAAGGGGACATCTCTGTTTTTTTCACCAGCCCGTTTGCGATCGTGGTCTTCATCGGTGCGTTTATCGTCATGACCTTGGGCGCTCAACGCGCCTTGTTGAAAAAAATATTCGGTGTTAGAAGCAAAAGGAGCTCATCATGAACTCAAACAAGGTACTCTTTATTTCGACCATCCTCTTAGTTAATTTTTGGTGTGATGCCCAGCTCGCCATCGCTCAGCAGTCGGATTATCCTTCGAAACCGGTGCGCATTATCGTTCCCTTTCCACCTGGCAGCTCCGACACAGCAGCGCGCGTGGTCGGACAGAAACTCTCGTCCAACCTCGGTCAGCCGTTTGTGGTTGAAAATCGACCCGGTGCAGGATCGGTGATCGGGACCGATTTTGTCGCCAAGTCACCCGCAAACGGCTACACATTGCTGTTTCAAACCTGTGCACTTGCGGGAAATCCATGCATCTATGAACGTTTACCCTACGATACGATCAAAGACTTCGATCCCATCGGGCTGGTGAGCTATTCACCGATGGTATTTGTTGCCCACCCATCCTTCCCTGCCAATTCATTAAAGGAACTGATCGAGCTCGCCAAGGCGCAGCCGGGGAAATTCAACTATGCCAATAATGGCTCGGGCAGCATCTCTCACCTGTCCTTTGAGTTGTTCAAGGCAATGGCCGGTGTTCGCATTACCGGTGTTCAGTACAAGGGGGCTGGTCCTTCTGTGATTGCGGTCATGTCCGGAGAAGTGCAGATGATGATCGGTCCTGTTGGGGCTACGATCAGTTATCTGAAATCCGGGAGACTCAAGGCGATAGCTCTGGCGTCAAATCGTCGATCTTCAGTGCTGCCGGACCTTCCCACGATGTCGGATTCGGGAATTCCGGGGTTCGATGCCGTCTGTTGGTATGGACTGCTCGCACCGCGGGGTACCCCGCCTGCGATCGTCAAGCGCTTGAACGAAGAGATCGTGTCGATCATGAAAATGCCGGATGTTCATCAGCAGATTACCGGACTGGGCCTCGATCCCACCTCATCCACACCGAATGAATTTGGTGAGCACATAAAGAAGGAGATAGAAATGTACAGTAGGACTGTCAGAGATGCAGGAATAGCTCGGCTGCCGCTTAAATAGTGATCTGTCGGACAGAAAAAACATCGCTCCCGAGGATGGGGGTGATTCGGGTCGTTTCGAGCAAACGTGAAATCGAACAAAGGTGTACTGAGACGGACAAGAGGATTGCGGAAGGAGTGCGGCGATGACGTCATATGCGATGGACTCGAAGCTTTTAGGACATCTATTTTCCAGTCCCGGAATGAAGCAAATTTAGAACGATCAAAATTCGGTGCGGCTGTGGCTCTTGGTGGAACGGGCGCTGGCACGGGCGAAGGCGAAGCTGGGCGTCATTCCGGCGACGGCGGCCGAGGAAATCCTTCGGAAAGCGGTTCCCGAGAACATCGACTTGGAGCGGCTTGCCGCCGGGATACGCGAGACTTCCCACGGGCTTGTGCCGTTGCTGCACCAGGTCCGTGAGCGATGCGAGAACGAGGCAGGCGAGTACATCCACTCGGGCGCCACCACTCGGGATATTGATGATACGGCCTTCATGCTCCAGATCAAAGAATCCTATGGGTTTTTGAGATCCGAGATGACGGAGTTAAAAGACGTTCTGGCACAGCTCGCGAAATCGCATCGGGCGACACCGGTGATGGGGAGGACCCACGGGGTGCACGCCGTTCCTTTCAGTTTCGGACTCAAAGTGGCTGTGTGGTACTCCGAGATGGTGCGCCATCTGGAGCGTTGGGACGGAGCGGCAAGCCGTAGTGAACGCGTGATGGTTTTTGGTGGGAATTGGTTTTGATAAAAAAGGAGGACTGAGGATGTTGACGCAAAAACTGTCTGAGTTCGTTATCAACACGAAAACCGACGCCGTACCGTGGGAAGTACTTGACGGTGCCCGTGACGCATTCATCGACGCCATCGGCTGTGCGCTGGCCGGCTCACTGGAGGAGCCGGGTGAGGTTGTTGTGCGCTTTCTCCGCTCGCAGGGAGGCAATGCGGAGGCTACGGTTTGGGGTGCAGGGTTG
>JAZDLX010000109.1:0-8960 GCA_043801585.1 bacterium | reverse complement strand
TCCCTATGGACACCAGCGACGATGATGCTGTAACTTGATTCTCCATCGGTGCCTCTCCTTTCTTGGGTTCGTACTTCTACCCCAAAAATGCGACGTTGATCGCTCGGAGATGCACCGATGCTCTATCATAGGAACTTGCTGGTCAAGCCGGGTCACTCAGCTTTGGATCCTGTTTTCAGCCGGATGAATGCCACAACAAATCAATGTAAATCCCGTATGTCGCTGCGTTTAGCAAGCAGGGGCACATGCTGTGGCGCCGAACCGCAGCACCAAAGGATGCAAAGTGGGGAAATTCAAACAAATCAGAGCGGGGAGTACTCCTGGGCGATCGGAGTAATAACAAGTTGTAATATATTGGTTTAAAAGGAATAGAACGACTTCCGGGCAGAATGGACTTAAAACTCGGGGATGTTCAATGGCACGTGAACAAGTTTCTTGATCAGCGCAAACAGGTCAGAGAGGTTAAATGGTTTTTCGAGATAAGCATCCGGTTTCGCGTTTGATTCTTCGACGAGTGTATGCAAATGGGCATATCCGGTGATCAGAAAGACTGGTACGTCGGGAAAGTGATCTTTGATCCTGTTCATCAGTTGAACGCCATTCAGACCCGGCATAAAGATATCGGAGATGACCAAATCGATTCTCCCTTTGCGTTCGGAGAATATCGACCAGGCTTTTTCGCCATCCTCCGCGGTAAGGACTTCCGCGCCGATCATCTCCAGACCCTGCTGAAAAAGATAAAGGAGATCGGGCTCATCCTCGGCGATCAACATTGCCGGTTTGCGTTTTGTCAACAGTACTTCTCCGAGTACTTCTTACGAGAATCCAGGGTTGCTTTCAATAAGGTACAACCGGAATACACCCAAGGACTACTTTTACAAAGGCGGAGATTCAGAGTCTAAATCCAACATATTCCAATTAATGTAACTTTTTGGCAGCAAGTTTTCATATTGCTTGATTTTCAGGATCACCCCATGAATCCGGTCAGCAGCCCGGCTGATGCGGTCCAACTGTTCCTCTATTTCCTTCCGAGTCGCTTTTTTCTGCAGACGGATCATGTCAAGAGCACCGAAGACGATGGCCAGTGGATTGTTGATTTCGTGGTTATAGGTGACGACAATATTTCCGATCGCCGCCGTTCGGGCAGCTCGGATTCGAGCGGATTCACTGGTTTTCAGATCCGCCAGCGCCCGTGAAAGTTCACGATTCTTCTGTTCAAGCTGCTGCTGGTGCCTGCGCAGCTCGGCATTTTTATTGTCGATTTCGTTGTAGAGAGCAAGCGTACCGCGAGTGGTTTCTTCAAGCTCCTCCCGCATCTCACGCAGCTCCTTGTGCAAGCGCTCCAACTCGCTGCGCAGTTGGGTCAATTCCGTTTCAGCAACGTTATTCGTTTTACTCATATCAACGATTTTCCCACAAGAACAGAACAGTCATCCTTGGGACGAGCTGCGTAGTCGACGAGCCTTCTCCCCAGTCGATGGGGTGTACAGGTGGAAAGATCTTTGAGAGCTTCGGTCCAGTTACGTACGAGTCCATCCGTTGACAACATCAGCCAGTCTCCCGGATACCAGGGATATCTCAATGTCTTAAAATTGCCCAAATGAACGCCCAACGTCCCATTGAAGTTCGCGAATACCTGTTGATCCACCTGTTCGGCTCTTCCTACGCGGAACCGGCGTCCCATCACGTTTCCTACGCCCAGCCACTCGATGGTTTCGCTGTTTGGAATCAGCCTCGCTAAAGATACGGCAGCTCCACGCGTTTTTTTCAGTCTTTCATGAATCATGTCAATCAATTCATCCAGTTGCAGTCGATGGTTTGAATGAACAGTTTCAAGGACCGCTTGCGACGCCTGGGCCGCGCTCGTACCGTGACCGAGCCCATCCGCGAGGACGAGCAGCGTGCCCTCCCTATTTCGCACGACCGTGCCCTGGTCCCCGCTTTCCGTTTCGCCTGGATGCGGCTTGCTGTAAAGTGAAAACGTCCAACGGTCAGGCAGCACTGGAGTTGAAGAGAAACGCTTTGAAATTCGCAAATGGCTTCCATGAGGCGTGGTGGAGATGAGCTTGACACGTTCCGCCAGCCTCCGCACTGATGGCAAGCCTCCTCCCAGGCTGCCGGTCGTCGAGAATCCATCCCCCAGGGCCTGCTGGAAGTTAGCAAATCCCGGACCCCGATCGATGACATCAAGGTGGAGAATCAACTGGTTATCATCGAGATCGTGGCTGATTTCCACATACCCTTTGGCGCCGCCATGGGTGAGGACGTTGGTGACCAGTTCACGTACAATAATGTCCAGTTCGTCCCGGTCGCGAGGTGCAATTCCCAGCAGTTCCGCACGCCCCAACACAGCATTGCGAACGGAATAGAGGCTATACTCATCCTCTATCCTCACCCGGGTGCGGTGCAGATTATCCTCAGGGGAAGTGAGAGGCGCCTCGTTTCGTTCGCCTTCCAACGCCATGCGCAGGCTCCCTCACCGGAGGGCGGACTCCCAACTGAAAATAAAAGCGGGAGGGAGGGTAGCCGGCCTATTTGACCGGAACAATCGCCTTTCCGGTGAATTCAAGCGCGGATGCAATACCGCGTGCAAGATTGCTTTTTGTTGTGATGTCCAAGAGATTGACGCCCAGGTGCACAAGAGTCTGGGCAATTTCCGGATTGATTCCAGTCAGGATGGTTTTTGCACCGAGCAACCGTGCTGCGCTCACCGTCTTGATCAGGTGGCTGGCAACAAGGGTGTCGATGACCGGAACGCCGGTGATGTCGATGATGATCACCCGGGAACCTGTATCGCCGATCTTGACGAGGATATTTTCCATGATCTGCTGGGCACGGGCGGAATCTACGCTGCCGATCAACGGAAGCACCAGTACCTGATCCCAGACCTGAATGACCGGCGTCGACAGTTCCAGCACAACCTGCTGCTGATCCCGCAACCGCTGAATCATCTCCTGCTGCTTCTCGACATTGCGGAGGTTCTCAAGCCCGGCGGCAATCTGCGTTGCAAACAGCTCGAGCGAAAGCAGCGTTTCGGCGGTCGGACGCTGATGATCTTCCGGGTCGTCCACGCTGATCAGGCCGTTGATCTTCGCATCGGGATCGTACAGCGGGATAAACAGGAAATCGTCCGGATGCCACGCCTCATGCTTCTTGGCGGCAGATGTCGCTTTTCTCTTGCTCTCAAGACCCTGGATGTCCGCCTGATCGTGAGGGATGTAGTAAGAACGTCCGATGCGGAATTTCGGACTTAAACTTTTCTCCATACTGGCCAGAGAGCTTCGAGGCATTTTGCGCAGTTTCTCAGTCTCTTTGTCGCTGAGACCTCCAAAACCCATCCGGTTGAACGTGTCGTCCGCTTCGAGAACCGAAACAACAGAGCGCTGGAAGACGCTATGCTTGACGACCGATTCAGCCGTCAGCTGACAGACATCCTGAACATTCTTCAGGCGCAGCATCCCCGCGGTGGTGGAGATCAGTTCAGCGAGTTGCTTTTTGTCAAAGGTCTGTTCCGCCATTTTCTCTATCTCCCGATCTACTTCTGCCACTTGATGACTGTAACCTTCGTCCCTTTGCCGACAGTCGATTCAACATTGAATTCGTCCATCAGTTTTTTCGAACCTGGCAATCCCAACCCCATGCCATGATGTGAAGTCCAGCCCTCGCCCAGGGCGGCGTCGATATTGTCGATACCGGGACCATCGTCGCTGAACGTCATCCTCAATCCGACATGCCCCTCGCCGTTCTCGATGGCATCGAGCTCCACCTCGCCCTTCTTTGCGTATTCGAAGATATTGCGGGCAAGCTCGCTTGCTGTCGTCGTAATTCGGGTTTGATCAACAAGATTGAACCCCAATTCGCGAGCAAGCTCACGGCTGGAACGCCGACAAAGCACAATGTCGTGCTCATTTTCTATGTGTATGTGTCGAGTTCGCTCCATCGTCCGTCAGTCTCACGCTTTCGATTGAAGGAGCGTTTCCAGCAACTCGATACCGCTTTCCATATCGAGGGCGGTATAGATGTTGTCCAGTCGGAGTCCCAGCTCAACGAGGGTCAGCGCAACCGGTGGCTGCATCCCCGTGAGCACCACCCGGGCATCCATCAATTCCGCCATCTGCGCCGTGTCGCCGAGCAGGCGACCAAGATAACTGTCCACCAGATCGAGCACCGAAATGTCGATGATCACACCTCGGGCGCCGGTCTGTTCGATACGGATCAGAATATCGTGCTGAAGACGCGATGCAGTATTGTCATCCAGGTCAACCTGGATCGGCACGATCAAGTAGTTCTTGATCTTAAGGATCGGGACTCGGATTTCCATTGTGCCCTCGTTATACGTTCACCGAGTTCACGGAAGGTAGTCATTGAAAGGGAAGGGGAGCAATTGAGGAAGGGGTCCCTTTTTAAACGTCCCGCTGGTGGACAGGGGTCGGCTCCAGCAGGGCAAGCGAGTCGTCGCCACGGCTGAAGTTTTCCAAAATTTTCGAAGAACCCGAAATAGTTTCTTCGTCGATCAAGCGCATCCAGGTGCGTTTGCTGTCCAGGTACCCCTTGATGTAGTGTCGGACAACTTTCCGCATTTCGAGAACTCCGCGGCGTTCTCCTTTCATCGCGACATTCTCCCGGAGGTGTTCCAGCGCCACCCGGGCTCGTTCCTCCCGGGACGGCGGAGGATCGACAGGTTCTCCACGCAACGCCTGGACACAACGCTGCAACATCCAGGGATTTCCGATCGCTCCCCGCGCAACCATGACGCCAACGACACAGTCCAACGATACCATGCGCAATGCATCCTGCTCCGTCCAGATGTCGCCGTTGCCCATGACCGGAACCGAAAGTTGTTTCGCGGCCGACTCCAGCGATGTCCAATCTGCAGGCACTCTTGGCCGGTCTTCTTTCAGGCGGGCATGGATGGTGACCTGTTGGGCTCCGGCAGCGATACAGGCTCCCGCAACATCGACGACCTCGGATTTTTCCCTGATCCCGAGACGGGTCTTGATCGTCACCGGAATTCCGTCCGCATTGTCGACCATTCGTTTCACCGCTTCGGCGGCGACTTTCGGGAAGGCCATCATCCCACAGCCCGCTCCCCGGGCGGCGACCTTGCGGACAGGGCAACCCATGTTCAGGTCGATGCCGTCCGGACGGTGACGACGGACAACCTCCCGCGTTGCTTCGCCGAGTGAGATCGGATCGCTGTCATAGAGTTGGATGACGAGCGGGCGTTCCAACTCCTGAAATTCAACCATCTCCCAAACGCTTTTCGCCCCGTGAAGAAGACCCCGGGCATTCGCGAACTCGGTGAAGAGCACGACATCGGGGGCTATCTTGCGCACGACCGGTCGCCATGCCCTGTCCGTGATCGCTTCCATCGGCGCAAGGGCGACAAGACCGTCTCGATCAAACCAGCGTTTGAGTTGATCCTTCATGGCCAAATCAGAGATTTCGTTTGTCTGCAAGGTGCCATCAATTCAAGAAGAGGATGTTCCAGGTATCGGGGGAAAGGTAGCAGCTCGGTGTGGAATCGGCAGTGCGCTTCTTCGTCTCTGGGAGAAGTTCACCACCACACCCGGCAAGGCGGCGATGCTCGCCAGGAACCGAACCCGACTCACTGCATGGCGCAAGAGGAACGAAGGTTTTATATTAACACAATAGACATGTTGCCGATTCAGGAGAGGATTTCGGTTAAATGAGCATGCATCGTGTACCACCGGTACTGTTGCTGATGGGTTTGCTCATCCTGTGGAATTCTTGTACTTCCGGGAGTAAAACGCTCAGTCAACCGAGATTGGTGCCTCAACAGTCGCTTGCCGCGAGCACGCTTGCGATCAACCGCGAAGAGCGTTCGAGCACGAAGCAGGAGTACATCTCGATTTACCGAATCGCCGGTGATGACTGGCAACCGAGTTGGCGACCCCAGCTCCCCCCTGAGGTCTCCAAGGTTTCAGGGAAAGCCAACGGCGACGCCACCACAACGCCTGATACGTCCAGGTATGGAAAACTGAAGCGGCTGAGAGGATTCCGCGTCCAGTTGGCGAATGTCACGGACGAGGGGAGTGCCAAACGAATCGAGAAACGGGCGTATTCACTGTTTAAGAACGTATACGTCATCTTCCAAAGCCCAACCTACAAAGTCCGAGCCGGAGATTTCACACGCCGCTCCGATGCGGATGTTGCCGCCAGTGAAGCTCGCCGCATGGGATTTCGTGGGGCGTGGGTGGTTCCCGATCAGGTCAACGTATATGTAGGTGGACCACCGCCTCCGGCACGAACGGTATCTCCTGACGCAAATGGAAATACGGGGGAAATGCTGGAAACAGACAAGGATTCGGATCGATGATGTCGGACCCTAATCCGGCGTCGCCAGATCAGCAGGATGAGATCGCGGAAGAAAAGCGGCACGCAATCCATCTTCGTCGTGTCAATCTGCTCCTCGCGGTGCTCCTGGCAACGATTACCCTGTCTGTCGTAATGCTCTGGGCTCGGATGCGAATGTGGCCGGCTCATCTCTTCCAGGTTCCGGACACTTCAGCATCCACTTTTACAGCACAGCAGCCTGACACGCTCTCCACGACTACGTTCAAGGACCATTTGCAGTGGGGTGACAATCTGGCCTCGGCGCTCTCAAGGAACGCCACGGACCAGGCCGAGATCGAGACGATTTTGCCCATCCTCAGCCATCTGACGGACCTCAAGAAAATTCCCGTGAGCACACAGATCACCATCGAACGGGATGAATTGGGCCTCCGTTCTCTGGTCCTGCGTGAACCCAAGAAGATTCAACGAATCCACCTCAATCGAACGGGAAGGCTCCTGTATGTGGCCAGAGTCGATACGATTCCTGTGGACACTCTCCTCGTCCGCTATCAGGGAGTCGTCAGGGACAATTTCTATAACGCCTTTCTGGAGTCGGGCGGCACACCCGAACTCGCCGTCAAATTCATGGAGGTCTTTCAGTTTGTTTACTACTTCTCCTCGGAAACCCGTTCCGGCGACCGTTACAGCCTGATCGCGGAGGAATTGTGGCAGGAGGGGAAACGGATCGGTTATGACGAGGTTCTCGCAGCCAGCTACACCAGCGGCGACGACACCCTGACAGCAGTGTGGCTGCCGATGGAGGGAAGCGAATTCGGCGGCGAGCATTTTGATGGACAGGGACGGTCCCTTCGCCGGGCGCTGCTGCGGGTCCCCTTCAGCGCGGCGCGCGTTACCGGCACCTTCGGAGTACGTCGAGATCCGATTACGAGCAAACTGCGTTTCCATCATGGGGTGGACCTTGCCGCGAAAATGGGAATGCCGGTGATCGCGGCGGGCAGCGGAACGGTGACCCACGTGGGACGTAAC
Source organism: bacterium (assembly GCA_043801585.1). GTDB lineage: Bacteria > Electryoneota > Electryoneia > Electryoneales > Electryoneaceae > JAZDLX01. The sequence continues at coordinate 1,616 of JAZDLX010000109.1, read as the reverse complement.
GATCCCGGTTACGGAAACTGGATTCACATCCGGCACGATCGCACCGGCTTCGAAACACGATACGGCCACCTGCGAGGATTTGCCCGGGGCATCCGAAAGGGTGTGCACGTTCGGCAGGGACAGGTGATCGGGTATGTGGGCATGACGGGACACGCCACCGGACCACATCTCCATTACGAGGTGTTCCGCGACGGGAAACGTCTTAATCCCCTGAGAACAAAGGCATCGCCTGTACGCAGACTCAAAGGGGAACAGTTGGCGAGTTTCCTGAATGACTTCTACAAACCCTGGATCCTGAGATTGACCAACAGGGGAGTGCTTCCGGGACCGCAGTGGTACGGTCCTCTGCCCGCCAAAGTTGAACAGGCGCTCGAAAACGGATCCGGGTCGCAGGATCGCGGAGTCTACGCTGCTCCGCCCGGAACAAGCTCCAGGTAGTTCTCTTTTCAGTATTCCAACCACAGGGATCGGACCATCCGTCGGAATTGTGTCATAGCCGGGACTCCAACGGTGTCCGTGGCAATCTCCAATGATGCATGCTGTTCCTGAATCAAATTGGAGATCACCACGCCCTCCTGCTAACGCACCAGGGCTGGTGATGACACCCTTTCAGAGGCCATCGGGAGTGATGGTGCCGTGTGATGGCATCAGAGGGAATTGGCCGATGTGACTCATGGCAGTTGCGTATTAGCGGGCGAAAAGAGTGTCATTGCCAGCGATCACGTCTGTTTGTGATGGCGTGGCAATCTCGCTTTTGTCATTGTAAGGACCGCCTTAGCGGTAGACGAACCGTAGCAAGCGTAGCCCGGCATCACCGCATGCCGGGACCTTTAATAATTCCCCGGGACACGATGGTCCCGGGCTACTGACTGTCAATTGCAAGTTTCAATTGCATTATAAATAATGAATTAAAAGAGCAACAATGATAATCGCTAATAGAATAATCAATGCAACCCAATCCTTTGCATCAAAACGTTTAGTCACATATTTTCCAACATCATAGGCGAGCGAAGGTTTTAGTTTTGGAGGAACATACCAGTTATCTTTCAATTCCTTCCCGCAATAATAACAAACCTTTGCTTCAGGTAATATCAGTTCGGCACAGTAAGGACAAGATACGCGACGAGATTGCTCTACCTCTTGTCTACCCTCCTTCTCCTGTTTTTTCAGATTGGGCAACACCAATACCAGGATGAGCCCAAATGGTCCAAGTAACACGCCGAGGATGAACCATCCACACCCTGATCGTCCCTTACTGGAAGCAGCTACAGCACTGACAATTCCAAACAGCAGCCAGATGATTACATATTCCATTGGTGGTCCCTCCACAAATGATCAGAAAATCTAACCATTTTTTCGCAGAATATCCTTATTGGATCCAAATTACTTGCAGGAAACGGCGACAGGTGTCTATGATATAGACCGAATGGGTGGCCCGGGATGTGGACCAAAGGTCCATTTCCCGGGTCTCATCGTTCTTACCCATGATCAGAGAAGCAGTCCGAATACAATCTTCAAGACAATGAAACCCGACTTGACGAGCAAGTTCCTATGATAGAGCATCGGTGCATCTCCGAGCGATCAACGTCGCATTTTTGGGGTAGAAGTACGAACCC
>JAZDLX010000105.1:0-8182 GCA_043801585.1 bacterium | reverse complement strand
CGCGTTTGCCAGCGCGAGCTTTCGTCTCGGACACAATACCCCCTATGCCGCTTCGGTCTTCTTGGACTTTTCGCCCTTGGTCACAACGATGGCGAAGTCAGGACACTGCAATTCGCATAGCATGCAGGCGACGCAGGCGTCCATGTTCACCACCACGGCGACACTCCCCTGCCAGCGCGTACCCACCGTCTGCATCACCAGCACATCCGTCGGGCATACCTCGACACAGATCGTGCACCCTTTACAGTACTCCTCCAAAATCCCGATCTTGTGGCCCGTCTTTTCGCTGACGGTCACGACTTCTTTGGGTGCTGCCACAGCCCCTCCTCGTCCCGAATGTCATCGGGGCATTCGCTGTCTATACACAAACCGCAATCCATTGCGAATTCGTGAGATCCGTCTGATTCCCGTCCTACGGACAGCCCTTATACCACACAGGGGACCCGTCTCTCCGTACTGGTCGAGAGCCGGTCCCCCAAAGTCATTCTACGTATCCGCCCGGCTTTTTCCGGGCGGTTGGAGTTCGTGGTATGTCAAAGATTTCCCTTACCTTGTACTCGTAAAAACAAGGCACATACAGAATACACACCGGAAGTCGTTAGGACAAAATAACACATGGAGCCATTTTCGCCGAGCTCCCTGCGAAATCAGAAAACCGTGTCACAGGGTTCATCCGGGAGTCTGCTGCCTTCGTAGAATTGAGTGACAGTTACCTAATTCCTGTAGGGTAGGAGAGAATTCCGGAATTAGGTAACTGTCACTTAATTCACGCATTTGTCCACTTAGAGTCTTCCTCCAGCCGTTTCCCGAAACTGACCACGTGGTAGTTTGTGTAGCCAATGGCTTCGTAAAAGGCGATGACTTCCGTATTGGTTTCGCGAGCGATAAATTGGCGAATGTGGTTGTTCGTCAGGAAATTCTCTTGACAGACTAAAGTTTCAAAGATATATTATATTTGCATGGTATCATGACCTTAGAAGTCTAAAATGAAAAGAGTATTATTCCAACTACTTATTTGGTTTGAACATGGGACATCAACAATTCAAGATCCCGTTTTTTTTATGCATCTTTTTGCTCGTCCTCAACACGTTTTCCTGCGAGAAACCCATAGGACCTGCAGACGAACAGCCTGCTATCCATCATGAATGGACCACCGTTCTGAACACGCGTACTTGGGCGACCAGTCTGATTGAAGTCCCTTCGCACCCTGGCACTCTGTTGCTTACAGGTACACAGGTTTTCCTCGATAGCTGTATCGGTGGCCTTTACCGTTCCACAGACTGGGGAGCGACGTGGACGGAACTATACGATGGCATCGACTTCATCGGGCCTTCCTATGTCGAGGGAGATCCTCCCCGAGTCTATGCCACCATGGGAGTCCGGTTCGATGACATGCTCCCGGTGCAATCCTTCGACGCTGGACTCACCTGGTCGGCAATCACGGACACATTACCGGCGATTTATAACCATGAGTCTTTTCTTAAGATCATCTCTAAATCGGATAATCCTCTTGACATCATCTTGGTGTCGTCTTTTTTACCAAGTGATTTTGGTGGACGCTCTTGGCGTTCATTTAATGGCGGACAGAGTTGGACGTTAATTAATCCTTATAATTTAGCCAGTGTGAGTTTGATTGTACGCAATCCTTTCGATCCCAATAGCATAGCAGTATCTGCAAATGGTTATTTCTTCCATTCTTATGACAATGGATTGACATGGAATCAATTATTTCCGTTTGGAACGGGATTGGGGAAAATTCAGTTCATGGACGAAGAGAGCCAATGGATTTTCACGAACAATAAAGACTCCATGTACGAAACCTTCAATGGAGGAGAATCTTTTACTCCGTTTGGAGAAGAATTGCCGGAAGGATCAATCTTTGAAGATTTTGTCTATGATAACGGCGGAATTGTTGCTGCCGTGTACGTTCCATCCGGCGACTACTTCCTGTATCGAATGGATCTTGAAGAACGGGTATGGACTGAATGGTATCAAATTCCCATTCTTGGGTCCATGCGCCTTGTTCAAGCCGGAGACTATCTGTTCATCGTGGTGAATGACGGCATGTTTCATACTGTGACAGTCATGCGGTATTGACGCAGAGGCATTGAACTGATTTTTCGGATATTTGAGTAATTGTCTTTTGAATTGACAACAAAGCATGTGACTTCCTTTCATTGACCTTGGAGGCTATATGAAGACACATCATTTCCATTGTTCTTTCCGCACATCTTCTGTTCTTTTTTCTATTTTGTGTTTTTTTCTGTTCTTCACATCAAACCTTGCAGCACAATCCACATCAAGGCGATCAATCGTTTGGAAAGGACATCCTGCAGAAGTGCGGGGGTATGATATTCTTGTTGAGTACGCGAACGGTTCTGAATCCATTGCAAGAGACTATGCAATTTATAAAGATGCAGAAATAGTCAAACATATTGAAAAAGCAAGGACTTATGTGTTTCGCTTGCCAGAGGGGCGAGATCTTGAAACTGCAGTGCAAGAGGCACTTAAGCAAGATGGAATTGTAGCAGCTTCACCCGTATTTTTCGGAATACCTTTGACCACGCCGACAGACTATTTCTACACTTCTGGGCAACAGTGGGCACTCAAAAATTATGGACAGACTCCTCCGGGTGGCACAGCAGGTGCCGATATTCACATAGAAGCGGCATGGGCGTTTACCACCGGTTCACCGGATATTAGAGTGGCAATTCTCGATTCGGGGATTCCCACCGAATGGAGCAGTCCTTCTCACAGAGATCTGAGCGGAAGCCGCTTCGATTTGCGCGAGACAGTTTTTCATCACGGTGTCTATGACATCTTCAACGATGGATATGGACATGGCTCAATGGTTACAGGAATAGTAGCTGCTACTTGGGGCCTACCAGGAGGAAGTACCGGTCATATGGCTGGAGTCGTACACTATTCAAAAATTCTGATTTGTAAACTTATGGATGATGCAACGGGAAGTGTTGATCTTGTTGATGCTATCAGCATGATTATTAGCGCTTCCGAAAATGACTCGGCAGATGTGATTCTCTGCGCTTTTGGCTTTGATCCATTCTGGGGTGAGCCACCAGGCCTTCGAAACGCTGTGCAAGAAGCAGTTATCGAAGACGCTATTATCGTTGCAGGTTCAGGTCCGGATGGATCAAGCTATCTTTATTATCCGGCCAAATTTGCACCGACAGAAAGCAATGTTCTTTCTGTTGGTGGAACAGATATGAACGACGAACGGGGTGCATATTCCAACTACAGCACTGAATTATCTGTCGTAGCACCTGGGGGTGGAACAGGCAGTGAAACCGAAAAAATTCTGACCTGTGTCCCTGAACATCACAACTTCACGCTTTTCGATGGTGATTCCATATATGATTATGCTGCCGGTACATCCATGGCTGCCGCCCATGCTGCAGGTGTCGCCGCTCTGATCCGCGCTCGCTTCCCGAATGCCACAGCAACGCAAGTGCGAAATACACTCCGAACATCTGCCGATGATCTGGGTCCTTCAGGGTACGATCCATGGTATGGATTTGGACGGATCAACGCTTTCAACGCTGTGGCGATGCCGGTTCGCAATGTTCAACTCACTGAAACCTCAGGAACTCATCACCCCAGACTGACCTGGACTGCGCCAGCTCATTCATTGCCAATTTCGACTTACAGGATCAAGAGGGTGATGCAAACCCTGAGCGGTCAGATCACGCATTATTTCTTTACTACTTCGACCTCATGGACCGACTACGATATCATTGTAGGCGGTGAACTGCGCATCGACTATTATGTCCAAGCGAAAGATGCTGTTGACTATCAATATGGCGCTTGGGATGGTCCGCATCGGACCTATTATGATGGCGGAATTGCATCTCCCCCAAGTGATAACAACTTGGAGATCTACATCCTGCCAGAAGAATTTGCTATGACCTCTGTCTACCCGAATCCCTTTAATTCGAGCACGACGATTACTTATGATCTTCCCGAAACGGCTCCTGTCTCCGTCCAAATTTACAACAGTGTAGGTCGAATTGTTGCAACTCTCGCAAGCGGGGAAATACCTGCTGGCCATCATACTCTGGTGTGGACTGCTGAAAATGTTCCATCCGGAGTGTATTTCGTTCGCTGTGCCGCACTTGGTGAAGCATTTGTCCGTAAAATTGCTTATGTCAAATAAGGCGATCCAGCTTCCGGTGGGGAGTTACCGCTTGGTGACTCCCCACCTAAAAATCCTGAAATAATGATGAAACATGATCACTGTCGTCAGTGCTTCCACTCAGGATCTTGCACCAGCTTTTTCCCAAAGCTGACCACGTGGTCGTTCGTGTAGCCGATCGCCTCGTAGAAGGCGATAACTGCCGCGTTGGTCTCGCGAACCTGCAGGTTGACCTTCGGTGCACCACACCGGGAGAGGTAGGCCTCCGCCGCATCCATCATCACCCGCCCATACCCTTTTCGCTGCTGGTTGGGCTCGACGGCGAGGTAGTTCACCCACCCCCGGTGGCCGTCGTATCCCACCATCACCGATGCAACGATCCTCCCCTCCTTTTCGGCAACGAGAAATCCCTCGCGCTGCTGCGCCAGTTTTCTTTCGATGTCCCGTTGAGGATGGTTCCACGGAACGATCAGTCCGCACCGATCCCAGAGCCGGATAACCGCATCGCTGTCGCTTTCTTCAAATCGACGAATCGACAAATCTGAGTGCATGACCTTTCTCCCCACAGATGGAATTGCTGAAACGTACGAAATGAAGGTGACATCGCTGAAATCATCCCACCCATGTGAACTCCCACCGCCTGAACGGAGCATTGGTTTCGGCCTTCGATTGGTACTACGTTACCTGTCGAGCCGGACGTGAGCCGCCCCGAAAAAGGCGAAGGACCGTCCATGCGCACCTGCCAGATTACGATCACCCTGCTTCTTTTCTCTACGATTCTGGGATGCCGCACTCCCGGTGTTGAGAACCCCAAGATCACACGAACGGAATTAGTCGACCATGTTTCCGTCCTCGCCTCCGACAGGATGCAGGGGCGAGCTGTTGGCACCGCCGGGTTTGACAGCGCCGCAGCCTATGTCGCCGGGCAACTGTACCGCGCCGGCGTGCTGCCCGGAGCGACGAATGAACGGGGTGAACCGACCTATTTCCAACCAGTACCACTGCTCCATCTGGATGCACAAGCAACCTGCGAACTGACCTTCGCAACCATCTTTGACACGCTCCGTCTTTCCACGGCCAACAACGGTCTGCTGCTGGTTCATCCCGGATCTCGGCGGGAACCGTTCACCGCCTCTGGACCCCTGATGGATGCGGGACATGCAATCCGGGGAGATTCGACCCATGATGAACTTGCCTGGGTCAACCCCGCGGGCGGGATCCTGCTGCTCGATCTTTCCACCCCCGCATCCTGGCGGAATGGCCTTTCCGACTCACTCGACGCTCTGTATCGCAATCCGACCTATGCCATGCGAATGCGTCTTGAAAACCTGAAGAGCGCGGCCGTTGTGCTGATTCCCGTTCATCCCAAGAAGGACCTGTTGTGGCGAAGACTGGTTGGCACGCGGCCGTTTCTCCCTGTCGTGCTTGAGGATCTGACCGGCGTCGATGGCATTCCCTCCCCGCATCCTGCTGTCTTTCTGGTCGATGCGGACACGATCTCCGCAGTGCTGAGCAGACGTTCCATGCCCAATCCGGATACCGGGTTTCGCACAGGAGGAATCATCACCGGAATCAAGGCGTTGATCTCGGTGGACGTTCCCGCTGAACGGGTTGCATCACCAAACGTGATTGGCCTTGTGCCCGGTTCAGACCCTGCGCTGGCGGATGAGGTAATCACGGTTACGGCCCATCTCGATCACATGGGAGCGGATGGTTTGCGCATTTTTCACGGTGCAAATGACAACGCCAGCGGGGTTTCGGCGCTGCTGGAAGTTGCCGAGGCGCTTGCCGTAAAACCGCCCAGCCGCAGTGTCCTCTTCATCATTACCGCAGGCGAAGAGGCCGGTTTCTTCGGCGCCACCTACTGGATCCTTCACCCCACGATATCCCTCACACGGGTCATCGCGGAAATCAACCTCGACGAGGTTGGAAGAACGCCGATGAATCCGCTTGGCATCGTCGCAATCGGGACGGACGACCTGAAAGACGCTTTCGCACGAGCCGTTGAAAAGTTGCCGGGAGTCACCATCTCCTGGCTGCCCCCCGACTCCTACGGAATGTTTTTCATGCGCAGTGACCAGGTCGTCTTTTACCGTGCAGGAATTCCATCGATTTATCTGACTACGGGTGAATTTCCGGAATACCACACACCCGCGGATACTGCCGACCTGATCTCGGGAAATGTGCTACAGCAATGCGCGAAGATCCTGGGCGCTTTTCTCTACGAAGTTGGAAATTCCATGTCATTGCCGGGAAAGTGAACAGAAAAGCCCGACTCATGGCGTCGGGCTTTTCCGCTGCAGGGGAATTCAGGATTGAGAGGTTACTTTCCCCCATTACCGTTGGAATTGCTTTTCTCGTCGGATCGGGCTCCCATCATGCCCCGGTGCATTCCCCAGCGGGGATGTCCACCGCGACTGTTTGAAGCTCCCTCCATCATGAAAAGGGGCAATGGGCGATTTCCGAGAGCCTCTTTCTGATCGTCCGAAAGCACTTTCATCGCCTTGTCGATTGTTCGGTCGTTGAGTTGTCTTAGATCGGTTTCCAAATCAACAAGGCTCTTCTTCGCATCTTTGATCAGGCTGTAATCCGGCGGTGACGACTGTTCCAGAACTGTAAGGTCTTCCTGGCGTGTCATCATCTGCTGGACGAGAGGGATCTGGTCTTTCCACAATTCTGCCCGCAAATCGACCAGTTTCTCTACCTGTTTCGCAGTGAGTCCCAGATCAAACAGCCCGGCAAGCGGCATCGTTCCGGGCGCTCTCATTTCGTTCATCATGGTTGGCATCATCGGATTGGGCTCGACCGGAGTATCAATTATCACCGGTTGTGCGTTCTGCACCATCATCCCCGTTCCCACCATCGTGCCAACTGGTTGTCCGGAATTCTCGGGTTGGTTCGATGGAGCTGTATTCTGATGCATATCGTCAGCAAAAACAACCGGCACGAGCATCACAACAGCCATCAGGATTGCGAGAGTTCGAGTCATAGTCACCTCCATCACGTTCGAACTACCCCGTCGCTACGTTTCTTCTGTCTCAGGCGGGACCACCGAGGCACGACTCCACCCTTGGTTCCGCCGGAAGGATTGTTCGTTGTGAACACGATTCGTCGTTTGGGAAGTTCCTGAGGTTTCCGTGGAGAACCATCGAGATGGAGCAGTGCAGGGGATTCAATACACGGCAAGGATTTTAACCAAACCAACCTGCCGTCAGGGAGGGGTATTCCTGTACGTCAGATCCGACTGTCGCTGCGAACGTAGCTCGGAAGCAATCCGGCTATAACATCCCTCGCCTTTTCAAGTTCCATCGAATAGATGTGGAGATCATGAAAACCGCCCTTGCTGTCGATGACATGGTTGCGAAGGGTTGCCTCACGCTTGAATCCGATGGTTCTCGCCAGGCGTCGTGCTTCCTTGTGCATACTGGTCAGTTCCGCGTACAGCTTGCGGATTTTCAACTCTTCCGCCAGGCGTATCATTTCCTCGATCAGCACCACTGCGATCCCGGTGCGGCGTACCCGTGGATCGGTCACCACAACCAGCCTTCCGGTGTGATGAACCCAGTGCAGGGAACCGGGATACAGCGCGATGGAACCGACAATTTCATTCCCGTCTTTCCACGCGAGGAGCCGGTGGACACTCCTGTCCCTGAGTTCTCCGTGAAGACGGCCGGGGTACCCTTCATCCCGAACATCGCAGGGGAGTTTCGCCAACTCCCGTTCATCCAGCGAACGGAGCCATGCGACCAGTGCATCCACTTCCCCGGGTTTCAGAGGGCGAATCTGTATCTCGAGCTTGTCTCGCCAGGTAACCCATTTCGGGTGAGTCTCGGTTTGTGGGTCCATCCTCTTCCCTCCCATGATCGAAACGCACGGGGATCCGCTTCGACAGGATAATCAGGAAGAATCTGCGGAATGATCGAAGCGAACGCCGGATACCGCGACGGGCATTTCTGGGAGTAGGACGCAGGACACATGACAGCGGGCAGGATGCGGACGAACCGCCTCGCGGCAGTCAACAATGGAAAAGAT
>JAZDLX010000081.1:0-2427 GCA_043801585.1 bacterium | reverse complement strand
AGCAAACATTTTCTGCCGCATCAGGGGCTACATCTCCACTGTCAGAAAGAACTCCCTTTCTGTCATCAACACCATTCAGGCTGCCTTCGAGAGGAATCCTTTTATGCCGGCATGTAGGGACCCTTAACGATCTTCTACCTTGTTGGCGTGATTAGGCAGGCTGAATAGTTACAGCGGTTCTTAATGACGTTAGGCAATTTGGGTTAGCCACATAAGGCGAAAAGAAATGGGTGAATATATGGAAATCATATTGCAACTTTTTCGAGGTATCGGAAAGAGAGGATAGATAGCAGAAATGCGCACTTTTTCCCCCAAAATCTGAACCAAAACATATAGAAATTAGGTGGAAAAGATAGAATATGACCAAGCGGACACCGTCTGATCGATTCAAATTCCGCATTTCAGCTACAAAGTGTGGGGATTCGTCAACGCTCGGGGTTGATGATTTCCGATTGCAAGAGAGCATAACGATTGGGGCTAAGCGGCTGGCGGGGAAACCCGAATTTGTTCATGCCGTAGTCCACTCCGACTTGTGTGGACCAAAAGAAAGCACACACGCTGAATCAGCCAGCCATTTCACACCGGGGGACGTCTTGGAGCGGTCATTCTACAAACTGTGTTTGCTGTGTGCAGCGGGTATTCTCACCTCGACCGAGTGTTCCTGACGGTCGTCAACAAGGGGAATCGCCTGGTCGGGTCGCTCGACGCCATCCACGGTCACACTGGTCTCGCCATTTTCGGCGCGCGTGTGCAGGATGGCGATGTGGTAGACCGTCTCCCGATACCGGTAGTGCACCTTGAACGCCTTCCAATCCGCAGGGAGGCACGGAGCAAAACGCAGTTTATCCACTTCCAGCCTCAGCCCCAGGAGTGATTCCACGATCAGCCGATACATCCAGCCGGCCGAGCCCGTGTACCAAGTCCATCCACCGCGGCCGGTGTGCGGCGAGAGCGCATATACGTCGGCCGCGACCACGTACGGTTCTACTTTGTAGGTCGCAATCCCCTCCGGAGATCTCGCATGGTTCAGCGGATTGATCATGGCCAACAGTTCCCACGCGCGCCGACTGTCGCCCAAGGCAGCGAACGCCATCGCCGCCCAGATCGCCCCATGCGTGTACTGCCCGCCATTCTCTCTCACGCCGGGAACATACCCTTTTATATAGCCGGGATTCAAAGTCGACTTGTCGAACGGCGGGGCCAGGAGTTGGATCAGCGCATGGTCCCGGCGAACGAGGCGCTGATCCACCGCTTCCATGGCCATACGCGAGCGCCGGGCATCGCCCGCTCCGGATAGAACCGACCAGCTTTGCGCAACCGAATCAATCTGGCATTCGGGGTTACTCGCCGATCCAAGCGGCGACCCGTCGTCGAAGTAAGCGCGGCGGTACCACTCGCCATCCCAGCCATGTTGCTCGATATTCCGGCGCAATTGAGCCGCCTCCCTCTGGCAATGTTCGACGAAGGGTCGGTCCCCACGCGTGCGGGCAACCTCACTGAACCCTATGAGCACTTCGTAAAGGAAAAACCCCAACCAGACGCTTTTGCCGCAGGACCACCTGGCTATGGGTCCACGCCAGTTCGAAGACCCGATCCGCGAGGCGCCGATCCTGGTATTTCTCGACCAGGCCCAGGCACACGTCTCGGGTCTCGCCAATGCCGGAGACAATATTGATCGTTGCCGTTTCTTCCGGATCGAGCGTGATTCGATACCGGATGGCGACAATCGGATCGAGCACGGAGCCCTGGCTGCCCGAGAGCTCCCCCGAGATCTCCGATGCCCCGCTCATCGCCTGTGGATTGGCGACGGTGTTTCCGCGGCCGATGAACCGCATGCGGTCCGTCTCATAGGAAATTTCTCCGATGTCCGCCCCATGCACGGCCATCATATGAAACATCCAGGGCGTGGGCTCGTCCAGGGAGCGGGGCCGGCGAGTGCAGAGAATCGCCCGCTGCGGGCGGATGATCTCGGTCTGAACAAAAAGGTTACTGAACGCCGGATGCAGCTCGTCCGCGGCCGGCGAGGCCAGAACGACTTCCGCGTAACTCGTGACGTCGATCGCCCGGCGGGTGCGAGAGCGGTTGGTAATGCTGATTCGGCGCAGTTCGATGTCATCCTCGGGCGAAACGGCGATTTCGGTATGGGTGTCGAAATCGTGGTAGCGGCAGCGAAACTCCGCTCGCGCTTCCGAGAAAATCGCTTCGTAATGGTCCGATCGCTTGAGCGTCGGCTGATAGGCAGTCGACCAGAACTCCCCGCTCGTTACGTTGCGGAGGTAACAGAAGGTGCCCCAGTTGTCGCAGGTACTGTCTTCGCGCCAGCGCGTGACGACCATGTCCTTCCAGCGGCTGTAACCGCCGCCTGCGTTCGTGATCATCACGTGGTATCTGCCGTTCGACAACAACTGCACCTCCGGTATCGGAGTG
>JAZDLX010000064.1:0-43820 GCA_043801585.1 bacterium | reverse complement strand
CATCGAACACAAAACATGCGACTACGATCGCGAATAGCAGCACGACAACACGGTCAAGGGAAAACAGGCGGAGAAGGCACATGACCCTTGACTGCTCTACATAGCAGTCGGGCCACCCGTCGGGTTGAATCATCTGACAATGACATGAAACCCGATCATTCAATTGACTGATCGGGCCACCCGTCATTCGCCAACTGGCGGGCTAACGACCTGACGGAACGCGAAACGCTGCCCCAGATTGTAGCCCGAACATGTCTGTCCGGGAGAAAACCCCAGGGAAGCATCCCCGTGTTACCTAATGAAACAACCAAACTCATCAGACCGGCAAGCGTATGATTTTTCATTCCTCTCTCCTTCACCATGATCTCGACGGAGAGCCACCTTGACCGGTTCACGCCGCCGTCCTACCTTCTTCCCGCTTCGGACACTCCGTCTCCGCGAGTGCCAGGCGGAAGAACTCGGAGAGAATCCGGGAACTCTTTGCCTTTTCAATCGTTATCTGGACTGAATACTGACATGAGTCCTACACCAAAAGGGGTCTTCCGATGATTCGGATTGAGAATCTGAAGAAGTATTACGGTTCCTTCCCCGCAGTGGACGGCATCACTTTCGAGGTCAAAGCCGGCGAAATTCTGGGCTTTCTCGGTCCCAATGGCGCCGGCAAAACGACAACGATGAAGGTGATTACCGGTTATTATCCTCCCACCGAGGGGAGTGTGAACATCGACGGCCACGATGTGGTCGCCGACAGCCTTACCACCCGTGGCCTGATCGGCTACCTCCCGGAATCCAACCCGCTCTACACCGAACTGACCGTCCGCGAGTATCTCCAGCACATCGCGGAGCTCCGTCAGATCGACAAGGAAAAGCGTAAAGATCGGATTGTGGAGATGGCTGAACTGACGGGCCTTTCCGACCGGCTTGAACAGCCGATTCACGAGCTTTCCAAGGGATACCGTCAACGTGTCGGCCTCGCCCAGGCGATGCTGCACGATCCCAAGATCCTGATCCTCGACGAGCCGACCATCGGCCTCGACCCGAATCAGATTGTCGAAATTCGCAGTCTGATCAAGAAAATCGGGCGGGAGAAAACGGTCATTCTGTCCACGCACATCCTCCCCGAGGTGCAGGCCACCTGCGACCGGGTTGTGATTATCCATCGTGGCTTACTGGTCGCCGACGGCACTCCCGATGAGCTCCAGCACAAATTCCGCGGCCAACCGGTAATCGACCTTGAGATCAGGTTCAACGGCAGGGAAGAGAAGGGTATCAAGGAGATCGGGAAAATCGCCGGTGTGGCATCCATCGAGAGTCTTCCGGAATCCGATGGTGGCACAACCATGTTGCGTGTCATCACCGATATCAACTCCGATCCCCGCGAGGCGCTGTTCAAGCTCTGCGTTCAGCAGAAGTGGACGCTGCTCGGCATGAACCGTGAAATTCAGAGCCTCGAGAACATCTTCGCCCAGCTCACCACCGGCGACAATCAGCACGCTGAGGAGGAGGCCGCATGAACGGACCGATTGTTGCCGCTATCTGGCGCCGGGAGATGAAAAGCTATTTCGGCAGCCCTGCCGCCTATATCGTGCTGGCTGTTTTCCTCACGATCACAGGCTGGATCTTTACCCTCAACCTGTTCAAGGAAAACACCGCAACTCTCCGCAGCGTGTTCGACCTGCTCCCCTTCCTGCTTGTGATTTTCGCCCCGGCGATCAGCATGCGTCTGATCAGCGAGGAGCGGCGCAGCGGGACGATGGAGTTGCTGGTGACTTTACCGGTGCGTGATTTCGACGTTGTCCTGGGCAAATGGCTTGCCGCCCTGTCACTGTGGGCGGTGGCGCTGGTGCTGACATTCAGCTACCCGTTTACAATCTCGATGCTCGGCGATGCCGACGGCGGAAGCATCGTTGCGGGTTATCTCGGCCTGTTGCTGCTCGGCGGAGCCTACCTCTCCATCGGCGTGCTCGGCAGCGCAATGACGGACAGCCAGATCGTCGCCTTTATCCTCTCCTTCCTGATCAGCGGCGTACTGGCGATTCTCGTCATGGTCGCCCCCCTGGTCCCCGGCGGACTGGCGGATGTGATGCAATACCTCTCGACAACGTACCACTTCGAGAACATTGCCCGGGGAGTGATCGACAGCCGGAATGTGATCTATTACCTGAGTGTCATTTTCCTGAGCCTGCTGCTGGCAAGCCGCGCGACACTGCAACGGAAGTTCCTCTGAGGGAGCCCCAGCGATGAAACGAACGAGCATTCTATCGACTGTCGGCATCCTGCTGATTGTGGCGGTGCTTGTGCTGGTGAACCTGATCGCCAACACCGCTTTCGTGCGGCTGGATTTGACCGACAGCAAGATGTACAGCCTGTCAAAAGCCTCGAAGAAGGTTGTCGGCAATCTTGAAGAACCACTGACGGTGAAGGTGTATGCAAGCAAAAACCTTTCTCCGCAGTTGAACGACGTAAAACGTTACCTCAACGACCTGCTCTCCGATTACCAGACGTACGGACACGGCAAATTCCGTTATGAATTCATCGATCCGGGTTCGGACGAAAAACTCGAGAAGGAAGCGCAGCGATACCGTATCCCGCCGTTCCAGGAGAACGTCTGGAACAAGGACAAGCTGGAACTGAAACGGGTGTACCTGGGAATGGTCCTTCTTCATGAAGACAAACAGGAGACCATCCCGACCATCCAGTCGACCAATGCGCTGGAATACAACATCACCTCGATCATCAAACGGATGACCGATCAACAGGACCGTACCGTGGGCTTTATCACCGGTCACGGCGAGCCCGAGCTCGACAAGGAGATGAGTCAGCTCGCACAACTTTTGCGCAGCAATTACCAGGTCGAGACGGTGGATCTCACTTCGGGTGTTCCGGATGTCAACAAGTATGACGCTTTGCTGCTGGTGGCCCCGGCCACGGAGGTTCCTGACAGCCAGCTGGTGCTGCTTGACCAGTACCTGATGAACGGCGGCGGACTGGGGGTCTTTTTCAGCCCGGTGAACGCCGACCTGCAGCGCGGGTTTGCCGCTCCTCGTGGATTCAATCTCGGGCGGTTGACCGCTCCCTACGGATTTACGATCATGGCGAACCTGGTCGCCGACCAGAACTCCAACATGATCAATATTCAAGAACGGCGGGGATTTTTCACGATCCAGAACACGGTCGCTTACCCATTCTTTCCGAACATCGCAACGTTTGCCAAGAACCAGCCCATCGTTTCCGACCTGGACCTCGTCAGCCTCTTCTTTGCCTCGGAGATCGACACATCCCTGCGGCAGAAGAACGCTCAAATGGTGATCACGCCGCTGATGATGTCCAGCGACAAGTCGATGGTCCAGAAGAGTCCATTCAAGATCGGCGTGGACAACAAGTGGCAGCCCGCGGATTTCCGCGAGCCATCGAAAGTGCTGGCCGTGGCTGTGGATGGTCCTTTTGTCAGCGCGTGGAAAGATCGTCCGGTTCAGCCAACCTGGGCGGTGGGCAAAGATTCGTTGATGACCGGATCTCTTCCCGGCGCGAGGATGGTCGTTGTAGGCGACGGCAATTTCCTGCGTGACGCCTATATGACGACTCCCTCGAACCTTTATTTCGTCTTGAATACGGTCGACTGGCTTTCCGGAGATACGGACCTGATTCAATTGCGTTCACGCGAAGTGTCACTGAGGCCATTGGCGGAAATCAGCGACAGTCAGCGTTCCATTTGGAAATACTTCAACTGGTTCGTCCCTCCCCTCGCCGCTGTGCTGATCGGCCTTGTGTACTGGCAACTGCGCCGCCGTCGCCGCAAACGGGAGGCTTGAGATGAAGATTCGTCAATTGATCTGGCTGGTCGGCGTGGTGATTGTTCTCGCAATTCTCTACCTGGTCGTCAAGAGCACGAGCATTCCGGTAGCGAAAGAGACCACCCTGCCGCAGGTTGACACGTCGGACGTGACCGTGGTGACGACGGTCAGTCAAGGGGACACCGTTCGTCTTGAACGAACGGAGAACGGGTGGATGTTGACCCAACCTCTCGAATGGCCTGTCAATCCCGCGTACATGAATCAGGCGATGCGGCAGATCGCGGACATGCGCATCGAAACGGAGGTCACCTCCAACCCGGAGAGATTCGCCGAATTCGGCGTAGATGACAGCGGCTTGCACTTGACTCTTGTCACCGGGAAGAAAACGGTGGACCTGATCCTTGGCAACCCGGTGCCCACCAGTGGAAACTCCTACGCCCGCCTGGCGCAGGACAGCATCACCTTCCAGGTGCGCGGAAATCCAAAATCTGCGTTCTCACGCACAGCTGATTCCTGGCGGGACCGTTCCATCGTGACTGTTCCGCCGGACCAGATCATCCGCTTTGCGATGGATGGATTGCAGATGAAGCGGGAGCAGGGGCAACCCTGGAAACAGACCTTTCCGGTAGTCAACGATTCGGTGGACACACCGCTCCTCCAGCGCCGTTTCGATACCGTGGCTCGCCTGTCCGCCACCAGTTTCGCCACCGGCGCGGAGGCTGCGAAACTTGACTGGAACCTCTCAAAAGAGAACTTTGAAGTGGAGTCGGTCAGCGGGACGGCCCAGCGAGTCCATTTCCTGAAAGCGGACGATAACCGCTTCTACGTAAAGCGAAATGACGAGCCGACGATCTTCTTTGTGCCGAAGACCGCTCACGACCGGATTTTTGTCGACCTGCGCAACGAAATCCTTGGTAAAAAGGAAAAGAAGAAGTAGTCGTTGCCGAAGGGCAGCCTGTCCATCCCGTCAAGAATACGCCCCGTGAGTTCTGTCACGAGGCGTTTTTTTACGGCCTGGCGGCCGTTCTCATCTCGGGGGGACCTTGGAGCGGCAACCGGCTTCCGCTATATTTCCACGACCGTGCACAGGAATCCGGACAACCGCCCTCGGACACGGATCGTCGCGGAATTCGCCGGTGTGCAATTTCGCAAGCAGGAGTGTGAGGACATGGAAAAGTCCCGCATCGCCATCTATCCCGGATCCTTTGATCCCATCACCAATGGTCACATCGACATCCTCACGCGCTGCCTCGATATTTTCGACAGGGTGATCGTGGCGCTCGCAAAAAATCCTGCAAAGGAGCCGCTGTTTTCCCTGGAGGAGCGGCTGGCGATGGTTCGCGAAGTGATTGACGAGACCGGATTCGACAGCAGGATTACAGTTGAGGTGCTGGAGGGACTGGCCGTCGAAGGTGCTGAAAAGTTTGGCGCCATCGCCCTCGTCCGTGGATTGCGGGCTGTCTCCGACTTCGAGTATGAATTCCAGATGGCACTGATGAACCGTCACCTCGCACCCAACCTGCAGACCGTGTACATGATGCCCAAGGACGAGTACACCTACCTTTCGAGCACGATCATCAAGGGAGTCGCCCGCCACGGAGGGGAGATCAAACATTTCGTCCCTCCGGGAGTCGAACGGCGTCTGTTTGAAAAGTTCGGGATCAACCGATAATTCCACACCACAGGACCACCGACCATGGACCCAGTAGCACGCATCGTCGAGCAGGCGAAGCAAACCCTGCGCACAATTGTTCTCCCTGAAGGAAACGACTCCCGCACGTGGCAGACCGCACGCCGCCTCGTGGATGAAAAAATCGCAAAACCTATCGTTCTTGGTTCCGCCGCCGAGATCGATGCGGGACTGAAAAACTCCGGGGTTTCCGGCGAGGGGATCGCTGTCGTCGATCCCGCCACATCGGACAAACGCGAAGCTTACGCTCAGGAGTTCGCAAAGATTCGCGCAAAAAAGGGCGTGACGATTGAGCAGGCACGCGAAACGATGAAGGACATGCTTTTCTACGGCGCGATGATGGTACACATGGGCGACGCAGACGGCGGCGTCACCGGCGCGGCGCATACTACCGGCGACGTAATGCGTGCCGCGATCCAGTCCATCGGGATGGCGCCGGGAATCAGCATCGTCTCCTCGATCTTCCTGATGGTGATGCCCGACGGCCGCGCCTTCAGCTTCGGCGACTGCGCCATCGTCCCCCAGCCCGACACCGAGCAGCTCGCCAGCATCGCCATCGCCTCCGCGGGAACCCACAAGGCTCTCACCGGCGAGGAGCCGATGGTGGCAATGCTCTCGTTTTCGACCAAGGGAAGCGCTGAGCACGAAATGCTGGACAATGTGATCGCGGCGACCAAGCTGGTGAAGGAAAAACGGCCGGACCTGAAGGTTGACGGCGAGCTCCAGCTCGATGCGGCGATTGTCGAGTCGGTGGGGTCGCGCAAGGCGCCAGGCAGCCCGGTGGCGGGCAAGGCGAATGTCCTCGTCTTCCCCGACCTGAACGCGGGCAACATCGGCTACAAGCTCACCGAGCGTCTCGCGGGAGCTCAGGCCATCGGCCCGATCGTGCAGGGGCTGGCGAAGCCGTTCTACGACCTTTCGCGCGGTTGCAGCGCGGACGACATCGTCAAGGTTTGCGCGATCTGCTCGGTAGTCGCGGGAGCCTGATTCACGAAGCTCCCAGACAGTTAATAACAAAGAACTCCTGAACTGTCTGTGCACATTCCCGGTTCATTTCGGATGAGCCGGGTTTTCAATTCCTTGAGTTTCGGAGGGGCGTAATGATTCGTTCTCTGTCCCATCGCGCGGAGGCGCTGACTGACAGCCTTCCATTGAAGATCTCCGCGAAGGCAAAACGACTGGCAAGTGAGGGACGCGACATCGCCAACCTTACGGTGGGCGAACCGGATTTTCCATCGCCCGCAGCGGTCAAAAACGCCGCTATTGAAGCGATTCACAACAACTTTACACATTACACCCCCTCGGCAGGAATTCCCGCGCTCCGCCTGGCAGTGGCAAACCGGCTCAAAGAGCAGAACGGGCTGACTTATGAGCCCGAACAGATTGTGATCTGCAACGGTGCAAAACAGGCGATCGCCTCGACCCTGCTCGCGGTGGTCAATCCGGGCGACGAAGTGATTGTCCCGCTTCCCGGCTACGCCAGCTACGTGGACCTCGTCCGCCTTGCTGGAGGTGAACCGGTGATTCTCGAGACGCGCGAGGACGAGGGGTGGCGTGTCACTCCGCAGGCGCTTCGGGCAACGCTGACGAAAAAAACGGTCGCCGTGATCCTCAACCAACCGCACAATCCCACCGGTGCCGCCTGGTCGCCCGAGGAGGTGGAAGCGGTGGGCAAGGTGCTCGCGGGGAAGAACATCTGGCTGATCGCCGACGAGATCTACGAGGTGCTCCGCTATGACGGCAAACAGCACCTCAGTTTTGCCTCGCTCCCCGGGATGCAGGAACAGACGGCGCTGATCAACGGCGTCTCGAAGGCTTACGCGATGACCGGCTGGCGTATCGGCTGGCTTGCCGCACCTCCGGACCTCGCGGAAGCAGTGGGCAAAGTTCAGTCTCAGGTCACCGGGTCTCCCAACGCACCCGCACAGAAAGCCGCGCTTCAGGCGCTGCTCGATCCTGGTCCGGAACCCAAGGAGATGGTTAAGGCGTTTGCACACCGGGCGCAGTTGATCTCCGAGATGATGGCGAGGGTGGACGACATCCACTTTCATCCGCCGGAAGGCGCCTTCTACGTCTTTGTGAACGTCGAGAATTACTTCGGCAGGAGTGCGAACGGACGTGTGATCTCCACCTCGATGGAGATGTGCGAGTGGCTGCTTGACGCCCATGGTCTGGCAATCATCCCCGGCACCGCATTCGGCCGCGAGGGGTACGTCCGGTTCAGCTTCGCCGCCTCGGAAACTGAAATCCGCGAAGCCGTTCACCGTTTTTCACGGGCGTTGGCAGATATGAAGTAATCCGCAGGACAAACCCGGATTCAAGAATCCGGGCTACGTTTTCTGTCCCATTATTGTCATGTGCGAAACCCATCTACCGTTTGGGTCCGGCGGCCTGCACCTCCGCTGGGGCGTCCGCCGCGTACTTCTTGAAGTTCTCGATGAAACGCGAAGCCAACTGGCGATAGGCATCGTCATATTCCTTGCGGCTGGACCAGGAACTGGCCGGGTCCAGAATCTCGTCGGGAACCTCCTCGCATTTCGCCGGGACCTCGAATCCAAACACCGGGTCCGTTTTGTAGGGAACCTTGAGCAGTTTTCCATCCAGCGCGGCATTCAGCAACGCCCGGGTGTATTTAATGCTTATCCTCTTGCCCACACCGTACTTACCACCAACCCAGCCGGTATTCAGCAGCCAGCAATTCACCCCGTGATGCATCACTTTACGCTTCAGCATGTCGGCGTAGAACGAGGGCGGATGCACCATGAACGGCGCTCCGAAACAGGCAGAGAAGGTGATTTCCGGTTCCTCGCCAAGACCTTTTTCCGTGCCCGCGATTTTCGACGTATATCCGCTGATGAAATGGTAGAGAGCCTGGTCCGGGGTCAGTTTGGCGATCGGCGGCATGACCCCGGAAGCGTCGCAGGTCAGGAAGATGATGTTGCCCGGGTGGCCGGCCATTCTTTCGGGAACAGCGTTCTCGATGAATTCGAGGGGGTAGGAGGCGCGGGTGTTTTCCGTCAGGGTGTCGTCGTCCAGGTCGATGTTGCGGCTGACCGGATCGATGATCACGTTTTCCAGGACCGTCCCATATTTCCGTGTACAGGCATAGATCTCCGGTTCCGCCGTGGCGGAGAGGCTGATCACCTTGGCGTAACATCCGTTCTCGATGTTGAAGATGCCTTCGTCGGACCAGCCGTGTTCGTCATCGCCCACGAGGTTACGTGCCGGGTCGGCCGAGAGGGTGGTCTTGCCCGTGCCCGACAGTCCGAAAAAGAGTGCACTCGAACCATCCTTGCCAACATTCGCGGAGCAGTGCATGGAGAGCACGCCGTCGAGCGGGAGCACGTAGTTCATCACGGTGAAGATGGTTTTCTTGACCTCGCCCGCGTACAGCGAATCGCCGATCAGAGCGAGGCGCTGCTCGAAGTTGAGAGCGATGAACGTGTTTGAGAGAGTGGAATCGATCTGGCGAATCCCCTTGAAATCCGGCGCGACAATCAGGGTGAACTGAGGAACGAACTGCTTGTACTCGTCCGCGCTTTCCGGAGCGATCAGCATATTCCGTGAAAAGAGGCTCTGCCAGGCGTGTGTCGTAATGATCCGCACGGGCAGGCGATACTGCACGTCAGCGCCCGCATACAGATCCTGGACGAAAAGATCCCGGCCCTGCAAGAATCCATTCATCCGATGATGCAGCATATCGAACTTCTCGGTGGAGAAGGGACGGTTGTACTCCCCCCACCAGATATGCTCATCGCTCGTCCCCTCGCGGACAACGATCTTGTCGTTCGCCGCTCGGCTGGTGTGACCGCCGGTCTCGACGACAACTGGCCCTCCCCGGGACAGCTTGCCCTCGCCTCTGAAAACGATCTCCTCGTAGAGCGGTTCCGCCGGAAGATTCCAATAGACGACGCGCGGATTCATCAATCCGTGCATCTTGATCCCGTAATCCGAAGCGAGCGCGCCCGCTTGACCTTCAGCCGGAGTCCGGATATTCAGCAGGTTGTTCACAGCCAGTCCCTCACGAGTTTCTTGTCGCCGATGAACAGCTCGTTTGGCGACTCGGGATCGATCGCCCATTTGATCCGTTCAACACCCTGCTTGATGTCCTTGACGGATCCGCAGATGGAAAGACGAAGGTATCCTTCCATGCCGAATTCCTTTCCCGGAACGGTGACCACCAGTGCTTTCTCGAGA
The DNA here is from genome assembly GCA_043801585.1 of bacterium. Lineage (GTDB taxonomy): Bacteria > Electryoneota > Electryoneia > Electryoneales > Electryoneaceae > JAZDLX01. Next base: position 34,139 of record JAZDLX010000064.1, on the reverse strand, counting down.
AGGAAGTTCGAGAGCTTCACGGAATTTTTGTCGTAGGCTGAAAAATCGGGAAGACAGTAGAACGTCCCTTCCGGAGGCGTGATCTTGACACCCGTGAACCCGCGCAGTTCCTGAAGCATCACATTGCGGTTGTTCTCCAGCATCATCGTCAACTGAGTGATCACCGACTGCACGCCGCGCAAAGCGCCCTCCGCCGCCGCCTGGGAAACGAGAGGCGCTGTGGAAGTTGTCTGGGCCTGGACGTTAGTCAGTACTTCAACGATTTTTTTCGGCGCTACGGCCCAGCCGATGCGGAATCCGGTCATTCCATACAGTTTGCTGATCCCGTTGATGCTGATGATGTGGCTGTTCTCGATGTCCTTCTTCGTGTAGGAATAGGGACTGGGCCAGGTACGGTTTCCGAAGATCAGCTTGTGGTAGATGTCGTCGGAGATGAACCAGATGCCCTTGCGCTCGCAGAAATCGACGAGGTGCGCGATGAATTCTTCGGAGTAGACGATGCCGGATGGATTGTTCGGGCTGTTGACAATGATCGCGCGGGTGTACGATCCGACGACCTGTTCGATGTCCTCCATGCGGGGATGGAAACTGCCATCCTCCGGCTTGACGATCACCGGCACGCCATAGATCATCTTCACGATTTCAGGATAGGAAACCCAGTACGGCGCGAGAATGATGACCTCATCCTGAGGGTTGATCAGCGTGTAGAGGAGGTTCCACAGCGCCTGCTTCGCCCCGGAGGAGACGATGACGTTCTCCGGTGCGACAACACGCCCGTAGTTCTCTTCCGTGTAGCGAATGACCGCCTGACGCAGGCCCGGCGTTCCTTCCGTGGGCGTGTATTTGACATCGCCCTCTTTCAGAACCGAAGCAGCTCCAAGGATACCCGCGATCGGGGCACGGTTCTTCGGTTCTCCGGCACCCAGGTGAATCACCGGCTCGCCTTTCATCTTCAACAAGCGAGCTTTTTCGTTGAGTGCCAATGTCGGGGAGGGTGCGATTTCTTTCGCAACCTGGCTCAGACTCATAACCCATCTCCGGTGCTTTATCATCTTCGCCGGAATCCGTTCCGACATGTCGTAAATATCGGATACTGCACGGCGTGGCCCTAAGCTAGTGACAAGACCCACATGCCGCAATTGGTGCGCTCTACGGGGTATTATTGCTCACCAGAGAAACCCAAATAGAGAAGAAACCCAAAGAAATGCAGCCGGGTGGATCAACTCACGTGATTTAATGAGTAGCGTCTCTCGTTGCCGAGTTGAGTGACAGTTACCTAATTCATGTGATTAATCGCTTAACTTTTCCTTACTCGCAGAATTAGGTAACTGTCACTTAACTCGAGGCCCTCAGGAGGGCAACAGGAGCAACCCGAGCACTCCGACGATCGCGGTATAGATCGAGAAACCGTAGAGTTTTCCTTTTCGCAGAACCGCCATCAACATCCCGATCGCTAGATACCCACTCACCGCAGCGGCAAGAGTCCCAACAATGGCGGGTCCGGCAAAGTTCGCGCTGAGGTCCACCATATCCTTCGCTTCCACCAGACCCGCACCCACGATGGCAGGAATTGAGAGCAGGAAGCTGAAGCGTGCAGCAGTGTCCCGTGACAAGCCGGAGAACAACCCGGCGGAGATTGTGGAACCGCTGCGGCTGATTCCCGGGACGATTGCCATCCCCTGCATCGTTCCAACGAGCAGAGCGTCGAAGATCCGCACTTTGCCCAACGGTCGTTCTCCGCGACGAACACGTTCCGCGAAGAACAGGAGGATCGAAGTAACCAGGAGGCCAGTCGCCGCGCTCCGCGGCGACTGAAAGAGCGACTCGAACGTATCCTTGAACGCAAGACCGATGATCGCAGTCGGAACGCTTGCGAGGATCAGCATCCAACCCGTGCGACGGCCTTCACCGCCGCGGAAGAATTCGACGATAACGCGAGCGAGATCCTGCCGAAAATAGACGATCACGGCCAGCAGTGTTCCAAAGTGAACGGACACCTCGAAAGCGATGCTGCTGCTTTCCACGTGCAGCAGATAATTCACAAACACAAGATGGCCGGATGAGCTGACCGGAAGAAACTCGGTCAATCCCTGCACCAGGCCCAGAATCAACGCTTTCAGGAGGCTCATTCATCGTTCCCTGGTTCGAGCATCTCGCCAAGTTTTTCCGGATCGAACAATACGCTGTCCTGATAGGTTGGTGGTGGGTAAAGGCTGTCGAGACGCGCCTGAAGATTTTCCGTGTCCACGCGGTCGTTGTGGTAGGTCATCAGCCACATATTCAGCCCGCTCATCTGTCGCTCCCGGAACCGCTGCATTCCCGCCGCAAGGTTCAGCGAATCGAGATGGGTGACGCCTTCACCCACGTCAAGCGGACCCACACGCCCATCCGCGACCGGCTTCAGGAGAATCCAAGCCGCGTCATATCCCTCGATGTTCCAGGGGGTAACGTCATTTATACCATTCGCCCGCAACTGCTTAAGGAGAGGAATCATCGCCCCCTGAGTGCTGTCGAGCCGGTAAGGTGCCGTGAACAGAAGATCCTGCACATACTGCCGCTGTCGATAGAGTGCATCCGGATCGTACCAGGCGGCATTTCCAAGACGGGTGGTTTTGAAGTTGTAGAAAGCGAACTGCGGAGCGAAGAAATGGATCGTCCCGGGTTCGCTCGGCAGGAAGAGCCCGTCAAAGACCGACAGTTGGATGGCATTGCTGTCGATCAGCCCCGTTTTGAATTCAACCGTTCTCCGAATGCTGTCCATGCGTGCGTTCCAGAGCCGTTCGAAACGCGCGCTGTCCCAGGGTGCGATGCGCCGCAGGTTGACCCACCTGACCAACTTCGGATTCAGGCTGTCCTCGGCGGTCAAATGGAGCGTGTCAACGAGCACCGTGTCCACGGACAGGATCTCACCCGACAGCGAGTCGATATTTGCCCGCCGGATGAAAAGGCGTGACGAATCTCCCGGGAAAGACGGCATGACGAAACCCTCGGGCTTCATCTTCCCCCTGACGAACAGCGTATCCTGGAATTGAAGACGAAATCCGAGGTTCCGAATCCTCTGGAACTGACCGGAAAGCGAAACCCCCTCTTCGGGGAAATACCATTCCAGCGCGAGCAATTTTGTTGAGTCGCGCTCTCCCAGGACAGACTGGAAACCGGCGACCGTTTCCTGGCCACGGTCCGTATAGGGTGCGACAATGGCAAAACTTCGCAGGCGAAGAGAGTCGATCGCATAACCGGCGAGGATCTCTCCCTCACGGCGCCAATCCGCTTCTGGCTGCACCGTTGTCGGACCGAGAGCCGTCAGCCCCGGACGACGCATCCCGGGCAGCACAACAGGTACACCCGCCGCCTGAGCTTCAACCGCCACCGCAACAACCATCGGCTCAGGACCTGCGGCGATGAGTCCCCAGATACCCACGTTACGGACCAGATCACGAGCTACCGCCACAGCCAGGGGAGCGCTTTCCGGTGTGCGGCGCACCACAAGCTTAACCTCCATTCCGGACATTCGCCGAAATTCCTCGAGAGCGGCTCGAACCCCCGCCTCAAGCTGACTTCCGGGTCCCTCCTCTTCCTTCCCCTTCGGAACGAGGAGGCCCAGCGTCGGTTCGGAAACTGTGGAAGGAAACATTGCCTTCAGCGAATCCTGTGTATCCCGCTTTCTCGCCAACATCAATAGCGGGCGGGCACGGTAGGCGACAGGTCCCTGCAACAGGTCGCGGAGGTGTTCCCGCGCCGTCATCGCCAGTTCCGGATCGGGATCGCGATCCAGCAGGCCGACAAGGGCTCTCGCGGCTTCATAGCCGTCCCCCATCTCCTGGTTCGCGGTCGCGAGCAGGTAATAGGCCTGGGCGGCCATCGGACCTTCGTCGCCGTAACGGTCGATCACCGCAATGGCTCGCTGTACCGCCGCGAGGCCACGTCCCAGCCGCACTTCGCAACGTCCGGCGAGGAGCTGAGCCGCCGAACTGTAACGGCCTTCAGGCTCCAAGGAGAGATAACCCTCCACCGTCGCCAGCGCTTCACTGAAGTTGCCGGACTCGAAGAGATCGCGGGCCAGGGTTAGGTCCGGAGGCAGCACATCCTGTGCGAATAAGGGTGCTGCCTGCATGGATGCCATCAGCAGAACAAATAGCAGAAAGCAGACCAATCGGCGTATGTGGCTCCCCATCATCCCAACTCTCCTCATTCCCATTCCACGGTCGACGGGGGTTTGCTGGATACATCGTAGACAACACGATTGACCCCCCTGACTTCGTTGATGATCCGCGTCGAGACACGCCCCAACAGTTCATGCGGGAGAGGGCTGAAATCCGCGGTCATGAAATCCCAGGTATCGACGCTGCGCAATGCGATCACATGTTCGTAGGTTCGGTAATCGCCCATGACACCGACGCTTTTCACCGGCAGCAGCACGGCCAGTGCCTGGCTCACCTTGTTGTACCATCCGCTTTCCCGAAGCTCCTCGATGAAAATCGCGTCCGCTTCACGCAGGATGCTTAACCGTTCCTCATTCACCTCACCGAGGACACGAACCGCAAGCCCCGGACCCGGGAACGGATGGCGTGAGACCATCTCTTCGGGCAACCCGAGGCGGCGTCCCAGTTCCCGCACTTCATCCTTGAACAGCTCACGAAGCGGTTCGATGAGTTTCAACTTCATCCGCTCGGGGAGACCGCCAACGTTGTGATGGGTTTTAATCGTAGCGGACGGTCCCTTGAAACTGACCGATTCGATCACATCCGGGTACAGCGTTCCCTGTGCCAGCCAATCCGCATCAGGATGTTTCGCCGCCTCCTGCTCGAAAATCTCAATGAAGGTGTGGCCAATGATTTTCCGTTTTTCCTCAGGCTCCTCAACGCCACGTAACGCGGTGAGGAATCGCTGCTTCGCATCGACCACCTCGAGATGAACTCCCAGCCGCCCGGCGAAAAGCTGCTGAACCTGGCGCCGTTCATCCTTGCGGAGCAGACCGTTGTCAACGAAAATGGCGATGAATTTTTCACCGATCGCCCGCGAAAGCAGCACCGCCATCACCGACGAATCAACACCACCCGACACCGCCCCGATCACCGTTCCCGCGCCGACTTCCGTCCGAACCCGTTCACTCTCCCGGCGCTCGAAGGTCTCCATCGACCAGCCGGTTTTCGCACCGACGATGTCGAAGAGAAAGGCGCGAAGCATCTCCGTTCCACGCGCGGTATGACGGACTTCCGGATGGAACTGTACGGCGAAAAATTTCCGGCTTACATCCGCCATCGCGGCGACAGGACAGGTTTCGGATCGGGCGACAATCCGGAAACCTTCGGGCGGGGTTTCGATCTGATCGCCGTGACTCATCCAGGTGGTGGTGGTCTCCTCGATGCCCTCGAGCGGAGTGCCCTTGGCGTCCACAACCTCGATCTCACGGCGTCCGTACTCCCGGCGGTCCGAAGAAACAACTTCGCCACCGAGTTCGCGGGCCATCCACCCCATGCCATAGCAAATGCCCAGAACCGGGAGCCCCATCGTCAACAGTCCGGGGTCCGCCGTGGGCGCATTCTTCTCGTATACGCTCGCCGGTCCGCCGGAGAGGACGATGCCCGCGGGTTCGAGAACTTCTATCGCCTTCAACGGAGCATCACAAGGGAGGATTTCGGCATAAACACCCTGCTCGCGTATTCGACGTGCGATGAGCTGGGTGTATTGCGATCCGAAATCGAGCACCGCGATGGTATCGAAGGCGCCTTTCATGCGTTCCACTCCTCGTCCCAGCCACGGCGTCGAAGTTCCTCCAGCAGCTCGTTCGAGGTCCAGTCCACACGAAGCGGAGTGATCGAAATGTAGCCATCCTCGACCGTTTCGTGATCGCCCCCGGGCGTTACCGCAAGCTGTACCGAACGCCCCGCCAGCCAGTAGTATTCCCGCCCCCGGTGATCGACACGGCGGTCCACCACCTCGCGGTACATCACCTTCGACGCGGGGGTGACACGAATCCCGCGAAGTTCCTCGGGCCGTCCCTCGGGCACGTTCACCGAAAGGAGGTGCAGCGGAGGGATCACCCCCTCTTCCAGGCGTTCCAGTACCCAGAGACCGGCGCGGGCCGCCGCCTCGAAATCGCGGCTTCTGAACGAGGCGAGCGATACGGCAATCGCGGGGTGTCCCATCAGGGCTCCCTCCACCGCTCCGGCTACCGTGCCGGAGTAGTTGGCGTTCAGGCCGACGTTGGTCCCCTGGTTGATCCCGCTGAAGATCACATCGGGCGGTTTGTCCATCAGCTCGCCCACGGCCAGTTTCACACAATCGGCTGGAGTGCCGTTGACAATCCACCCCTGCATGCCGTTGTAGGTCATCGGCCAGGATCGCAGAATGTCGGTCAGCGTTATCGAGAGAGAAACACCGCTCCGTTCACGTTCCGGCGCAACGACGGTCACCGCGTGCCCCGCCCCCTTCAGAATGTCATGGAGCGCCTTGATTCCCGGGGCGAGATAACCGTCATCATTGGTCAGCAGGATGTGCAAAATGGGTCCTCAACGTAGCTGTCTGGTGCCAGTATCTACCCTCTTTAAAAGTAGGGTCCGCAGTCCGCTTAAGATAAGGTCGGAGGCGGGTGAAGAGGCGGGTAAAAGCCTACTCTCCGTACCGTTTCCTGAATTCGAGGATTGCGTCGCAAATGCCTGTTGCTACTTTCTTTCGGAAGGATTTGGAATGGAGCAGGTCCTCCTCCTTCGGGTTCGAGATGAAAGCCGTTTCGACGAGCACGGCGGGCATCGAAGCACCGATCAGAACGTAGAATCCCGCTTGGTCCACCCCCCGGTTTCGCAGCCCCGTTTTCGAACTCATCGACCGCAGAATCATCGAGGCGAGTTCCTCGGATTCCTTGACGAACTGCGCCTGCGCCATCGCGAGGAGAATGAAATTCTCCTCTGAAAGGTCAGGATAATCCTGGCGGCGTTCCTCGTACTTGATCACCGAGTTTTCCTTGAGCGACACTTCCATCGCCCGCTCCGTTCGGACGGGACTGAGAAAATAGGTGTACTGGCCGTTCGCCATGCGGTTGGTGGAGGAGTTGCAATGAATGCTGATGAACAGCTTGCCGCCCGCCTTGTTGGCGATCTTGGTGCGTTGGCCGAGGGGGACGAAAACGTCCTTGTCGCGGGTCATCACCACTTTGATGTCCGAACGTTTTTTGACCTCGTCGCGCAGCAGTATAGCGATGTCCAACGCCATGTCTTTTTCACGAGTGCGTTTGGACCGCCCGATCGCTCCCGGGTCCTGTCCGCCGTGACCGGCGTCAATGACGATGGTATCGATTTTCCACTTCGCCCGTGCCTCGCGCAGCGCCTCGTCGACGCTCACATGGTTGTACGCCTGGGGTGCTGCGGGTTCCTCGTCGGGAGTCGCCATCGCCACGACGAGGGTCAGGACATTGCCGGCATCCGGTCCCTCGAGGCGGGCGTTTCGCACCGCTCGGGGCGTGATCACCACCCAGGCATCCCGGGATGGATCACCCAGCACCTCCGCACCGAACAGATCATCCCCGCCCACGGTGATCTCGCCGGCACTGTCCGGCGTCACTCCCTCCATATGCAGCACCACCGTGGCCGTATCCGCCAGCTCGATCTTGCCCGTCAGCGGCCGGTCAAAGACAAACCTCCACACCCACTCCTGGCCGGCATCCGCCCCGTCCACGCTGAGCAACGGATGATCGGGCGGATTGTAGGAGAGAACGCGAGCGGAACTGTCTTCTGAGACTTCACCCGCCAGGTAAACGCCGAGGATGTCGAGAAGTTGCTGCTCCGGGATAAAGAACCGGAAACCGTCCTGATAAGGTGGAACGGGAAAGTGAACGATTTCGAGCCCAACCTGCGCGAAACTGCCGCCCGGCACGAAAATCACCGGATTCGCCGGGAAGCTGAAAACATAGCGGTCCTCCGTGTCGCGGAAGTAATGCAGGCCGAGGGCGTCCGCGAGCGAGAGCGCGTCGACAAGATCGACATCGCCCACCCGACTCACCGGCGCGGAACCGGTTTCCATGTTGTCCCGAAGCACCGTCCAGCGGTCCGGACGCGGTGGCTGACCCGAGGGTGGTGCCCCCACTCCACCCACACTCCCGGAATCGGGAACCTGGGCAAACAGGACCGCTGCGGCGGCGAAAAGCGGAATCAATGTGAGGATTCGTGCCTTCATCGCGCAAAAGGTAGCGCCGGACGGCGAGATCGGCAAGTCACAAGGACCGAGACGCGGGGAATGCCCGACCATCTGATAGGAAAATCGCCAGCGGTGAAGATCATATAGCGGACATCTAAACTGACACCTTTACCGAACGCCATTTCATACCAGTATGCTCCGCACAGCGTTGCTTTCGGTGTTTTCGTTTCAAGGCGATTTGTTGATTTATTTACAAGTTCAACCTACCTTTCAAGAGAATGCATTGAATCAGATACTGGTACACATTGTTCTCCGTTTTCTATCTCATGGGGGTTGATATGAAAAAGCCAATTCTCGTTCTGTTTCTACTGCTTTTGATCCCCCCTCCTGTGGGCATTTATGGTTCCGAAACACAGTTGATTGCTTCCGAGAACGGCCGTTGGTCTGATTGGGAAGCCACCACGTTGACTTCGTCCCTTGGGGATATTCCATATATCGAATCAGAATCTGTCATTTCGATTATCGGTGTCTGGAACGATCAACTCCGCAGTGTCCATTTCGATTGGACCGGGCAGCAGTACGACAATTATTCATTTTCCCTGCCGGACAAAGTCACCCTCCCGCTGAGGTCGTTCGGGTACGACGTCTTTCTGGACCATGAGGGGACTGTCTTTCAGGTTAACCCTGCCTCTGAAGGAGCGGACTCTCTGATGACTTTACCCGAATTGGAAGAGGTTTTTTCCATCGAGGGCATGTCTTCTTCGTTTTTTGTGGGACTCACCGGAACGGTTAATCCTGAAGAACGAAACCTGCTCGATCTCACCACCGGAACGCCGACAGTGCTATTCACCGGCTCGATTTTTTCGGTAGGTCTGACCCCTTTCCAGGGTTTCACAGATGAAGCTCGTGTACAGGTAACCACGACGGAGGAAATCCTTGAGGTTTCGTCATTTTCTCCCCACGAGGCAATCCACTACGTGATGCCGGGCTATTACCTGAATAAATCCCTTGTGGAAGCAGTCTATTTTCCTCTTCCATTATTCAACATGCCGTCTTTTCTTCGTCTTTTCAAGGTCCTCGATTCCGGCGTCCGTGAAATTATCCTGGAGACAAATTCATCCAGCGACTCAGTCTTCAACGTTCTCTTCAGCTCTTCGGCGGGAGACAGCATTCACTCCCTGATGCCCTTGTTTCCAAGCGAAACAGCCACCGATTCATCCGATATCGAATTTACCTTTGTCAGCGCAGGAAGCGAGCTAAATTGGATACACTGGTTTAACGGAACCGAACATGACAGCCTGTGCGTGAACGGTGAAGTTGGAAAGCTTCGTTACCTGCAAGCCATATGGAGACAATCCAATCCGAATCCATTAGATCAATGGACACAAACTGTTTCCGCAAAATATCTGATCTGGGACGAGTACGATGCGATAAGCGACAGCACTGAATTCCGCTGCATGGTTACCGGGATCGATACCGTACTGACAAGGTCACTTCGCGAGCATGGTCATTCGCTCCCCGCCCAGTTCATTCTTCATACGCCGTGGCCCAATCCGTTCAATGGAAGTACGACAATCAGCTTCGCTCAGGCCCACGCTTCAGTTGTGAGAGTGACAGTGAGTGATCTGCTGGGCCGGGAAGTGGCAAGGCTGGTGGACGGAGAGAGTTCACCGGGAATCCATCAGGTGCAATGGCGCCCTGCCTCAACAGTCGCCACAGGGACGTACATCGTCAGACTTGACGCGGACGGTCAGCAATTCGCGCGGCGGATTACTCTGTTGAAATAGGATTCTTTATATCGTTCTCAGAAGCAGACTCACTCGTCCCGAATCACTTCCGCAGGATTGCGGTTGACCGTGTGCCACGCCTGAATGGTGACGATCACGAAAGCTATCATCAGTGTTCCGAATCCTGCGATCAGGAATACGGACCAATCCATCTTCATCCTGTAGTCGAAACCTTTGAGCCAGCGGTTTGTGAACCACCAGGCAAGAGGCCAGGCGATCAGGTTCGCGATCAGGATCAGACGCGCAAACTCCGACACGACAAGCAGATTGACATTGGCGAGGGAAGCGCCGAGCACCTTGCGGATCGCGATTTCACGGCTGCGGCGTTCGGTTGAATGAACCGCCAGACCCAGCAGGCCAAGAAATGCGATGAAGAACGTAACAACCGTGAACGCGAGTAGAGTGTTCCCCAGCTTTTCGTCAGTTCGATAGAGTGACTCAACGTGGTCATCAACAAAGGATGAGGTGATCGGCCTGCCAGGGAACTCGTTTTTCCAAATCTCCTCAATCTGTTGAATTGTCTCATGGATCATCCCGCCCTTCAACCTAACAGCAATGAATTGCCCATCCCAATATGCATTTCTTTGGAGAATGACGATAGGTTCTGTTTTATGGCGGGCGGATTGAAACCGAATATCACCGATGACACCAACAACGGTGACCTTGAACCGACCCCAGATGTCGAATGTTTTGCCAATGGGATTTTCCCAACCGAGATCTCGAGCGGTTGCTTCAGTGATGACGATCGATCCCTCTGAATCCTCGTTTCCTATGGGATCTCCTGGATGGTTCCAGGAAAGAAATCTTCCTTTGAGCAATTTGAAACCGAAGACGTCCATCCCGTTTGGATCCATCACATAGACTGATGCTACCCAGTTCTCTGATTGAGTTCCCTCGGGTTTCATCGACCAGGATTGAGTTGGTCCGACAAGGTAGTCGGAACAACTGCTTGCCGTCTCTACTCCATTCAACGCCGAGATCCGGTCACGCAGTTCATAGGAATGCTCGCACATAAAATCGTCGTGAAGCTGAATCTCCCATACCTGATCCCTGTTGAATCCGGGATTCATTGACATACTGAAACGAACCTGTTTGTAAATCATCACGGTCGTAATAACGATTGCTACCGACACCACAAATTGAAAAACGATCAGGACACGGCGGAGCACACTTCGAGATACAAAGCCCGCCCCTGCACTTCCCAGAATGGAGACGGGTTTCAGCGAAGAGATGACAAGCGCCGGGTAAAATCCCGCAAGGATTCCAACAATGGGAATCATACCAAGAAGCACACCGCTGAAAAACACCCCATCGAAAAGTTGAAAGCCAACTTTCCTTCCGACGACCTCCTCAAACACCGGTTGCAGCAGGAGTGCAGCAATTGAAGCGAGGACAGCAGCGAAGGTGACCACCAGAATCGACTCACCCATCAATTGCCGGATGAGTTGACGGCGGTTCGCACCGACCGTTTTGCGAATCCCTATTTCCCGTGCCCGACGGATGGATCTCGCCGTGGAAAGGTTGATGTGGTTGATCACCGCCAACGCCAGAACCAGAACGGCAATGATCGCAAACACCATGGTGACGGTGGCGTTACCTGGATGAATCTGCCGTCCTCCGATGTTCATCGAGTGCAGGTGGATGTCTCGCAGTGGCTGCAGGTAAAGACTGATCGAATTGACAATCGGAGTATTGATATAATCATTCATGAAGTGCTTAATTTTTTCCGAGACTTCATTGACATCAGCACCTTCAGCAAGCAGCGTATAGACATTGACGAAATTGTTATACTGCCATTCCTGAGAAAACCCAAAATCCGCGGCGGCTGGTTCAACAGGAATCAAGGCATCGAAGCCCAGATGGGTTCCCGTTTCCGGCACGTCGACAACCGCGGAAACGGTGTAGGTCAACGTGTCCGAGATCGTGAGTGCCTTACCAACCGGATTGACATCACCAAATAGTTGATTGGCGGTCTTCTTTTCCAGCACGATCGATCGTTTGACAGGCCAGGCGTTTTCAGGGGTACCATAGACAAAGGGAAACGTGAAAATGTTGAAGAAACTCGTATCGACAAACCGTGTGTCCTGTACATAGATCCCCTGGTGATTTCCATTTTGCATGAAAAACTGACCCAGACCGAAATCGCGAGTCATGTCGACGATTTCCGGAATCTTTTCCTTGAGCGCTGGTCCGAGGGCAATCGGGACCGATGCCGCAACAACTTCTCCCATGCCTTCAAACGAACGTGGCTGGATAACCCGGCAGATACGGTCACCTTTTTCATGTATGCTGTCCCAGGCGAGATCGTCACGCACATACGCCATCATCAATAGAAAAACAGCCATTCCGAGAGCGAGTCCGCTGACGCTGATCAGCAGGTAAAGTCTGTCTCTGCGGATCATCCGGCCAATGGAAACCAGAAGGGAATTCATGGAATGCTCGAGGTGTGGTGGATCGGCTCAACATTATTAATATAAGTAACTTGCCGACCGCCAGCGTGCGGGTCGGCGAACTTCGTACATTCCTGTCTGCAGGACACCTTGTTCTTTAATAACGTTACAGATGAATTACAGTTCTGAATTTGCTAAACTTCAAGGACAGTATACTCGTATTTTCGCTTAGACTGAAATGTGAGTAAACTGTCCCGGGTAATCCGGTCGAAGAGTTTCCCGACGAAAGGCGGTTCGCGATGACGAATAAGCAAATATCCCTGGAAATCGCGCTCGGGCTGCTACTCACCGTCATCGCCATTACGCTGAACTGGTTGCTGATGGGGCCGGTCGTCAAAGGGTTGAACTTCGGGCTGTTCGTTTCCTTCATTGCGTGGCTGATCGCGTACCCGGTCGCGCACCCCATCAAGCCAAGGATTTTCCCCCTGTTCGCCGCAGCGATTGCCGTGCAAACCTTCCATTTTCTTGAGGAGTATGCGACAGCATTCTACACGGCCTTTCCGGGGATCTACGGGGAGAGTTGGACATCTGCCCAGTTCGCCACGTTCAACGTTGTCTGGTTGGTAGTATTGATCGTTGCTGCGGTCGGGGTGCGGAAAAACGTCCGGCTTGCCCTGCTCGCAGTGTGGTTCCTGGCCCTCGTTGGCGGGATCGGGAACGGCCTGCTGCACGCCTGGTTGAGTTATCGTAACGGGGGATACTTCCCAGGTGCCCTCACCTCGCTGCTGGCATTCCCGGTGGGCATCGCGCTGGTTGTGATGCTGGTTCGCAAGACTAAAAAGAACAGTGAGTTCCAGATTTAGCACCCAGAAATTCCCCGGCAGGTTACCTTTACTGCGAGATTGCTTCGGGTTCCATACTGACGGAACCCTCGCAATGACAGTGATTCCCCGGCATGTGGTGATGCCAGGCTACACGTTTTCGCCGCAAGATTTTCCTTCCAAATGCACTATCCGCAGATACTCGAGAGGCTCTTGTGCGCTCCTGCTCCCTTGTAACCGTACACCGGAAAAACTGTCCTACTTTCGGAGCGGGAAACCCCATAAGACCTGGGGACAGTGAAGAATTAAAGGGACACATTACTTAATTCATACTACCAATTCCGATAACCAGCTGATGTAGAAGAACTGAATTAAGTAATGTGTCCTTTTAATTCACTTTCTGGGGAGAGGATGGAGGGAAGTCCCGGAAATCTTGAGTACTGGCACGCTGCCTATGAAGAGTACGGACCTCCCGTGCTCGCGTTCCTTGTCAATCGGCTCGGCCACCGTGCGGATGCGGAAGACCTGCTACAGGAAACCTTTGTCCGGGCAATCCGTTCACGCAAGGCGCTGCGCGATGAAACCAAGGTGAAATCCTACCTGTTTTCGATTGCGCACAACCTGATGGTCAACCATGTCCGCAAGCTCCGGCCGGACACCGCTACAAGCCTAACCGGTCCGGATGGGATCAACTCTCTTGACCGGATCGCGGATGAGGGGATGATCTCCCCCGACCTGGAGGCTGAAGCCAACGACTTGAACGAGGCAGTCCAAACGGTTCTTGACACGCTGCACGAGCGGTACCAGGTCGCATTCCGGCTTGGGGTGCTCGAGGGACGCGCCTACAACGACATCGCCAGGACGACCGGATGGAACCTGGCGCAGGTGAAGATCAACGTCCACCGTGCCCGGCGGAAGGTGATCGATCATCTGAAAGACAGTGGTTTTTTAGATGTGGAGTTGGAGCCATGAACACTGAACAGAGCGAACGGTACGAAGCGGACCTGTCCGCGATTGTGGACGGCGAGCTGGATGGCGAGCCGTTGCGGCGAGCCATTGACGCTCTCGTCCGTAATCCCGGCCTCCGCCGGTTCTGGCTGGATTCCCGCGCTCTTCAGGCAACCCTGCACGCAGGCGAGGGTGATCGGGCTGGTGTGACCCCTCCCAAAGGTCTCTGGAACGTGATCGAGGCGAATGTGAAGCCTCGCTCCCGGATCATCCCGTTCAACCGTGTGCCGGTTCGTGCCTGGGTGGCAGCCGCCACGATCCTTCTTGCGGTGGGACTCTCCTTCTCCGGTTTTCTGAAGGTGGACGTCCCCTTCTTCCACAGCCAGCAAAGAACGATTCAGCTTGCCAGCGACCGTGGTTCAATGACAGAGACCCGCTTCCTCCAGTTGACCACCGAGCTGCTTCAGGCTGACCCACGATACCAGCGAAAAATGCTGGAGGTGATGCAGGTCGTGAATCAGCAAGCCTATGGATTCCAGACAGGCGAAGGACAGCGTCGTGGCGAACCCCTGCGTGAGCGCACTCCGCAAGGGGCGACCCCCGACGCGCAGACCGCCTCCTCGCCGGCACAGACGTCCACATCCCGTGACAACGTTGAGTTGAGACTTTGGTAGTCGATAGAACGGGGAAAGAACCCCGTGAAAGGAGTATATGATGGTGCGCACACGCACGCTAACGGCAACCCTGCTACTCGTTATGACCGCAGCCCTGCTGCTGAGCGCCCCCCCGGCCGAAGCGAAACATCCCAAGCAGGGGTACATCTACGGGAAAGTGACCACCCGAACGAACAATGTCTACACCGGCCTTCTCCGCTGGGATGACGAGGAAGCGTTCTGGGACGATCTTTTCCACTCCTACAAGGAGACTCGCCCCTACACCGAGTATCTCGAGAAAATGGGTGATTCCAAGCGCGGAAACCTGCGTGACCTGGACCATGAACTTGGACGGCTGGCACGTGAAGAAGAGCAGCTTGCCAAGGAAGAGGAACGATTGGCAAAGCTTGAAGCGCGGACAAAGGATGAAGACACCCGCCAGAAGTATTCCGAGCGCCGTTCGGAGAAGGCATCAGAACGGTACAGAGTCAGCAGTGAACGTGCCGGCCTCGAGCGTGACGCCGCTCGGGTGAAAATCGCGGAAGCCGGCCGTAAAATTTCCGTTCTTGGCGGTGCAATCAATATCAACGTCGGCGGATGGACCGGTTCGCGCATTTTCATCGCCCGTTTCGGTGACATTCAGAAAATAACGGTGATCGGCAGTGAAGACGCCGAATTGCTGATGAAAAGCGGCACGACCTACACCGTCTCCGGTTACTCGAACGACGTGGGCGGCACCATCCGCGTCCGTGACAACAGCATCGGCGACATCAGCCTTGACTGGCGAAAAATCGACACCATTGAATTCATGGAAACGCCCAAGTCGGTCAACCCCGCCGGGTACCGCCTCTCTGGAACGGTGACCGCAGACGGTGCCGACTATAAAGGATACATCCAGTGGGACAGCGAGGAATGCCTTTCCACGGACAAGCTTGATGGAGAGTCGGACGATGGCAAACTCGCCATCGATTTCGGCAACATCCGCAGTATCGAGCGCCGGAGCCGCAGCAGCTCATGGGTGGTCCTGAAGGATGGACGCAAACTCTCCCTGGAGGGGACCAACGACGTGGATGGATCCATCCGCGGGATCATGGTCGAGGATGAACGGTACGGCCGTCTGAAGGTTCCGTGGGATGCGTTCGAGAAAGCAGTCTTTAACGACGAGGGCGAAAGCGGACGTGCCTACAGCGATTTCAGCAAGGAGCGCAGGCTCGAGGGCACCGTCACCGACACGGACGGCACAACGTACACGGGTAAATTCGTTTTCGACCTCGATGAGGGTGAAACCTGGGAGATTCTGAACGGCGATTTTTTCGACATCGAATTCAATATTCCCTTCATCCGGATCAAGGAAATTCGGCCTCGCAGCCGAAGCAGCTGCACTGTTGTCCTCGACAACGGTGAATCACTTCGTCTCGAGGGGGGGCAGGATGTCTCGCAGGCGAATGACGGTATCCTGATCTTTGGCAAAGGCGACAAGGAAGACCCGACCTATATCCCCTGGGAACAGGTGGAATTGATTACGTTGAAGTAGCCGGAACGCCGAGGAGCCGGGGCGTAATGGAGAAAGCCGGGTATCCCGTATGGGATATCCGGTTGTATTTATAACCGGTTCCTCGCTGCTGCTGTTGCCGTAGCAGGAGAGATCGCACGTTGCGGAAGAATGGTTCGTTCACCGGCTGGGGGGCGACCCGGGACAACGTTCGAAGCGATCGTTTTTTCATGACGGTGACAGTCGCAATCACCGCCGCCACGACCAGCACAAGTCAATGGTCGTCTTGCTCGTTTTCTGTATCAGGGGAAACGGAAGGCAGAAAGAGAGTCCCACGGGCATCACCTCCACGGCGGGGTACGCGATATCCCGGTGCAGCTTCCGCAACAATTGATTCATCTGTCTTTTCCCGTGGAAGGAAGGTCACAGCAATCGCTTGATTCTCCGGAACTAACGAGTGTTCAAGCTCATCAACGACGCCTGCAACCAGATCCCAAATTCTCCAATACAATTCGAGAAATGCCGTCTGATCCTCTTCCTTAAGTTTTAAATGATTGATTTCCTGCTCCATAATATGGAGAAGTTTCCGGGCTTCGATCGCTTCATCAGCTGCACGAAGGAGACTCATCACAACCTCTGTTTCAAAATAGTCCACTTTTCCCACAATTCGGGTATTTAGTATTATAGAAGCAAGACTCATGCCAAAACAAGAAAAATCCGAAACCTTTTTCACCTCCCTGCTCGGTAAATCCTTTCAAATTGACATGTAATGCACAACCGTCGTTGTATATTCGAGTTCTACTGACCACGCATGATGGTCAACATTGAGCGATGGGATAGAAGGCGAATCCTGAGGATGCAATGACGTCAAAAAGCGCCAAATCCCACTTCAAACTCACCCAGTTTACCCGGTGCGCCGGTTGAGCGAGCAAGCTTGATCCGGCGGTGCTGGATCGCTTGCTGATAAAACTGGCCCGGAGTGGACGGGCTGAAGTGCTGGTGGATCAATCGACTCTGGACGATGCGGGTGTGTACCGTCTGACGGATGATCTCGCCCTCGTGCAGACAGTGGATTTTTTTACCCCAATCGTGGACGATCCCTTCGACTACGGGAGGATTGCTGCAGCCAACAGTCTTTCCGACGTCTACGCGATGGGGGGTGAGCCGCTGACGGCGCTGAATATTCTCGCGTTCCCTGTTGACAGTCTGGATGAGGAAGTGTTGGCGGAAATTCTCCTCGGCAGCCAGCAAGTTTGCGACGAGGCCGGGGTGGCGGTTCTCGGCGGCCACTCGGTAACCGACAACGAACTGAAGTTTGGGTTATCGGTCACCGGCAAGGTTCACCCAGACAAAATCCTTAGCAACAGCAAAGCAACAGCGGGGGATGTCCTCGTGCTGACCAAGCCGCTGGGTACCGGACTGATCGCCAACGCCCTGATGAACGGTGCGGCCGCCGAAGAATATGTGGATGGCATGGTCCAAAGCATGTCACGTCTGAATCGCCACGCTTCTGAACAGGCGCTTAACGCTTCCGCTCACGCAGCCACCGATATCACCGGGTTCGGATTGCTTGGGCACGCGACAGTAATGGCGAAAGCCTCAGGTGTGAGTATGCTGCTTTGTACCGAATCGCTGCCGTTGCTTCCGGGCGCCCTTGAAATCGCTGCCAGCCGTTCCTATTACAGTGGTGGCGAGAGAAGGAACCTCGCCTTCAGAAAAGCTGAAACCCTGATTGACGAAGATGTCTCTGAAGCGATGCAGCGAATCGTATCCGATCCCCAGACTTCCGGCGGTCTGCTGGTCTCGTTACCACCCGCCGGTGCAGGTGCGATGATCCGTGAACTCGAACGTCTTGGCGAACAGGCATGGCGGATTGGAGTTGTCGTTCCGGAACAGGAGGAGTTTCGCCTGCGGTTCCTTTCCTGCACCGTGGAATCCTGCCCGGACGATCTTTCGAAGCTGGCTTTGAATGCTGCGGGAGAGGATGCATGAACCATCATTTCGCTCGCATTCTTATCGCAGACGACGACCCCTCCACTCTTGACCTGCTCAGCGAGATGATCAAGAACCTGGGATACCAGCCACAGCTTGCCACCAACGGCGAAGAGGCCATAGAACTGTTGCGCGAGAACCCACCTGATTTGGTTCTTTCCGATGTGATGATGCCCAGGATGGACGGTTTTGAACTCTGCAAGCGGATCAAATCCGAGCGTAGCACCAGGTTGATACCGGTCGTCCTTCTCACCGGTTTGGGAAGCACGGAAGACCGCGTCATGGGCATCGAGGCGGGAGCCGACGATTTTATCAGCAAACCGTTTCATCTATCGGAACTGTCCGCCCGTGTCCATTCCCTGCTGAAGCTGAAACAGTTCACCGACGATCTCGAACACGCCGAAGAGGTTATCTTCTCTCTCGCCCTCGCCGTGGAAGCCAAGGATCCCTACACACAGGGTCACTGTGCCCGGCTCTCGCACTACTCGGTGGTTCTTGGACACCGCCTTGGGTACGGCGAAGACGATCTGCAATCCTTCCGCCGGGGTGGCATTCTTCACGACATCGGGAAGATCGGGATCCCGGAGAATATCCTGCTGAAACCCGGCCCGTTGACCGCGGATGAAACAACAATCATGCGTGAACACCCGGTAAAGGGAGAGGATATTTGCAGACCGCTTCGCAGCCTGCACAAAGCGCTCCCGATCATTCGGAATCATCATGAACGCTGGGACGGCAAAGGGTATCCAGACGGACTCTCAAGCGATGAGATCCCCTTCGGCGCGAGAATCATCGCTGCTGTCGATTACTTCGATGCACTGATCACCGATCGACCATACAGGCAGGCCCTGCCCATAGCAGAGGCGCTTCGAATGCTGCATGAAGCCGTCAACTCGGGGCACCTCGATCTACAGATCGTGCGCGAACTCTCCGTGATGATCAGCAACATCGGTGACTCCTGGATAACCCGGGTCGGCAAAATGAATCAACCGTTTCATGTCTGAAAAAAAACCTTCAGCCATCCCCTCCGTCCGAGCCATCTTTGACATTGGATCCAACGCTGTCAAGTTCACCGCGATGTCCTTCCGCGAGGGCCTGTGCATCGAGTTGTTCGACCGTGAAAAAATAACTCGATTTGCAGCCGGACTGAGTGGAGAGGGCATTCTGGATTCACCATCCATTGACCGCACCGTGTCCGCAGTGCGTGAACTTTTCGTTGATACGGACTTACATCCCGAAGTTGTGGATGTTGTCGGCACCTGGATTCTGCGAGAGGCAAAGAATGCACGTGAAGTCGCGGACAAGCTGTTTCACGCCACAGGACTCCATCTGCGGATACTCTCGGAGCCCGAAGAGGCCTGCGCGGGATTTGTTGCGGTTCGAGACGAGATGGGGAATAACGAGCCCCTGGCGACGCTGGATCACGGCGGTGGCTCGACCGATTTGGCCTGGGGTGCGGGCATCATCCC
Source organism: bacterium (assembly GCA_043801585.1). Classification (GTDB taxonomy): domain Bacteria; phylum Electryoneota; class Electryoneia; order Electryoneales; family Electryoneaceae; genus JAZDLX01. The sequence goes on along the minus strand of JAZDLX010000064.1, from coordinate 14,454 downwards.
TGAACGGACCCTCTCTCTTCCCATCGGTGCACGGCGGCTTGCGCGGCTAATTCCCTTGGACGACCCGCCAACATTCGAACAGATCGACCGTGTGCGCCACGAGGCCCGAACTCTCCTGGAAGAAATCAACCCGCTTCCCGCCGAAACCCGTCTTGTCTTCATCGGTGGAGCGGCGGCGGCATTTTCGGTCCTCGCTCGCCGCTTCTGGAAGGGCAGCGGAGAACGTGCGACCACGCTGACTCCTGAAGCACTGGACGTGATCGTGCAGAAGTTGGGCCGTATGACCCATGCGGAACGCCGCCGGATGATGGCGCCCGATCACATGGAACGGGCGGATGTCATCGTTCATTCCGCTGTGGCGATGCGTGAACTGCTGGGGGGGCTTGGAAAAGATACCGTGCATCTTTCGTTGCGCGGAGTCGGGCATGGAGTACTGATCGCCGATGCCCGCGGTATTCCCCTCGATCTCGAGGCCCCCCGTGTCGTACTGCCCCATGCGGACTTTCCACCGTTAAACCGAAAAGGCCGTCACGGCGAAGTTCTTTTCGCGCTCGTGAGCAACAACGGTGCAATCTGGCTGCAACGAAAGAACACCTATCCTGAAGGGATTTTTCGGCTCCCGGGTGGGGGCATCGACGGGGACGAATCTTCGGCGGATGCAGTGCGGCGAGAACTGGCCGAGGAGACCGGACTACACGGAGCAATGCCGCATATCCTCGGACGAATCTCGTATATCACCCCCGATGGGACTCCTGTGGATTTTTCCAGCGATCTTTTCCTGGTGTTCTCCGGCAACCACATTCCAGTGACGGAGGATCAACGCGAAAATGTCGCCGCCTGGCACGCCTGTCCGCCGGATGAACTCCCGCAGTATGAAAACAGATTGAAAAATCTCGCAGAGCCGCTCGATTCCTGGGGCACGTTTCGAGCCGCCGCTCTCAACTACCTGAGGGAGAAATTAAAGAGGCACCTTACCTCATTCGATTTACTGTAGCAGGCCTTGTAATGAACGCATGTTTCCGAATGAAGTATTGTGATCTCATAACCCTATTTCGCGAGTACCAGGCAATTCCCCGGATCCGTTTCCGCAAGGAGCAGCGCCCGGAGCGCCGGCCACTGGTCCGGAGTGTAAACGCGTGAAACGAGCAGCAGGGTCCGCCGAAGTGTAACCGTTTCACCCTCATGGATGATTTCGAGACGGTAGGATCCCGCGTCATTAGTCAAGTGGACAGGTTCCGGCAGATACACGAAAGACCTCCCGGGAAGTGTCAACTCGACCCCCACCGTTTGTTCCACAGGACTCTGCAGGTATACCGGCGTACCTCGCGTGCTCGAATAGAGTTGAACGTCGTTACCGAGGAGATCGAGGATTCCCCACCCGGGTTCACCGGTTTTAATTGGCAAACGGCCGTAGGCATCCTCCTTGGGCAGCGGAGCATTCATCTCAAATCCGGCGGCGATGGTGAACATGTCGAACGTTGTCGTGGAATAGTCGCCGACCTGCGCGCTGTCGATCACACCGCCCACGACTTCTCCAAGGGTTTCTCGGCCTTTCTCTTCCCCGCTGTCCATGCCATTATAGGGATTCAGCGTCCAATAGCCGGTGACATGTCCCTCGCCGGTGAGATCGTTATTGCCAGTTCCCTTCAGTGAAATCATTACTTCCAGACGAGCGGTTTCCCCTTCGGCGACTCCGCGTATCTCCGGAGCGTCCGCACGGCCGACAACCCACACCGATCTGCCAAGGATTGGCGAAAGACCCGTAATCAACGTGTCAGCCTGAGCATCATAGTAAGCTTCAACGCCTTCACCGCTGATCCAAAGTGCGACAGGTTCCATCCTCCCCAGAGTTGCCACCCCCTCGTCGATGTCTGCATTGGAACTTCCGCGAAAAACGGGCCACACTTCAAAACCCGCTTCAACCGCTAAGGCAGCGACAAGGATCGAACGATCCAACCCACACCCATAGGCACTGGCCCAGGTTTCACCTGTCGTTCTTGGACTTGGCCAGAACCATTGGTCATCGTAATGAACTGGAGCAACCGTTCGGTTGACAAAGTCGCTGATCTTGCGCGCGCGGTCGAGCAGTTCAGGGCTTTCAGAAACAAACTGTTTAACACTGTCCTTCAGCACCTTGTCCAAGGTCATCGCACCACGGAATGTTGCTTCCAAATCTCGGCCAAGAGCGTTCCAGTTTTCCCATGTCGACCAGGAGATATGCGGCAGGTAGGCGGCAGGGTCGGCGGTTTCCGGGTCCGGCTTCGCGGGCAATGGTCCCATCTTCCACGACCAGCGATCGAGGCCATGCTCCGGATCGCTGCTCCTTTCGGCTTCCGAAACGCCTTCAGAAATCTTGATCACCGGAGTGACAGTTCGCGGTATCTCGAAGATCAACCATGACCAGACAACCGGATCTTCTTCCTGGAAGATGAACGTACCGTTTGTCCCACGTCGGAAGGGCTCTTTGTCCTCGATGGTGTAAGCGCACTCGAGGATACAGGGCAATTCGACGCCGTCGTGAAGCAGCATTGTCTCGCGGACATTTGTATAAGCAGGAGCAGCGGAGAGTTCAAACGGAGTGGTCTCGACAATCGCGGTGGGGCGATGTTCGATCCATCGTTGATCGCTTTCACGCCAGACACGGAGTGCGTGGACCTTCAACTCCTGACGTTTGTCGTCATAGGGAATGCGCAAATCCGCGTAAGTATCAAGGGCATGATCCGTTGCAATCCGCACAATTCGATGTATCAGAACAGAACGGCGGCCGTCCGGAAGGATCGTCTCGCGGTGCCCGGCAAGAAGCACCACCGCATCCTCAGCGGCCATGTCAAAAGTCGAGTCCGCGAGTGCGAGCATTTCGCCGATGTCCATGCGTCCGCTGTAAGTCATCGGTTTCGCATGAACGACCGCAACGAGCATCAACAGCGTGAATCCGGCAACGAATGACCTGTTCCATGCGATCATCATGCACCCCCCTTCGTCACTCGGATCACGCGATCACCCCAGGCATTCAATTCTTCGATCGCATCGCGGAAACCATTGTACCCACTCGGAGGAATCTGGCGTCTTCGCACCTCCGCCGTTGTGACGATCAGAATATCTTTTTTCTTCATGGAGACGTTTGCATTAAAAGAAGCATAGGTGGCATCAACCTTTTTCGCGTTGATGGTTTCCGGCAATTTGTAGCCCTTCGGGAGCTGAATGGTTTCCCGAATGTCCAGCTTCTGAGTGTAATAGAGGAAGACATCGGTCTTGCGTTCCTGTTTCCAGGTCACCGAACCGGCTCGGAAAAACAGCATATGATGACGCACGACGTTTACCAGGGGAGCGTGAAACTCCAGGCCGTTGCCAACCGGCAGAGCGTACTGAGGAACTCGGTAACGGAGGGTTAACCACATGTTTCCGGTAAAATCATCCACCTGACGATAGGACACATCAATGATCTCCACCCGGTTGCTGATTTCCGACAGAACTTCCGCCAGATACTGATGAATCTCCCGTTTGGGGCGCTGATAGACCACACGCCGCAGTCTGCTGTCCGCCGCACCGGCAGCGTCGAAACGAATGGTCCCCGTCAACGTTCCGTCATTGGACAAGGTGGCGTCATGGGTGATGTTCAATGGCGATTCTTCGGGCGGACTGTACCGGATTTCTTTCAGTTTGACCCCCTTGGGGGTACCAATCACATACTGCTGTTCCGCCTCGAGCTTGCTCCAGATATCGTTGTTGAATGGAACCCAGGTGGGATCGAGCATGACAAAACGGTCACGCTGTCTCAACGCCACGACACAATGGTTGAACTGGTCTGCCGGAATATTCTCGATGCGGCTTCCCGCCATGGTCATCGCAGGGTAGGATTCGAGACCGGCGGCGCGCAGAAACGTCACTGACATCGAGGCGATGTCCTTGCAGACTCCGCTCCGGTATTCAAACAGCATGTCGGATGGGTGCAGCGTGAACCCCTCCCCTTCACCCATGGTCTGGCCGCTGTAGCGGATGTTCTGCGCGACCCAGTGGTTCAGGGCTGCCGCCTTCTGAATGTCGGTGCCTTTATCGACACCAGCATTCAGGAGAATCTGCTGCGCCTTCTCCCGGATGGCGTCGGAAACCTCGAATTGATTCCGGTTGACATCCCAGAACCAGCGGCTTTTCGCTTCCCAGCTTTCCGCGGTGGTCATCACCACTTTGGGGACATAATCGGATTCGTCCGGTTGGCGCACCTCGTGGGGAGCCGCCTCCTGGTTGAATGTCCACCACGAGTAGATCGTGCTGTCGGCGGTATAGCTGGTCCGTGCGAAAAGAGTCCCGTTATAGATTTCACTGTTCAACCGTTTGGATTTCGGCAGGGTCAGCGTATAACGTTTTTCGACAATGGGTACATCCGCCTGAAACAGGACGATATCGAAGTATTCTCCGGCCATCGGAGGGATGTATTTGTTATCATCCGGACTCGCAATCTTCTGCATCGCACTGGGACTGTCGAAGGCGTTGTCGGCAAGCAATGCGTAGTTGTACCCCTTGCGCATCGCACGAACTTCGATCCCATCTCCAACCTGCAAGCGGGGCAACTGGAGCAGCTTGATTCGATCGTTCCAGTAAATCATCGACTGGGGCGCGGGCAGATCAAGCAGGCGATCGAGAGGAACAGGGATTCGCTTGTCGTCGCGGATGATGTTGACACTGACCACTCCGACAAAACTGCTGCGTGGATCATAGTTCCAGCGGAGTGTTGCCAGTGAAACGGCGCCCTCTTCCGTCAGGATTTTATAAATGGTATAAAGATCGACATAGGTGACACCGCTTTCTGTAACACGGTTCACCTGGTCATCGAAAACAATCAGATGATCGGCGTCCGGATAGTCTTTCGCATCTCCCGCGCCGTTGATTCTTGTAATGACATTCAGCGGGGGTGGGTTCCCCGGAGGAACAGGCCGGTCCGCCTCGAGTTGGGCATACACAGGCAATGCCAACAGCAGCAGGGATAGCGACAGCATGACGTTTCTGCAAAAACCGGTTCTCATTGCGCTCCTCCTGTGAACCCGTCCAGGAATTCGGTTCTCCCTGGACCAGTCCCTTATAACCTCTGGTGCGGCAAGGTAGGCTCCCTGAAGGGAGATGGGCAAGTTGAAGGGATAGCCGCTGCAATCCATCCTCCTCTAATCGTTGTATATTGCACACTTGAAAAGCCTCTGAAAGCGGACGCAAAGGGAGAATCAATGAAGCCGGTGAAACCCGAAAACCGTTTTCTTCTCGCCGTTATCTTCCTTCTAATTCTTGGATTGGCACTCCGCTTCAGTCTTCTCCTCCGTGGACCTGCCAGCGGTATTTACAATACAGATGAATTGATCATGTTCTGGTCGACAATCGGATTGTTGTTCAATGCCACCCCCACCCAACTGGTCTGGCCTGGAACGACCGTGCAGATGCTGGCTTACCCCGCAGTCCTTGTGGACATGATAATTCACGGTCTGGCCCCCCATTTGCAAGGCGGTTATCAGGATCTAATGGAAGGGATGGTACTCTACCTGGCGAACCTGGGCTTTCACCCTCTTCGTCTCCTGTCGTTCCTTCGTTACCTGTTTGCAGCCCTTTCGCTGCTTCCGCTGCTCTTCGTCGTTCCCTTTGTCAATCGCCCTCTTCCAAAACCCGTGCTTCTCTGGTTTGTGCTGCTTAGCGTGCTTTCTCCCCTCTGGACGACCGAATCGCTGATGTTCAAAAGCGACGGACTTGGATACGCCCTGTTCGTGCCGGCGTTGTTGCTGACGCTCCACGGCACGACCTCCTATCGCCGGGGCTGGGATCTTGTCCTCGCCGGAGCCGCCGCGTTGATGGGTGCGGTGCTGGCGACTCGTCTTACTTGCCTCCCGTTTCTTGTCGTGCCATTCGGGGTCTTCGTCCTGAGACATTGGCTGGACCAACGGGCTCGCAGTGCCGCATTCTTCCGGCCGGTTCCGGCGTTCCTCCTGATGGCCGGCGCGTTTCTGCTGGTACTGCTCGCCACCTTCCCGCAGATCTGGACGGACAGTCCGACATTTGTCAAAACGTTTTTAGGCAACTATCTCTCGTTCGATCGTTCCGTCCATCCCGACCACCTTCTGCTGCTGAAGTACAGTCCGAGGTGGCTTGGGTTGCTGATGCTTCCTTTCGTGATCTGGGGCGGGATCATTTTTCGCAGGAAATATGGTCTCGCCGCAGCGTGGATGATGTTTGCAGGTCTTTTGTTACTGGCGTTTCCATTGATCAAATCCAATTTCTACTTTGACCGGCACACCCTGCAGCTCGTCCCCTTTTTCGCCATCCTTGGAGCCATCGGACTGGTCGACCTGTTTACAAGAATTCCACGGTGGACGGGGATGCTGATTGCCGCCCTGCTGGTCGGATGGACCTTGGAACACACAATCTTGCGTCATGAGATGGGTCGTCAAGGCGAATTGACGGACATTTCCTCGTTCATCGATGATAATCTGGATTTGGATGCAACCCTTGGCATTCCTTACAATTCCCTCGCACAAACGCTGTTCAATCAGAACTCGAGTACCGCTATCGACGTGTCAGCCGCCTATTCCATCGACCGCGGGAAGGCTGTGATGCACCGCTTCCAGTCGCACTTCGGTGAACTCGATTCTTCCCGATATGCTGGATTTCTTCCGCTGGTACGCGAGATCTTCGGCGAAGACGAAGCAATTCAATCGGTCCGTTACGCCGCGATGGAATACGCCGCTCGGAAAGGACTGGCGCCGTCAGACGGCCGAACGCTGGCCTTTTACATCGTGCCCCCTGTTTACCTCCGGATGCCGGGGGTCATGACAACGGGAGAAGCTCACGAAGCCTTTCAGAAACACCAACTTGACGCAATTATTTTAACAGACAACCTGTTCTCTTGGGAGGCACCCCCTGATTCGGTGACCACCTTCGAACCACGAGCGAAATCACGGTACCGCGTGATGGTCTGGAACTCATCGCTGTTTAAGCATGTGAAAACGGAAACCACGAAATAAAAAGCGAAAAACACTAAGATGAACTGGTCCTGGTTAAAGAAGATGTTCGGGCATGAAGAGCAGGTCGTGCTCGCTCTCTCGGGGGGAGGCGCGCGTGGTCTCGCCCACATCGGGGTGTTGAAAGAACTTGATCATGCGGGCTTGAAACCCGCCCTCGTCACCGGAACCTCCATCGGTGCGGTCGTTGGCGCTCTCTACTGCCTGCATGGCAACGCGGAGCAACTGGAGAAGATCGCCCATGATCTGATTCACTCGGAACTCTTTACGAAATTCGATCTCGACGAGATGCTCGACGAAGAGGATGAGAAGCATGACAGCTTCGAGGAGTTCGGCGCCCGGATTCGCAGAATCTTCACCTTGAGCAAGATGATCCGCCGGGAATCGGTAGTCGAACCGGGGTTGATGGAAGATGTGATGAAAGAGCTGTTTGGCGAGGCCACGTTTGACGACCTCAGGATACCCTTCGCGGCGGTCGCCACGGACCTGATCACCGGGGAGGACATCACCCTTCGATCCGGCTCACTCGCGGTCGCCGTCCATGCCAGCGCTTCGATCCCCGGAGTTTTCGCACCCGTTCATTCAAACGGATACATCCTTGTGGACGGAGGGGTTACCCGAAACGTTCCCGTCCCTGAACCGGGCGAAACTCTCAACGCCAAAGTGATCGCCGTGGACGTAATGCGAGGGCTTTACGACGAAGGTCCCTTCAAGTACGGCCTTGACATCATTGCACGAACGGACTGGATCGCCCAGATCCACCTGAACCGCTTTTTCCTCAACCAGGCCGACCTTGTTATCGTACCCAATGTCCGACACGTTCACTGGGCGAATTTCAAACACCTCGATGCGCTTATCCTCGAGGGGAGGGAAGCCCTGCTGGACAACCTGGATGAAGTAAAAGAGATGTTTGCCTAAACTTCGGAACAGGTTTCCGTCTGCTGCTTCAAGGTCAACGCCTGACGCTGGCGGTGGCGCCTGTCGTCGAAAACCCCCGCCACACCGAGCAGCACCAGTGTCGCACCGACCAGCGTATTGAACGTCAATGATTCGCGAAGGATCAACCAGCCGAGGAAAACCGCAATCACCGGGTTCACATAAGCGTAGGTTGAGACAATCGACGTCGGCAGCAGCTTCAACACTTTCATGAAAGAAGTGAACGCAATCAGCGATCCGGCAACCACCAGGTAAGCCCACCCACCCCATGCAGCAGCCGTCGGGGTGTGCCATTTTTCGCCCGTCAACGTCAGCATGATCACGAATCCGACAAAACCGATGAGCTGTTGCCACCCTGCTATCGCCATTGAACCAAGTTTCACCGGCCGCCGCGCCATCAGGATCATTCCCATCCCCCAGAACATGGGAGCGGCAAGCAGCGCCAGGACACTCAGCGCATCAGCGTGATGTCCTCCGTGGATTTCCGGGTATGTCAACACCCCGAGTCCCATAAAACCAACGAGAAGCCCTCCGGCGAGACGCATACTCGGTGTTCTTCGGTCAAGAATCGCTTCGTAGAGCGCAGTCCACATGGGAAGTGCACCGACGATCAGAGCTGTATAACCGGAATCCGCTCGCTGTTCCGCCCAGTTGACAAGACCGTTGCCGCCGATCCACAGCAACAGGCCGGACAGCGTAAGCGTGATGAATTCCGAACGGGTCGGTCTGAGACGTGATCTGCGAAACCGGGCGATCATGAGCAGAATCAGGCTGGCAGGGAGCAGGCGCAATGCGCCGAGAGTGAACGGTTCGAATCCCCCCTCTCCCCGCACGGCGACACGGATCGCGAGGTAGGTGCTTCCCCAGACGAGATAAATGACGAACAGGTAAAAAAGACCGGCCAGAGGCAAATCTCGGCCCGCCAAAGCCTGGCGAGGACCCGTGTGACTTTCGTTCATGAGCAACTCCAGGGGACCAGTTCAACGAGCCGAAATCTACGATATATCAGATTCGCTCATCGTCCGGATTTTTACTTTCAATTTCTCCGTCTCTCATCCCCATTTGCCATGCTCTCATGGCAAGGTTACGTTTGCCTATTCAAAAACTGCAACTACCGGGAGACGATGATGGCCCATTTGCGGAAATCCTATGAGGAACTGAAGACGCGGATGTCGGAAGTTGCAGCGCTGGAGACGATCCGGTGGGTTCTTGATTGGGACGAGCAGACAGCGCTGCAGCCCGCCGGTGCACCCTGGCGGGGACGGCAGACGGCGTTGATCGATGGACTGTCCCACGAGCGCGCCACCGACTCCAGGATCGACGAACTGCTTGCCGAACTTGAGGCCGCGGGTGACGATCTCGGCGTTCCCGAAAGTGCGGAACGCGTGAACCTTCGGGAGTGGCGGAGGGATTATGACCGCCGTGTGAAACTGCCTAAAAGCCTCGTCGAGGAGATAGCCAGAACGACTGTCGAGGCCCGAGCCGTGTGGGTTGAGGCCAGAAAAAACAATCGTTTCTCCGACTTCGCTCCGTGGCTGGAGAAGAACTTCAAACTCGCCCGGGAAGCTGCTGACCATTACGGCCACGATGGCGAACCCTACGATGCGCTGCTCGCCGGATACGAACCGGGGATCACCGCCGCCCAGGCGGGCGAGATGCTGCGAGATTTACGCACTCGCCTGGTGCCGATGATCGAAGCGGTCGCCGGTGCGGAACGCCATCCCGACCGTGCGAACCTCCGGGGAACATTTCCGGTATCCGTCCAACAGGCATTCAATATGGATGCGGTTTCCTGGATCGGCTATGATCCGAAGCGAGGCGGCATCGGCGAAACAGCCCACCCCTTCAGCACCACGCTCGGTCCCAATGATGTCCGTTTCGGCACACGGTACAGTGAGGAAGATTTCAGTGATGCCCTGACGAGTTCTCTGCACGAAGCGGGACACTCGATCTATGAACAGGGGCTGCCAAGCGAGCATTTCGGCACCCCCCTCGGGTCCATCGTTTCGCTGGGAATCCATGAATCCCAGTCCCGGATGTGGGAAAACCGCATTGGACGCAGCCACGCATTCTGGGAGGTCTGGCTTCCGCGAGCATGCAACTATTTCCCCGAGCTTTCGGGTAGGAATCTCGACGCTGTCCATTTCGCGATCAACGACATCAAACCAAGCCTGATCCGTGTGGAAGCCGACGAGGTGACCTACAACCTGCACATCCTGATCCGTTACGAACTGGAAGTGGCGCTATTGAACGGCGACCTCACCCCAGGCGATCTCCCCGGCGCATGGAATGAAAAGGTTAAGTCCTACCTTGGCATTGATGTGCCCAACGATGCCCGCGGCTGTCTGCAGGACATCCACTGGTCCGTGGGTCTCATCGGCTATTTCCCCACCTATGCACTCGGAAATCTGTATTCAGCGCAGTTCGTGGAGGCCGCTGAAAAGGAGCTCGGAAGTTTTGAAGAAATCCTGCGAAAGGAAGAGCCGCTGGTTATCCGCGACTGGTTCCGCAAGAATGTCCACAGCCAGGGAAGGCGTTTCACGCCCGCCGACCTCGTGCAACGGGTCACCGGTCAAGCCCCGTCCGCGGACGCCCTGGCCTTGCACCTGAGCAATAAGATATCAAGCCTCTACGGAGTAAAACTCTGAGGAGATCGACACGACGCGATGCGAGCCCCTTCCAGGAGGAAATGGAGGGGGCTATTTCTTTTTCGAGATGCGTTTCTGGAGATGGAAGGGAAGCGGGACACGGTTCATGCTGGGTGGAAAAATCCCCTCACGCACAAACCGGACGTCTTCCACCGAGTAGAAAGCGTTTGGGTTGTAGGATTGGATCTGCTTGATGATTGCTTTCAGGTCATGGCGCGGAAGCAGCATGAACAGGATCTTGACCGGTCCCCGCGCGCCCTCCGCATCCACGCCGGTGAGACCATAATTCAGTTCGCGAAGTCTGCTGGTGAGTTCTGTGGCGTCGGTGTGTGTAATGATCCGCAGAATCACCATGCCGACGGCGAGCTTGCCTTCGATCCAGATGCCCACCCAGGTGCCCGCCGCGAAACCGCTCGCGTATGCCACGTAATAATACCATTCATTCAGATTCTTCATGATCTGGCCGACGGCAATGATCCAGATAAGCACCTCGAAGAATCCGAGGATCGGAGCTACCACACGCATCCCGCGCGAGACGAAAATGACACGGATGGTTCCGATCGAAACATCCATGATACGGGCAAAAAAGATCGCAACGGGCAGCAACACCAGGGAAAACAAGGTGTTATACTCTACGGCGGAATGAATCATCGGACCACTTCGTTTCAGGTTTCACGTACGTTACCGGGGCGGTAAGAAACAGCAGAAACCTGTCCACGTCAAGAGCTTTGCCCGGTAAGACTCCTCTTTGGGAGCGAGTTCTCCTCATTCGTCGTCCTGGTTCAATCCGCGCAGGTGAACGATCAGCATCGCGAACCCAACGACAAACAGGAGCAGGAAGAGAATCACCTGCGCCGGTGATGCAGGGACGCCCGCACGCTCCATGAAGACGATCATCGCCAGGATCGCAAGCAGCAGGGTTGCGGCTTTGACCAGGATTACCGAAGCGATCAGATAGCCAGCCGGGTGGTTCCGCCACAGCAGGATGCCGGCAGTCACAGCGAGCGGGACGATGATCCCGAGGTCCAACACCTGAATCGTCAGGTTTCCGCCACTTTCGTCGATGACGGATTGGGGAAGGCTGCCCGAGATTGTCGCCGGAAGGACGATTGATCCGAGCCACATGATCCCGACCAATGCCCCGGCGAGAATCATGTACGCCGCAACAACCTTGCGCGGATAGCTCGCCTCGTAACGGCCCGCCAGTTCTTTTGCGTCAATGGATGCAAAACCGATGATCAACCCCGCGAGGGACATCGAAAAGATCATTACGACGACGAGCCAGAGCTGGTTGAACGGCAGCAGCATCGAATAGCTGAGGTAGGTGTAGACGAAGTAGGCGAACTGGCCGAGCAAGAGAATGTCGCCCCGTTGCGAACCCCGGAACGACAGGATCAACGCGCCGAACGTCACCGGCACGGCAAAGACAAGAGTCACCAGGTCCTGCCCGACCGCCTGCGCCTCCATCGAACGGGACACCGTACCGTAGAATCCGTCGACCAACAGCCCGGTGAGCGTCGCCCAGACCGTGAGAGGGATCACCGCCATCGCCAGCAGATAGATCGCCTTCGGGAGTCGCCCCATCATCGCTCGCATCCTTTCATGGTTATTACGACGGGCAAGATACAACTCTTTCGGATGGATCAAATGGAGCTTAGAGAATCAGTTCGAGATGGACCTCGTTTTCGTCCTTCAGATCGACTTCCTCAGGATCGATGGCATTGCCACGGGAGTCAAAGGTGATCAGCACGATTGGTTTCGCGTACTCGTAGGGATTGGCCTCTTTCACATAACCCCGTGCGCCATCCCACGTTCCGGAGGATGTGGTATGGATCCTGATCTCGCTCCCCTGCGGAAAAAACTGCACAACCTTGGTCAGGGCGCGGAGGATGTGCGGGTTGAAAATCGATCCGGCGCCCTGGACCATCTCCGACACGGCGGACTGGGGCGTATGACGGACGCCGTCCAGCTCGCTGGAGAGGAAATTGTCATAGGCGTTGGCGACGGCGAGTATTTCAGCATGGCGGAAAATCCGTGTCGGGTCAACCTCAACCGCTTTCAGCGGGGCGGCGTTGTCCCCCTTGAGTCCCTGCGGGTACCCCTTGCCATCCGGGCGTTCATGGTGCTGCAGGATGGTTGTCTGCTCCACGTAGCTGTGCGGGTCCGACCCCTTGAGGATCAGCATGCTGTAGGTGGGGTGTTCACGGAGCAGCCACTTCTCCTGGAAGGAAAGCATGAAATCGGGTTTTTCAGCGAGTTGCGGGAAAACCATCTTGCCGATGTCATGCAGCAACGACGCCGAACCGAGCAGTTTCAGCTCCTTGTACTCGTAGTTGAACTGCTGACCGAGCAACACCGACAGCACAGCGGTGTCGATAGCATGCTGCAACTCCTTGCCGGTTTCGGATTTCATCGGCAGGCTGGTAAGCAGAGAGACGTTGTTGTCGAGCAGTTCTTCAACGATGCCTGAAACCGCCTTGTTCACCTCACCCACGGGAAGGATCTTTTTCAGCGACGGATCATCCGCGAGGCGGTGTTTCAGATGCAGCGGGCTGGTATGGATACGGTCGAGAGCTTTCACGACTTCGCCATAGGAATCGTGAAGACGCCTTGTCGTTGCGGCACGAACCATTTCGGAGATGACATCGAGGGGCCTGATGTCCTTCGTTGCTTCATCAAACAGGTAAAGTCTGTGGTAGCCGTGCTTTTTAAGCAGACGAAGCATTTCGTCCGTCAGCTCGTAGCCGGCCGCGAGCATCAGCTCACCCTTCTCGCTGAAAAGGGATTTGCCCAAGACGTCACCGACCTTCACCTGATCGAGCTTGACGCTTTTCATTGCGCCCCGTTACTGATCACACCCCTGTCCCGGGAACGCCGTACAACTGGGCGTTCACCCCACCATAGTGGAAAATTCAGCAACCGCTTTAGAGAACTTAATATACAATAAGGAGTTGAGAATTTGCTCCCGCCAGGGAATAGAGCAGAAAAAAGTCCAGCCGCGAAAAAGGACCGGAGAATCGAACCGTTTCGGCAGCGATTTCCTCGGAATTTAGATTCCGGGCAACACGACTATTCATGCAGGATGGAAACGCTTCTCACTATTTTTTTCAGGAATGACATTTAAAAATCGTGAAGGCTGAATATCAGGCGCTCCCTTTCCTTTGTAAATCGCTCGCATTGCTACAGACGCAGAACGTGTTCTCGCATGAAACAAATGAAGTTCATCTATCGCCCTTGTCATTGAGACATAGAGAAGTCGGCTTTGTTCAGAAATCTCTTCAGAATTATCTGAACGAGGTATGGATCCCTCTTCTAGTCCAAGTACAATTACTATCTTAGCCTCAAGTCCCTTCGCACCCTGCATAGTCATTATCCTTATTTGTGTATCGGCGGAACCAACACTTCCAAGTTGTTCTCCATTTTCAATCCAAGCACTCAGTTCAGATAAGCACTGTGAAATCTTATTCCAAGGTGCTAAATCATGGGCTAACATACCGAGAAAAGTTGCGACATCATCATCTTCAACTGTAAGTTGATTTATTCTTGAAAATGAATCATGGATGCGACGAAGAAGAGGGTGTGTGTCTTTACTTGATACCAAGGATTGCCAAAGACTTTCAACAGACTTAGAGATCACTGGCTTCCATAATGCCGAAACAATTGAATAGCTTTGTTCTCGTTCTAGTAGTTTTTCCTCCTTTCGCGATCGTTTTGAAGGAATACCACTTTCTGATGAGTTTATGAATGCCTCGATACAGGTTCTAAACGAGATACTATCTTGGTTGTTTTTTAGCCAATCCGCCAATACCACAATAATTGGTAGTCCATTACCTGGAGTATTAAACGGTGCGGTGAATCCAATTCTATTATGACGG
>JAZDLX010000041.1:0-8428 GCA_043801585.1 bacterium | reverse complement strand
CATTTTGACGATAGCGATCTTTGCAGCAGCCATCGGAGATTTTTTCAAGCCATTCCAGGGCCCGGTCCACTTCCTCCTCGGTGTTGTAAAATCCGAAGTAGATCCGCACCGCGCCGGGAACGTCCGTTTTGTCACCCTGGCGAAGCCGGTCACGGTGCATTTCCGCCTGCTCGGGACCGACATGCAACATTTGTATCACGAAGGGGTGGGCGCAGAAACAGCCGTTGCGCACGCCGATGCCGCCCTCGCCCGAGAGGATCGCCGCGACGAGATCATGGGGAACGTTGGGGATGTTGAACGCGATAACGCCGAGACGCCGGCGCAGATCCCGTTCTTCAGACAGGCCGTAGACGATTGCACCGATTTTCTTGAGCCCGGCGATGAACTTTCGGGTGAGACGCTGCTCGATCTCGTCGAGGGCTTCGAATCCGATCTTCCGCAGCGCTTTCATTGCTGTCGCCAGTGTGATCGCCCCGAGCACGTTCGGACTTCCCGCCTCTTCGCGTTCCGGTGGCGGAGCCCAGTCCACAGCGTCCGGCTCGACGACGAGCACCGCTCCGCCTCCGCGCAACGCCGGGGCACTCTCGCTCATCACATCTTTCCGGCCGATTAACAGACCCCCGCCAAAAGGAGCGTACATCTTATGTCCAGAGAGGACGAGGAAATCGATCAATTCGCGATTTTTCAACTTCATCGAGATCGGTTTGTGGGGAGCGAGTTGCGCGGCGTCGATCAGGATCGGCACGCCGTGTTTATGCGCCACGGTGGTCAACTCTTCGATGGGCTGAAGAGTGCCGACTACGTTGGAGGCTCCGGTGAGGCTGACGAGACGCGCCCGTTTTCCTTCGACTTTCAGGGTGTGGTCGAGAGCATCAGGGTCGATCAGGCCGTCGTCGGTCACCTGGGTGCGTACCGTTCGGCCCCGCTCGCGCCAGGGGAGGTCGTTGGCGTGATGTTCCACCTGGCTGATGACGACACTGCGGTCATTGTCGCGAGGGAGCATCCGGGCGAAACGGTTGATCGAGTCCGTGGTATTCCCGGTGAAAACAGCGCAGTGAACGTCCGGATCCGCTCGGACGAATTCCATCGCCACGTCGCGGCTGAGATCGTACCACTCGCTGGAAAGCTGACTTTTATAACCGGCTCCGCGATGGATGCTGGCATACACCTCCATCAGATGTTCGGATGCTGACTGAGCCGCTTTCAGCGCCGGTGTTGACGCGGCGTTGTCGAAGTTGATGTATTTTATTGTATTACCATCACGGAGAGGAATTTCGCGATCAACACCGATAACCAGCGAGCGGTAGGGATTCTGGTCAGCCATAAAGGGGGACTCCTCTCTGGTTCCCATCATCGTTGCGCCTCGAATTTGGGCTTTCAAGTCATGGATAGCAACGGATCGGCTCCCGCCGGAAAGGATTATCTGGAAAGTATGGAATTTAGCTCAAATCCGTAAAATCACACACGAACTCGAATGGGATTTCCTTACTGTCAATAAATTCTGAAGGGACAGGGTACTCACAATGCCCCATTGGCGACATTGTGAGTATACTGTCCCAGAAAACTTCGGAGAGGATAACGATGAACAAGGTTCACCAATCGATCGTCCGCTCCTCGGGTACGGAGATCGCCCTGGTGCTCGGCGACATTACGCTTGAAAAGGTGGACGCCATTGTGAACGCCGCCAACAGCCGTCTCGCACACGGCGGCGGTGTGGCTGGAGCGATCGTTCGGCGGGGTGGAGTGGAGATTCAGGAGGAGTCCAACCGGGTGGCGCCCGTGGAGGTGGGATCGGCGGCGATCACCGGCGCGGGAAAACTGCAGGCTGGTTACGTCATTCACGCGGTGGGACCTCGCTGGGGTGAAGGGGACGAAGAGAAGAAGCTTGCCAGCGCTGTACGTTCGTCTCTGGTGCTGGCGTCCGAACACAACCTCTCCTCGATCAGCATGCCCGCGATCAGCACGGGAATCTTCGGCTTTCCCCTCGAAACGGCTGTGACCGTGATTCTCGGAGAAATCCGGAAAGTGCTTGACGAGGGAGCCGCGCCGAGCTTGAAAAAAATTCGCGTGATCGTCTTCGATGAGCGTTCACTGCACGCTTTTAGTTCGCAGTGGAAAGCTGCCTGGGGACTGGGGACGATTTAGACGCTCCCAATACGCTTCCGCCACCAGCGTCCGAATCCAGCGCGTTCAGCGGGGGTGAGGACGATGCGAATCCAGAGGACAGGCAACAGAAGTGTGAAGATTCCGCGTGCGATCAGTCCGGTCGTTGTTTCCTTCAGCACCATTCCAAGAGCGTAAGCGATTCCCACCGACAGTGTAATCAGAACAATACGACTCCATTCATAGGGAACACGGTAGCGGCTGCGGATGTAGAAGTAAATCCCTCCCGCGATGACCGCATAAGAGACGACCGTCAGCCATGCGGATGCCATGAAGCCGTACGCCGGCACCAGCAGTCCATTTCCGACGATGTTGATCACCGCTGCTGCGCCGATCACCACCGGGATGATCTTGGTCTTTTTCTCGATGTAAATCCCGACCATGAAATTTGCCTCCATGCCGTTGAAGACATGGGCGAGCATCACAACCGGTATTACCGTAAATCCCGCCCAGTAATCGGAAGCGATCAACGGTCCGATTCCCGGGAGCGGGAGTTTGAGTAGCGGAGCGATGAAGAAACTCCCCGCGAGCCAGATCCATCCAACAAAGAGCAGGTAGTAGGTGAGCACGCGGGCGAAGGTCTCGCGGGCGTCGTCATCCTTAGCTGTCTGAAGGAAAAAGGGCTGCCAGGCGTAACGGAACGCCTGTGCGATCATGTTCATCACCATCGCAATGCGGTACCCGGCGGAGTAAATGCCAGCGGCATCAACACCCATGTAATGCTCAATCCATTTCCGATCCGAGAATTCGACCGCAACCCAGAACAACTGCGAAGGCAGGTTGGGCAGCCCGAAGATGAACCATTCCTTCATCCGTCCCCATCGCCACTCAAACGAGAGGCGTGGCACCGCAAGAATCAGGAGCACCCCAAGCACCAGAATGCTCGTCCAGAGGAAAGCGTAGAACGCCCCCAGCACCCCCATCCGCAGACCGCCGACCAACCAGATGTTGAGCCCGATGTTGATAGCGACGTTGAAAAGTTTGACCAGCGAAAAGGCGAGGGGACGGTGACGGATTCGCAGCCAGGTGAAAATGTGCATTCCCAGCGTGTCGAGCAGAAGAATGCCTGCGCTGATGCGGGTGATGGTGATTTCGGTTGGTCCGGCTGAGGAGACGACAATGCGCGCCACCTCGGGAGCAAAGGCGATCAGGACCAGGCTCAGTGATCCCCCGAGAAATGTGGTTTGTGCGAGGAGACCGCCGAGATCTTTTCCTTGTCGCCGCTGTTCCGCGGCTGCGGAAAAACGCAACAGTGCGATGTCCATGCCGTGGATATAAAGCGGCTGAAGCAGGGTCACCAGGACCATGAAGAGCGCGTAAACGCCGTACTCCGCCGGTGACAACAGGTGCGAATAATAGGGCAGCAGTAGGAACGCCACAGCGCGAGCAGCAATCGTTCCCACTCCATAGACGGCGGTCTGTTTTGTCAGCGAGCGGATCTTTGCGAACATCTCATACTCCCAGCCAGGAGAGATGCGGAAGCAGAATCAGCAGAAAGATACCCCACCCGATGGCCCACGCTTTCCTTGTCGGGAGCACCCAGAGGGGAGCGCCGAAAACGAGAGCCAGCACCGGTCCTGCGCCGATGAGAAACCGTGGATCGGTCTGGTCGAATCGGAGGCCATAATAGAGAAATCCTCCCAAGGTTCCCACCGCTCCCACCGACCAGATGGCAAGGATTTTATCGATTCCCAGGTTATGGGCAGTCGTCACCACCCGCTGCCAGCGGAGGAAAATCCACGCGAGTGAAAACAGGCTTACGACCGGAAACAGCAGTGCCGGGATTTTCACCACTTTGAAATGCCAGAACTCCGACCAGGGAGACTGGAGCGACAGAAGGGTGGCGGCGGTCAGTTCACGGATCGAAAGGTACGGTCCTCCGGTGTTGACCGAAACCGTCCCCAGGAACGCTCCGTAGGTCTTGTATCGGATGATCCACAGGGGCAGGGTCAGCAGCAGCACAGCGAGCGCCATTCCAGCGGCCGAGGCCGTTTTCCGCCTTCGCGAACCCTCGACGCCCACCCATGCGGTGACCGCCACCATTGGCATCAGAGGCAAAGACGAGAGCTTTGTGTAAGCCGCCGCACTCGCCAGCAGCGCCAGCGCCGTCCACTCCTTCCAGCCGAGCGGCCGGAGCAGGGCGCGGGCGGCGAACAGGTAGAGCGCGGACGCCGCAACCGCGAACAGCGCATCGTTGTTCACCGTGGCGGAGTGGACCAAACCGATTCCCAGCAACGTGTCCGCAAGGATCAGGGGACCACGGGTCTCCGCGTCCGGCAATGCTCGTAGAACGGTGATCAACGCCAGTGTCCAGAGGATCAATGAGAAGAAACGGAGCAGCACGGGGGTTTGCAAGTCCGTGGGATGCAGCCGCCACAAGGGAGCGGTCAGGGTGTAGTAGAGTGGAGGTTGCCAGTACTCGAAGTCACCACGAATAAATGCGTCAGACTCATGAACGGAAGCATACTGGGGTGGAGTCCCCCCGACGGTGGCGGAATAGCGGACGTGGTTGAGATGCGCGTACTCGTCATTGTAAGCTGGAAGGAAGGCCGTCTGGTCCATCCGCACCGCCGCGCTGAAAACCACAACCACACGCAGAATCACACC
The DNA here is from genome assembly GCA_043801585.1 of bacterium. Classification (GTDB taxonomy): domain Bacteria; phylum Electryoneota; class Electryoneia; order Electryoneales; family Electryoneaceae; genus JAZDLX01. Next base: position 3,658 of record JAZDLX010000041.1, on the reverse strand, counting down.
GATAAGCAACGCCGCAAAGGCGTAGGGCGGAATCCCCAACCGGCTTGAGACCCGGAGCAGGGGCGAAGTCTCCTCCCGCCGAGTTGCCGGGGCCGGGTCGCTCACCGTACGTCCACATCCACATCATGGGACGGCGGCATGAAATTCGCCGGCGCTTTCCACTTCTGCACACCGTCCAGCACCAGGGTGTTGCGGAAGAACGCCTGCATCGAGAAATTCTCCTTGAATGCCGCGAGGCCCCAGGTGACCTTGTTGCCGGGTTCGGTGCTGATCCCGAAATCGTACCAGGTGAAACCGCGGTCGAGCGCGTGGATGATGCTGTCATGCACGAGCAGCGGCGAAGGACGCAGGTGCTGGGCATCGTCACGGTGGGCGATGTAGAACTCGAGCATCACCTTCTCGTTGCAGATGAAATTGAGGATTCCCGCAATCGGTTCGCTGTCGTAATAGGCCATCGACATTTCGAGCTGCTTCGGTGCAAGCGTGGAGAGTTTTTCCAGCTCGTCACGGGTATGGGTGGGGGTGACGTCCAGTTTCTTCCGGTTCTCGAAGAGGATGTGGTAGTACTGGTCGAGCGTTTCGCCTTCGAGGGGGAGGTTGTGGCGAATGCTGACCCCCTCGCGCTCCGCCTTGCGGATCGCCGTGCGTGTTTTTGCGTCGTACATCGCGATCACCTGCCGTTCGCTGCGCGGCAGCATCCGTAGGTCCACCGCCTGCGTCAGGTCCTGCCGCAGGTACTTGAATCCGGCGCGGCGCATCGCAAACTCGACGGTGTCCGATTCCTTGCGGTGGTAGAGCAGCGGCGGCGGGGTGCAGCGGAGGCGTTCGATCCCTTCCTTTTTGGCGACCTCGATCAAATCGGTCAGCAGGCGATGGACGTTGACCAGGCTGATGTCGTCACGGATCAGCAGTCCGCCGTAACTCGCGCCGGGATGGCTGGTCCAGCTCTTTTTGCCGTCCTCGTCGCGATACGCGCCCGGCCACACCGCCACGATGTGCCCTTTGCGGCGGAAAATCAGGTGGCGGTGCTGGAAGCGGCCTTTTGGATGATAATCAAAGAACCGCTGCATCGAGAAGATGTTGCCCTGAACAGCTCGGCGGATAAACCGCTCCCAATCCGCCCGGTGCTCTTCCCTGTAGAACTCGACGTCGAAGTGCATGGCGATCATGTGTTTGTGAGTGGTGGTCTGCCTGTACGTCCTAAATTTGCTTGAACCTGAAGCCGGTGAGAAGGTAATATGATCCGTTGGTGAAAGCGAGGAGCAGAAACGATCCAATATGATGTTGAAAAGATGTCATCGTGCATTGTTGGCTTTTACTGTGGGAAGCCGTGTCGCAAGTTGGCTGGCAGGGTGGCCCGGGAATTTACTCCCGGGTTTCATCTCTTTTAGAGGATGATAGTAATTTCTACCACATTAAGTCTGTAAGTCAGCGTGGACATCTCTCAGTAAATGATGCCCGGGAATGGTCCGCCTTCGTAAAAACGTCGGCTAACAAGCGCCTCGGGCTACCCCCAGCATGCAGCGGTAGAGAGGAAGAGTCTCTCTTGCTATAAATGTACATAGTGTCGGAAAACAAGATGTTAATTGGATGATACATCAAGTATACAATTTACGAGATTATTGGATTTATATCCCGTGTTCTTGTGCGAATCGGCTACTCCCAATATATTCTGATCAGACTCTGGGGGGAGGTAGAAATGATTGACTTCAATAGTCCTGATTTCAAGAAAAACCATGCGGTTCGTCTCTTTCCATCTGTATCGAAGATTTCTGACGAACGGAGAGCTACTGAAGCGCTGCTATCGATGATCATGGCGGTGTCAGAATTTGGTAAGGAATTCTTGGGAGCATGCAAAGCACCCAAGACAAGAGTAGCATGTTATGCCGAAATACCGTTTTCCGAGAAGGATGGGATAAACAAGTTTACTCCAAGACCGGACGGGGCGATAGTTTCAAAACGGGGTCAAGAGTGGAAAGCGCTTGTGGAAGTAAAAATTGGAAAAAACATTATCGAACAAGAGCAGTTTGACGTTTATAAGAATATCGCAAATACGTATAAATACAATGCGCTCATTACGGTCAGTAATCAACCAGCTGACGAGAACGGTGGACCATCCTCTGTTAAATATAGATCAAATTCGAAATTGAGAAATTACCATTTTTCCTGGGAACGACTTCTTAGCATGGCACGAATGATTGCGGATAAAGTCAAGGATGAAGATCAGAAATACATGTTAAACGAATGGATTCGATTTGTACACGACGAAAATTCAGGCATTATTGTCCCATCTGGTTTGGGTCCCCACTGGAGTGACCTTTTAAACGCGGCAAAAAATGATGCGCTTTCCTCAAGCGAGAAAGTCATTGAAGACGTTCTTAAACATTGGGATTATTTTCTCAAAAGAACGGCATTTGTACTATCAGGAGATATGGAGGCCAATGTTAAGCTTGTAGAGACAGGAGATCCTAAGAAAGGTAATAAAACGTTAGTGAAAAAGGTGAAAGCGGATCAAAAACTGGCAGGTGAATATAAAATACCCAATACTGCAGGCAACATCTGGATTGAGTTCAACTTAAAAACAAGAGATGTTTGCTATACAATGCCTATTAAGCCCCCCAAGGATGGTTCTCAAGGAAGCAGGATAAGCGAACTTAAAAAACAACTGAAGAAAACAACCCCAGAATGGCATAAAAACGTTACGATTTTTGTTGATTGGCCATATCGCAAGCCTTCCACATATGCCACCATTGATAAAGTGATTGAAGACTGGAAAATATTACTTGAACTTGAGAACGGTGAAAAGATCGACAAAAAGATTTATCCAACATTATTCAGACTTGTGTGGCGGAGAAAAATCAGGAAAGGGAGAGGAGTCGAAGTATTATCTGAAATCCAGAGTGATATTCAGAATTTCTATGGTCATATTTGCGAGCATATTGCTTTTTTTCCTAAAAAAGCACCCCAAATTGATGAACTGGTGATTGAAAATGAAGAAAAGGAAGCTGTAGAGAATGCAGTTGGCCCTAAATAAAGAGGTTATCTTGCAACTCTGCTCGATTTGCAATGTGTTGAAAGTGGGCATTCGTAACAGCCGGGATTCTTCAGCGTGCAGAGGTGGTGGCCAAGGACGTCGAGCAGGCCGTGGAAATGGTTCAACAGCATCGTGTCGCGGGGCAGTTCATTCATGATCTGACGCTGGAGTTCGCTGTAGGTCGGTGTCTTTCGTTTTCCGAAAACGCGCATCGCGATGCGGATCGTATAGGCGTCCACGGTCATGAAAGGACGCCCGAGGGCGTAGCAGGCGATGGCGTCCGCCGTCTCCTCGCCGACTCCCCAGATGTTCAGCAATTCAGAACGGACCACATCGTCAGACAGCCGTTTCACTTCACCGCTGTCCACCCGCCGCACCCACCAGTCCGCCAGCTCATGGAGCTTGCGGGTTTTCATGTTGTAATAGCGGCTGGGGCGGATGGCGTCGCCGAGTTCATCCGAATCAGCGTTTGAGACAGAAGAAGCCGTGGTCCAGCCACGCTGCTCGAGGTTGGCGAGCGCCCGGACGACATTTTTCCACGAGGTGTTCTGGGTGAGGACGGCTCCCGCGGCGACCTCCCAGGCGTCCCGTCCGGGCCACCAGAAGGGATCACCCCAGGCATTC
>JAZDLX010000023.1:0-12896 GCA_043801585.1 bacterium | reverse complement strand
CTCTTTGACCGGATTCGTGTCGTCGAAACGGAGGTTCGTCCAGCCGCCGTACTCCTGCGCGGCGGAAAAAGAGATGGTGATCGCCTTGGCGTGGCCGATGTGGAGGTAGCCGTTTGGTTCGGGCGGAAAACGGGTGACGATCTGCTTGTGCTTTCCGTTCGCCACGTCCTCGGTGATGATTTTTCGAATGAAATCGAGACCCGAGGTTTCGGGGGTTTCCTGTCTGCTGTGCTCGTTCACGGAATCCTGCCTGCGTTGGACCCCGCCCGCCTTCAAAGGGCGGGGAGGGGCGGTGAATTCTTATTTCCCGGGGCGTGTTTCGGGCTATGGAGGGTTGTCCGTTTCGCCGCCACGGGGAAAGAGTATCCAAACAGTACAAACCTGAAGAATTTCTATACTGTCTGGAAACTCACTCCCGCAAATCTAATGATTTTCAAGGGAATGGGGAAGGGTGACTCGGCAATCCGGCTCGTTGGAAGGGTGAAAATATGGCGGAGGGGAATTTCGCAGAAAAATGTACCAGGTACAATTTAATTTTTCTATTTTTTGGCTGAAACACTGGCTATAAAATGTACCTGGTACATTTTTCTGTATGGAGTTTCCAAACGGTATGAAATTAACAGACTTCCCGTACTATCTGAGAATTCGCTGTCTGTAAATTCATTCCTCTTTTCCGCTCGCTTCCGCGGAGTCACGGCTTCCCTGATCGGGGACAGGAGAGCCAGCAGTGGGAGTAATGGGCATACCACGAGTGTCCGTGTCGATAACCACGAGGAGGATTCCGCCGAGACCGTTGGCGATGACGTTGTAGGCGATCATTGCGATCAGGATGACCAGCGTCTGAAAGACTGCGATGAGCAACGCCACGAAGAATCCGCCGAAGATCAACGCCGCTCCGCTGATGTTGCCGAGAGTCCCGAATTCACCGCCAAGGCCCGAAAGGGCCATACTGATGATCGATGCGAAAAAGCTGGTGTACAAAAGAAAGCCGATAAAATCGATCGTGAAGAAGACGAGAAATCCCGCCTTGACAACCGGCATCAGGGGAACTCGCCGAATTTCAATCGTTCTCATAACCTCTCCCTGCGTGTCAGGAATCCGAGTGTAGGGTGCTGGTTTCGCCCCCGTCATCGCGTGTCCGCTGCAGCTCCCACAGACGCAGCCACCGGACGACGTTGTTGAACGCGTCGAAGAAGCTCATCGCCAGCCCGGGGATCCCATCGAGGAATCCCCCCTTGAAAAAGTAACGACGGATGAACCGGAAAGGGGGACGGATAAGGATCTGGTAGATGAAAACCAACGGCGAAGTGCGAGTGGTGGTACGGCGGACCTGGGCTTCGAAATCCGCGTAGAACATCCCCTTTCGCATCATCTGCGCGATGGTGGGGTAGGGGGAATGGTCCATTGGATTGGACAGGCGTCCGACACTGCCCTTTACCTGGATACGTTCGTGTACATGTCTTTCGGGGAACCGCGCGGTCTCCCTGCGGATCAGGCGAAGCTGCAGATCCGGGTACTGTCCGCCGTGTCGCACCCAGCGTCCAAGGATCCTGTTACGGCGGGGGACGAAGTAGCCGTCGTGACGGGGGTTCTTGATTTCCTGCAGGATTTCGCCCGCCAGCGCCGGAGGGATGATCTCGTCCGCGTCGAGGACCAGCACCCAATCGTGAGTGCAGTTTTCGATGGCGATATTTTTATTGATGTTCAGGTTCGAATTGTTCGGTTGGTGGATCACCCTGGCGCCGTGATCGGCAGCGATGGTTGCGGTGGCATCGCTGGAACCCGCGTCCACGACAACGATCTCATCGGCCCAGGCGACACTTTTCAGAGCTGCCGGGAGGTTGGCCTCCTCGTTGTGGGCAAGGAGTGCAACGGACAGCGGCGTCATGGTCCCTCCATTGCCCTCGCTGGGGCGATTCAGAAGCGCCTGGGGAAAGCTAAAAAACCCGTGGATCCGGCGCTGGACCCACGGGGTCAGTGTGATGCGGAGAGGGAGGGATTCGAACCCTCGATGCGGTTCAACACCACATACTCGCTTAGCAGGCGAGCGCCTTCAGCCACTCGGCCACCTCCCCTCGCCAGCGGTCAGGACCGCTGGGTCCCGGTATCCCTGCGCCGGACGGAAACCAAAGATAACCGCCTCGAGTCGACGAGGCAAACGAGCCCGCGCAGGTCGCTCTCGGCGAGAAAAGTACGGTTCTGACTTGATTGGAGGGGCTGGAAATTTCCATAAAGACATGCGCGAGAGGATCTCCGGTAGCTAAAAAAAGTGAACGCTCGGCATCTCACGCGCGGTCGTGCTATATTGACGCGGTTGACGGAATGGCAAGGAGGATTGCCCTTTCGTCAGACAGTACGATGAGCGTTCCGGGTTCTGTCAGGAGGGGGAATCGGGTTTCGATGCGCCTTTGCAATGTTAACGAAATCAAACCGGGTATGGTCGTAGGACGTCCAATCTACGATGTCCGCTTCCGCTTGCTGTTGAATGCCGGTGCAGCACTCACTCCAGAGGCCATTCGCCGTATTCGCCAGGAAGAATATCCTTCGATCCTGATTCAGGAACCGGGAACCGAAAAGATCAACGTGGGCGATCTGATCGGGATAAGAGTCCGCCAGGAGATCGCGGGTGCGCTTGAGGCCTTTTCGACCTGGCAGCAACGCGACTTGGACGCGCAAAACCTCGGCGAGGTGTTGAAGGGTGGCAAGGACGGGGTACAGAGCGCTGCGGATGTTCAGAAAATGATTGAGAACGCGGTTGATGGATTAATCCGCGAGTTGATGTACCAGCGCAAACCGGTCTACTACCCGGGCATCTATCCGTCGAAGAACCGACTGATCAACCACTCGACGAATGTCTCGATTCTCGCTCTGCTGATCGGCTGGCGTTTCCGGATGAACAAGCAGGAGCTTCTGTGGCTCGGGAAGGCAGCGCTGCTGCATGACGTCGGTAAATGGCGGCTTGCGCGTGAGTTGATCAGCGTACACCCCGAAGACTATACCGAAGAACTTCACATCGCCTATTCAATGCATCCCCAAATGTCTACCGTCCTGCTGGATCAGGATGTGAACATGAACATGCATATTATGATGGGAGTTCTGCAGCATCACGAAAACCAGGACGGGAGTGGATTCCCCGAGCAGGTGATAGGGAGCAACATGCCACCGACGAGCAAGCTGCGGCCACGCGGGACGATCCACCGTTTCGCAGAGATCATCTCGATTTCGAACTATTTCGACAATCTTGTCTCCGGCCGTGTGACGAAGATGCAGCTTCCGCCGTCGGCTGCGGTGAAGAAGATTATCGAAGCGACGCCGTCGAGGTTCAACGATCATATCACGAGAGAAGCCCTCGAGGTGATCAACGTCTTTCCGGTGGGCAGCCTTGTCCGTGTGGGCGATTCGGCGCACGAAGCCATCGTCGGGTACCGTGGAGTCGTCGCGAAAACGAATCCGGAAGACCTTCACCGGCCGAAAGTGACACTTCTTTACGGTCCGCGTCAAAGACTGGAGCAGCCACTGACCGTGGATTTCGCCACCGATGCGCACGCCCGGCTGGAGTACGTCAACAGCCTGAATTAGCGGAACTTCCCGTCGACCAACGCACTCCTTATGCTGAAGTCTTACCTTATGTGCTGAGAACCAATGCAACCGGGAGGTACAAATGGCTGAAGAAGGATCTAGCAGCTCACGCAAAGATGAAGTGTTGCGTGCAACTCTCGCCTTCTTATGGACCAACGTCCAGCACCACGACTCCGCCCGCCTGTCACTGATACGCCTTTACCTGGTTTTCGCCGCCGCCGGGCTGGCGTTTCTTACCCTCGCGGAGGGGACCCTTACGGAGAACCTTGCCGTAACGATTTTTGTTGTACTCGTGGGATTCACCGTCATGGGCGTCGCTGTCCGTTACAAGGAGAGGATCGTTCGCGACATGCGAATCGTGTTCAAGGGCATGGAAATGCTCTTCGGCGAAGAGGCGGACCTGCACCAGCTTCTCGCGATCTTCAAGGATTACCGTGGAACAAAGACCAAAAAGTCCGTGGCCTCGCGCCTTTCCTCTACCCGGCATCTGCTTCTGACCATTGAGGTGTTTTCAGCCGCGCTGGTGGGATTGGCGGTGGAGCCGGTGGTGATTGCGGGGTGGTTTGGCGCAATTGTGGTGGGAATGTTCGTTCTTTTCGTTCACGAAGCCGTGTTCATGGTGATCCGTCGCGGTCTCGCGTTCAACGTCTGATCGTTTTTCGGTGGGGCGGGCTTCAGTGCCCACCCCGTCGAGATGCGGTGCAAATTTTCACCCTTCATGCAGGCAGAGACTCCCGCACTCCAAAGGTTTGGCGAAACTCCATCGGAGTTCATTCGCCATGCTTCGCCCGGGGCAGCAGGATGACCGGTGTCACATTTGACCGTGGCCGTGTCCGGAATGATGGTGATGCTCACCCCCATTCCCTGAACCGTGCGTGTGAACGGAGTGTTTCATCGTCGGTCCGTCAGCCGCCTCGATTTCTCCATTTGCAACCTGAAAAACAGCCTTTTGAACAGTCGTTGCCCTGACGATGTATATGCTGAGGTGACGCGCTTTCAAATCACGGAAAGCTGCGGGACCAACGTTTCCCGTGATCACTCCCTCCAGATTCCATTTTAAAAACCGTTCAACGCCATGCCCCGGGAGGTCGTGGTTGCGTTCAAGAGCTTCGAGGATTTCCTGTCGATCGGAATCGACGACGAGGTGAAACGCTGCATGTCCGAAACGTTTGCTGACGGGGGCTGAAAGGGTCGAGCCTTCTGCTGCAACGAGGTATCGCATGGTTACTCCTCAGTGATTCGTTGCGGGGCTCGGGTTTTCGATAAGGTACAAAATCGTTTTGAAAAAACAATCGCAACCGTTTTCTTGCTCCAGCCTACCAGTTCGGCTTGGGGCGGCGACTGCCGTACTCGAGGGCACAGGGTGAGTTGCGGGTGACGTGCTGGCCCAGGGCATTGCACCAGAGGGCGTTGAACGTTCGGCAGCTTTTCGCTCCGTCCATATTCTCCTTTGGCCATTCGGCGTGTTCGCAGGCCATCGTGCACCACTTCAGATCCGTACGACCGACACCAGCGTTGTCCACAGGATTCCGGTCCTGTGGCAGGGGATGATTCTTCCGGGCTTGCAGGATTCGTCTTGTCGAACCCTCGCCGTTTCCGGGAACCTTGTGATTCATTCCTTTACCTCCTTTCGAGCTGTGGTGCGCGGCGGGATCACGGTTCTCTCTTCCACCCGGTATTTCGCCGGCGCTGTTCGTCCGTTGATTGCCGCTGATGCCGCGAAGCGGCAGGAACAGGGCGAGCACGATTCTCGAAATGCTCGACCACGCATGAATCTACCGAAATAATCTCCGGAACCATTGCCAGGTGCCCACCCCTCCCGCAGCGGCGATCATCAACCAGATACCGCCACTGAACGGCTCGCCGAGGAGCATTTTCCCCAGGCTGAAGGTTGTTCCAAGGACGAGTGCCGTGCCCGACAGCCACCCCCAGAGATCGCGGCCAAGCTGTGAAGACTGGGTAGTGGAAGCCCGACGGCGATTCATCATCCTGCGAACGTGACTCCATGCACCGGGGGGTTGGGTACGCTGATAGAACTCGAGCAGGGCAATCATTGGAACCGGACGGGTGAGGAAGGTCACAGGCAGCCAGATCAACGCGGACCCCATCGCCACGGTGACAACCTTCAACGGGAAAGGAATTTCGGGAAAGGCAAGATAGAGCACGCTTGAGATGACCGTCGATGCGGTCATCGCCGCGATTTCGCTCCATGCGTTAAGGCGCCACCAGAACCAGCGCAACACATACACCGGCCCCGCTCCCGCTCCGAACGCAATGAGGAAAGTGAACGCCGCGGTGACGGACTGGACGTAATACGCCATCACGGAGGTGACAGCGACGAGCAGCAGCATGAAGAACTTTGCCGCGATCAGGTAGTGCTTTTCACTGCGGCCGGGAGCGAGCCAGCGACGGTAGAGATCGCTCGTGAGGTAGCTGGCTCCCCAGTTGAGCTGGGTGTCGATCGTGGACATGAAGGCAGCGACCAGCCCAGCGAGCAGGACACCCTTCCACGGACTCGGAAGCACCATCAGAATCAGCATCGGGTAGGCCGATTCAGCGTCCGCAAGTTCGGGCAGCAGGACAAGGCTGGCGAGAGCGGTGATCACCCACGGCCAGGTGCGCAGTCCGTAATGAGCGAGGTTGAACCAGAGCGTTGCGCCGAAGGCGTGGGCTTCGTTCTTCGTTGCGGACATCCGCTGGATCACCTTGCCGCCGCCGTCACTGTTGACATTCGCCCACCACTGGATCGAGAGGTAGACAAGAAATCCTCCGAAAGCGCCCGTCCAGAAGCCCGGATCTGCAAGCCCACCGGTGGGAATGGACGGAACCAGGTGCAGCCTCTCCGGTCCGGCGGCAGCGAGTACCACGCCCATGCCGCCAGCAGCATGAACCGAGAAAACGGCGAGGACAATCGCGCCGGCCATGGCGACAATGAACTGTGCAACGTCCGTGACGACCACACCCCAGAAACCCGCGAGAAAACTGTAACTGATCGCCAGCGTTGTTGAAATCAGCACCCCCGCCCATTTTTCGCCACCCCATATTGCACCAATGATTTTCGCCATCGCGAGGATCACCCAGCTCATTCCGATCGTGTTGATAAGCAAAGCCATCCATCCCGCGCGAATCACCCGCAGCACGCTTCCCACGCCGCTTCCATAGCGAAGTTCGGTCAGCTCCACATCCGTGACGACTTTCGCCCTCCTCCAGAAGCGCGAGAGGAGAAACGCGGAGAGCATCCCTCCGATGGCGAACGACCACCATTGCCAGTTCAGCCACACGCCCCCGGACCGGACCAGTTGAGTTACATAGAGCGGGGTGTCGCAGGAAAAACTGGTGGCGACCATGCTTGTTCCGGCGATCCACCAGGGCAATCGGCGTGAGGAAAGGAAATAGGAGTTGGTGTCCTCGTGTGCGCGCCTTGTAAACAGCACGCCAAGAATGAAAACTCCTATGAGATAGAAAAGGACAACGGCGATGTCGGAGTGAGCCACGACTAAAGCTCCTGGAGTTCTGACTCGTAATCACGGAGGATGTTCAGCACTTCCGCAGGGTCGGAAGCGGCGAGAAGCGCTTCTCGGAAGGTTTCGCTGTTGCAGAGGCGCGAAACACGCGAGAGCAGTTTCAGGTGCAGGGAGATTTCTTCCTGGGGAGCCAACAGCAGAAAAACGAGGCGGACAGGTTTTTCATCGAGGGCGCCGAATTCAATCCCCTTGAGGGAGCGCCCGAAGCTGACGACAGCCCGTTCGAGTCCTTCCACGGTGGCGTGGGGAACCGCGACGCCTGCACCAACCCCTGTCGAAAGAGCACGTTCACGTTCCAGGACGGCGTCGAGTACCTCCTCGCGATCAGAAACCAGACCGGATTCGGACAAACGGTTCACCAAGGTCTCGATGACTGCCTCACGCTCCTGCGGCTCGAGGTACATATCGATGGAGCGTTCGTCGATCAGCTCGCCCAAACGCATCGGCCTCCTCGTCATGAAATTGCGAAAGATTCCTGTCCCCTTTCACCCTCGCACCGACGGTGAAGGGGTGCCCTGAGAATACGGAATACAGGCCCGGTTTGCCAAGTACATACGCGTGGAGCGAGTGTGTTCCTGGCCTGTGCGGAAGGTTTGGTGAAATCCGGGAAATTGCGTTGAGAACATGGAGAATTAGGCTCGGAAAGAAAAAAAAGAGCTTGACTGGTCGAACCCGGGGGGTGCATTTTTGACACATTCGCTCTATGAACGAATACAATGGCCAGTCGCGCGGATGGCTGCAGGAAACGCCGAACAGCCATGCGAGGCCACAATAGGAATCAGACAGCCAGCCCTCATTGCACCGATTCCAACACCTGCAGAACACCCGTGCGACGCTGGAGAAGTGCGCATCGACGGTCTGATTGATGGAGGGAAACTCCCATGAAACGTGTCGCCGTCTTCATCGACGGGAGCAATTTCTACAATGGTCTGCGCGACAACATCGGCCGAATGGACGTGGATTTCCATCGCTTCGGCCGCAAGTTGTCAGAAATGGCCGATGGAGAGTTGCTACGTATCTATTATTACAACGCCCGGGTGGATCCGGATTTCGATCCGGATAACTACGAAAAACAGCAACGGTTCATCACCCACCTTGCTCACACGCCACACCTCACCCTGCGTCTCGGCAAGTTGGTGTATTACCAGGTGCGTGGGGAGGAAACCGGCCGTAAGCACTATGCGGTCGAAAAAGGGCTGGATGTGAAACTGGCGATCGACCTGGTTCGGCTCGCCGTAAACCGTGCCTGTGAAATTGCCGTGATTGTGTCCGGCGACAAAGATCTTGCCGAGGTGGTAGAATACGGCAAAGAGATGGGACTGGAAGTTGTCAGCGCGTTCTTTCCGCGCGGACTTTCCGAATCCCTTGCCACTCGCGCCGACAAGGTTTTCTACCTGAACGAAGAATCCCTCGAGGAAATTTTCATCGGCAACCAGCAGACTGAAGAAGGACTTGGCGAGCTGCCATAAGTACGGATGACATTGTTGCGCCCGATCTCTCTGGAGATCGGGCGCTTTTGTATATAGCCTTGAACCCTGAAACATGGAACATCTGCCATGGCTATACGTATGCCCACGCAGGAAGACACAGAGAAGGCGCTGGCACGGCAGCAGGCCAGCCGTGCGCAGGCTCTCGTTGATGAAGCGAAAGCGAAAATAGACTCCGGCGGGGGGGATGCCACGGTCTGGTTTCAACTTGCCGCCGGACACATGGGGTTGCAGGATTGGGATTCGGCGAGGCGGGTTCTTGAGCAGGCGACAGAGATCGATGAACGGTTCGGGCACGGCTGGGCGAACCTTGCACTCGCCTACCGTGAAACGGGAAAGCACGACCTCGCCGTTGACTGCGCGCGCCGTTCATTGGAGATCACACCTCGCAACAGCACCGCGCAGTTGAGCCTCGGATTGGCGCTTGTCGAACTCGGTCGGTCCCGCGAAGCCATCGATATCCTGCGAAAGGTTCTGCTGGTTCAGAAGAATCAACCGCTCGCCATCGTCGGTCTGATCGAAGCGTACCGTCAGGTGGGGGACGTCGACGAAGTCCAGAAGCTCACAGAGGAAGCCCGCATGGCAGGGATTCGAATCGTTTGAGGTTCTGATCGTTTTACCGCAGCACGAAGACCGTGTTGTTTTCCAAATGAACAGTCGAATGTATTGACGAATTTTCACCTTCTGAAAACACGGATCCTTCGCTTCGCTCAGGATCCGATTTCGCCCTCTATAATCGTTTCACCGCCAGATCAATCTCGGCATCCGGCACCTTGTCTTCCTTCGTGTAGCCGTGGGAAAGCATCACCGCGTTCTTACTATAAAATCCATAGAGGATGCGTTAGTTGTGTTGCGAGTCCTTCCAACGCAATTCATGGATGCCATTCCGCAACGTATCGGCGATAGGTCGCTTCAGTTCATAACCAAAATCACGGAGCAACTCGATTCTGGAAAGCGCTTTTTCTCTGTTCTTCTGGTCCAGTTCATCAAGCCACATCAATAATGGAACATCTTCATCTTCCTTGTACATCTTGATGACGGGACCGGGCTCTGTTTCACCCATGAAGATCGTCCATCCTTTCATCCAAGTATAACAATATTGTGATGTCGTGTCAGGGGGAGACCGTAACGCTGCTTCAATCGTTATGTCAGATCCTTCGCGCAGTCGGAAAGCTTACACGGACATTTGACGGTTTTCATTCACACCATGAAACCCGTGTGGACAAGTCACCTGGGCCACCCTCAACGGAAGCGGGGGTGCACCATTGCCAGAAAAATGTACCAGGTACAACGGTGGTGAGTACTTGAGGGCGTTGTGGACAGTGACGGCAGGAAAGTACCTGGTACATTTTTCGGTTCGTTTATTCATCGTCCGTCGGTTGTCGGACGGAGGAACCGGCGGAACAACGAATGGCGGTTCATGGGTTCTCTGGTTCCAACGTCTCCGCCCACGGGAAAGCCCTCGATCTCCTCTGGAAGCCTCGAGTTCTCCTCCCTACCTTTGAGCGCTTCGTGAACCTCACATCCTGCCCGGAGATCGTCATGTCTCGGAAGAAAAAACTCCCCAATCCAGAATCCGCTAACGTTCATGTGATGCATGATCGGGTTGCCGATATTGTCCAGCGGTTTGAGGAGGTGAAGGGTACGATACGCTTTCCCGGAATGCGCGATCCGATGGCGGGCCTGGTGCGAACGCTGCTGTCCCACAACACGACCGACCCGAACGCTTTTGCTGCGTATGATCGGATGGTGGAGCGTTATCCGGGTTGGCGTGAGGTTCACCACGCCCCGGTCAAACAGCTTGCCGAGACTATTCGGATCGCCGGATTGAACAACCAGAAAGCGGAGCGCATCCAGAAACTGCTCGGTTATGTTTACGAGACCTATGGCGATTACACCGCAGACGCTCTGAAAGGAATGGACTTCGACCAGGCGCTGGAAATCTTCGGGCACCTTTCCGGCGTGAAGCACAAGACCCTGGCGGTGGTACTCGCGTTCGACCTTGGCCAGGACGTTTTTCCGGTGGACACCCACGTGCACCGTTTGTGCCGGAGACTGGGATTCGTGCCGGACTCCTTCGATCCGGTAAAAACGTTCAAGGCTATGCGGGAGCTGGTTCCCGAAGGCAAATCGTACTCGTTTCACCTGCATCTGATTCGGCATGGCCGTGAGGTTTGCCACGCTCGCAGGCCGGAATGCGAGTCCTGCCTGGCACGCGACCTTTGCCTATATTACCAGACTGAAAAATCGGTTGCGCCCAGCGGAGATCGTGAATCATGACGCAAAGATTGTTCTCGAAAGCTGTGGGGATGTTCCTGGCGTTTCTGCTCCTCGTGCCTGCATCGCGGGCCGAGGTGATGCTCGACGCCACCGTTGCCTCCGACTACATCTTCCGGGGCATCAACATGTACAACAATTATACCCCGGTCTTCACGCCCTCCATTACCTGGATCAAGGGACAATCAGGGCTGGAAGTCAGCGTCTGGGGCTATGTTGCGATGACAAACCGGATCAACAGCTGGATCGCCGATGCGGATGAAGTGGATGCCACGGTCAGCTACGTACGTGGTTTCGGCGAGTGGCAGGGTCGGGCGGGACTGTTCCACCTCTCGCTGCCGAGACTGGACGGTTGGCCTGACGATGCGACGACGGTCAATGAACTGTTTGTCGAGCTGGGACGCCCGGACTGGCCGGGGATGCCTGTCGCCTCCATCAGCTATGAGCTGGACAAGTGGGACAATCATGACACCTATCTTCAGTTGCGCCTTGGTCATGAAATCCCGATGCAGGGAGGAATGCTGCTTTTCCTCGGAAGCAGTGTCGGATTCTGGAGCTATGGCTATGACAGCGTGCCCAACTTCACCGGGAAGGCCTTCACCTGGACGCGGCGCGAGAGAGTGACGGATATCAATCTGGAGGTGGCGACAACGGTTCCGCTCGGTGCCTACGCCCTCAGCTCGAAAATCGTGATGACCCTTTCGCCGGACGAAGTGATCAACGCGGACCAGATGGTTGTCTGGAGTACGCTGACGATTACCCGTGCGTATCCCGGGATGAACCGATGATAAAGATGTGAAAACATAACGAAGCACCCTTGGGGCGCTCGGCAAGTGCAGACAACGCTCAGCAGGAGGAAGCCAATCGTGGCGAAGAAATACGTTTACTACTTCGGGGACGGCAAGGCCGACGGCAATGCAGGGATGAAAGAACTCCTCGGCGGCAAAGGCGCCAACCTCGCCGAGATGACCAACCTCGGACTCCCGGTGCCGCCCGGATTCACGATCACGACGGAGATGTGCACCGAGTACTTCAACAGCGGCGGCAAAATGACCGGGGCGCTGATCGACCAGGTCAAAGAGAACATGAAGATGGTCGAGAAGGTGATGGGTCACGGATTCGGCGACGCCCAAAAACCGCTGCTCGTCTCGGTCCGTTCAGGCGCCCGCCAGTCGATGCCCGGGATGATGGAAACGGTACTGAACGTCGGTCTCGCCACGTCAACGATTCCCGGCCTGATTAAAGAGTTTGGCGGCAACGAGCGTTTTGTTTATGACAGCTACCGCCGCCTGATCACGATGTATTCCGACGTCGTGATGGAAAAGGCTGCCGGCGTCGAGCACAAGAATGAAGAAAAGGCTGTCCGCCCGAGCCTCGAGCGTCTCCTTGAAGCGGTCAAGCGGAAGAAGGGGTACAAGAATGACAGTCAGCTGACCGCCGCCGATCTGAAGAAACTCGTCGAAGAGTACAAGAAAACGGTCAAAAAGGTGCTCGGTTCCGAGTTCCCGGACGATCCATGGGAGCAGCTTCTCGGCGCGATCCGTGCGGTTTTTCAGTCCTGGCGTGGCAAGCGTGCGATCAGCTACCGCCGGATCGAAGGCATCCCGGAGAAGTGGGGCACGGCGGTGAATGTGCAGACGATGGTTTTCGGCAATATCAGCGACAAATCCGCGACCGGCGTGGCGTTCACCCGCGACCCCGCAACGGGCAACAACGTTTTCTACGGCGAGTGGCTGACCAACGCCCAGGGCGAGGATGTGGTCGCCGGCACCCGCACCCCCTTCGCGATCAACAAGGAAAGCCAGCGTGGTGCGAACAAGAAACTGCCGACGCTCGAAAAAATGATGCCAAAGGCGTATCAGGACCTGGTGGCGATCCGCAGCAAGCTCGAGAAGCATTACAAGGATATGCAGGACCTCGAGTTCACCATCCAGAACGGTCGTCTCTGGATGCTGCAGACCCGTGTGGGCAAGCGCAACGGGCGCGCCGCGCTGGTGATGGCGGTGGACATGGTCGGCGAGAAACTGAT
>JAZDLX010000215.1:0-2309 GCA_043801585.1 bacterium | reverse complement strand
ACGACAGATTCCACGTTCTTTTCCTCCAGGGTGGGGCGTCAATGCAGTTTGCCATGATTCCGATGAACTTCCTCGATGGTGGTACCGCCGACTACATCAACACCGGCGCCTGGTCCAAGAAGGCGATCGCTGAAGCGAAAGCGTTCGGGACGGTGAATGTGGCATTTGATGGGGCTGCGGTTGAATTCAAACGTCTTCCGAAACGCAATGAGTTGAAGCTCTCTGCGGACGCGAAGTATGTCCACATCACCAGCAACAACACGATCAAGGGCACCCAGTTCTTCGAGTTTCCGAAAGTGAACGCGCCCCTGGTTGCGGACATGTCCAGCGATATCCTCTCGCACAAACTCGATTTCACCCAGTTCTCACTGATCTACGCCGGTGCACAAAAAAACCTCGGTCCCAGCGGAGTAACCCTGGTGATTGTCTGCGATGATTTTCTCAAGACGGCAAAGCTCGACGGCATCCCGACGATGCTTCAGTACGGCACCCACGTCGAGGCGAACAGCCTGTACAACACACCGTCCACCTTTGGCATCTATATGCTCAGGGAGGTTCTCGCATGGGTGGAGGAGAAAGGCGGCCTCGAGGGCATTGAGAAACGCAACCGGGAGAAGGCGGACCTTCTCTACGGATTCTTTGACGAGAATCCGGGCTACTTCAAGTGCCCGGCGGAGAAGGGCAGCGAGAGCTGGATGAACGTCTGCTTCCGTCTTCCGAACGAAGAACTCGAAGCGAAAATGATCTCCGAATCGAAAGCGGCCGGATTCAGCGGGATGAAAGGACATCGCAGTGTCGGCGGGCTACGCATCTCGATGTACAACGCTTCACCGATTGAAGCGGTCAGGGATGTGATCGCCTTCATGAAGGATTTCATGGCGAAAAACGGCTGATTTCAAACGTGCGGAGTGCGGCAATGCTGCCACCCCGCCTTTGTTTCATGATGACGGCTTCTGCCGCCATCCATCAAACCGGAGCGTGACCATGGCCAAGATTCTGGTCAACGACGGCATCTCGGCGGAGGGTGAGGGAATCCTGAAAGCCGCCGGGCACGAAGTTGAGATGACCAAGGTTGAGCAGGACAACCTGAAGAACGAGCTGAAGAACTACGATGCGATCCTTGTCCGTAGCGCGACAAAAGTCCGTAAGGAACACATCGAATCCGCGCCAGACCTGAAACTGATCGGGCGTGGCGGTGTCGGACTGGACAACATCGACGTGGACGTGGCGAAATCAAAGGGCATTGCCGTTATCAACACTCCTGCAGCATCCAGCGACAGCGTCGCCGAGCTCGCACTTGCACACATGTTCGCACTGGCGCGCTGGCTTCCCAATGCCAATGTGACCATGCGCAAGGGGGAGTGGAACAAGAAGCAATACAAGGGCGTCGAACTGGCGGGGAAAACCCTGCTCGTCGTGGGCTTCGGCCGCATCGGACAGTCCCTTGCCCGTAAGTGCGCTGCACTGGGGATGCACATCATCGGGTACGACGTGATCGATGTCAAGACGGATTACGAGTTCACTAAGGATCTGGACAGCGTGCTCCCGAAAGCAGATTTTGTCAGCCTGCACGTGCCCAAACTGGGCAAGCCCCTGGTCGATTCCGCCTTCTTCGGGAAGATGAAGGATGGCGCCTACCTGATCAACTGCGCCCGTGGCGGGGTGATCGATGAGGCTGCGCTGGTGGAAGCACTCAACAGTGGCAAACTTGCCGGCACAGGGCTTGACGTTTTCGAGAAAGAACCCTCCGACAACATGGCGCTGATCAATCACCCGAAAGTTTCGGTGACGCCGCACATCGGAGCCCAGACAAGTGAAGCGCAGGATCGCGTGGGCAAGGAATTAGCTCAACTCGTTGTCGAATTCTTTGCCGGAAAGTGATTGAACGCCGTTTCCATTGCTGTTGAACGGCACTGATACGGATGTGGTTTGTGTCCTTTGGATGCAAACCCTGTTTCGGACCCCGTTGACCTGCTCGACGGGGTCCGTTGTCTCCGGATGACGTGCTCGAGTCCGGAGTAAAAGGTTACGATCACGCCCTGAACAGGGTTTTATCTTCTGGAGCAAGGTGGTATCCAGGAAGCCGGTTGGGGTGCCATGGGGGTTGCCTGCTCAGATCGTGTCTCTCCCGGAACTCCGGTTGGCCGAACACCTTGACAGCTTTGGGAGGTAGCCCGTATCTTCGGGCCTGTTTTCGGGCGCCTGCCCGAAGGCGGGGCGTAGCGCAGTCCGGTAGCGCATCTGCTTTGGGAGCAGAGGGTCGCTGGTTCGAATCCAGTCGCCCCGACCCGGATGCCGCGGGGCACCCA
>JAZDLX010000213.1:0-5148 GCA_043801585.1 bacterium | reverse complement strand
AAGAGATAGACACCCGGGTCCGTGGGCAACAGCTCAAGCCGCTGCTGCAATGTCAAACCGTCCGGAGGGTTGTCCGGGGGAAGCGAACTGTTCTTCTTGATGTCCTTGTCGCTCATGCAGGCATTCTCACCGGTCAGCATGAATGTCGAAATCGGGAAGCCGATACTGGAACGTACAACTTCGCGGTCCGGGCTGTCACGCGAGGAAAGCTGCCCGGGCTCAGGTGGAGGGCGTCGAAACTGTTCAGGACTAAAGGGACTCACATTCTGAAAACATAGATCCTTCATCCGCCGGCTGGCGGATTCAGGATGACTATGTAAGACACTTCAAATTAGCAGCTGGGAATCATGGATTCATAGCAATAATCGGGAAGACTCACCCGGGATCATCCACCCAGAGCTACTGTTGCGTTTGTGGTATTGGGTGCGGATAGAACAGGCACGAATGACTTTTTCAGTCATCCTGAACGAAGTAAAGGATCCATGTTTCTTCTGTGGAGAGTTTCTCTATCATGAAAAACAAAGATTCTTCGCCCTCCGGACACAGGATAATATCAGGTGGCACCTGCGGCTGCCGTTCCCTGTAACGGCAGGTTCTCAAGAAAACGGTCCCATTTGCGTTTTATATTGTTTCCGATGAAACGAACCAGTCTTCTCACCCGCGCGATCTTGCGCGCATTGCCCCTTTTCCTGATCCTGCTGACCGTACATCCGGCTTCAGCCCAACTTCTTCGCGCAAACGTCAAGGTCAACCTGCAGAAACTCCCGCAGGAAAACCAGAACAAGCTGCGTGGGATCGACCATGTCGTGGAGTCGTACATCAACGAACGGGAGTGGGCGTCTAACGATTACCAGTATGAATTCAATCTGGATATTGAAATTTACTTTGACGAAGCGGTCGCGGTCAGCTTCGAAGACCGGTACAAGGCGCAGATCGCCGTCTCCAATCGCGGGAACATGGTGTATAATGACAAGCGCTGGGAATTGGTCCTCGAGCCGGGAGTCCGGTTGCAGTACGTGGATGATTTCGATTCGTTTCGCAGTATGTTCGACTACTACGTTTTCATGGCTCTCGGCTACGAATTTGACAAGGTGAGAAAATTCGGCGGCACCCCCTATTTCGAGACCGCGCGGCGTATCTGCCAGCAGGCCCGCTTCTCCAGCCGCTATTTCCTCGGCTGGGACAAAAGGGAAGAGTGGGTTACCGACGTTCTCGCGCCCGACAACGAAACGTCCCGCTACCTCGACTATCTCTTTTACACCGGCGAGTGGTTGTTCTACACCGAGCACGACCGCAAGGAGGCGCGCCAATATTTTCTCTACGCCACACGGTTGTTCGACCGGATCAACGAAGAGAAATTGCAGCGGTTCTTCGATCTGAATTATTACAATTACGCTTCCGCTCTCGCCGAATATGGCGAATTCAACGCGGTCACCAAACTGGCGAGCACGGACCCAAATCCAGAACATGCTTCCTTTTACCAAAGGCTTCTCGAGAAACGATGAGCACCGCTGTCACTTGTGCTCCAACCACCCTCAACCGGATGATTACCTGTGCGCCTCTGCTTACATTGATGCACTCGTCATCCAAGAGGGACTGAGATGCTCGAACACGTTCTGGTTCTGATCTCCGCCGTTCTTGTGCTCGGCATGGCGGCACAGTGGATCGCATGGCGTGCCAATCTCCCTTCCATTGTGCTCCTGCTCGCCATGGGACTTCTGCTTGGCCCCGCAACCGGCCTGCTCCACCCTGACGAGCTCCTCGGTGACCTGCTCTTCCCCATCGTTTCCATCTCTGTCGGTGTCATCCTTTACGAAGGCGGACTCAGCCTCCGTCTGAAAGAACTGCGAAAGACAGGTTCGGCGGTATTCCGGCTGATCGCCGTCGGCGCACCCATCACCCTGCTGTTGAGCGCCTATGCCGCCATCAACCTGCTTGGCATGGATCCACCGCTGGCATTGCTGCTCGGAGCAATCCTGACCGTCACCGGCCCCACCGTTGTCGGTCCGATGCTCAGCTATGTGCGGGTGACGCCGGATGTCAACAACTCGCTGAAATGGGAAGGCATCCTGATCGATCCCCTGGGTGCGGTTCTGGCCGTACTGGTCTATCAGCAGTTTTTCACGGCGGACGGCGGCGGAGACGCTGTTCATTCCCTGGTTGGCATTGCCAAGGTGTTCATCTATGGGATCTTCTTCGGTGCGATGGGAGCGCTGCTGCTGGTGCAGCTTTCCCGTCGCGGGCTTCTTCCCGATTTCCTTGCCAACGCCGTGAGCCTTGCGCTGGTGGTCGGGGCCTTCGTCGCTTCGGACCTTTTTCAGAAAGAATCCGGTCTTGTCGCCGCGACCCTGATGGGTGTCCTCGTCCGCAACCAGAATAAAGTACCGATCAAGCACATCATCGAATTCAAGGAAACTCTGCGGTTGCTGCTGATCAGCACGCTGTTCATCCTTCTTGCGGCGCGAATCACTCCGGCGGAGCTGTCCAGCTTCGGTGTGGAGGAATTGCTGTTCGTCGGCGCCCTGATGTTTATCGTGCGCCCCGTGTCCGTGCTGGTCAGTACATTGTGGACGCGGTTGACCTGGAGGGAACGGCTGTTTGTGGCGTGGATGGCTCCGCGCGGAATCGTCGCCGCCGCAGTCTCTTCGATCTTCGCACTGACGCTGGTGCACGAGAACGTGCCGGAAGCGCAGCAACTGATGCCGATCACCTTCCTCGTTATCGTCGCCACGGTCGTGATCTACGGCGTGACCGTCCGCCCCGTGGCGTCCCTGCTCGGCATCCAGCAACCATCGCCCCACGGCGTCCTGTTCATCGGAGCGCATGACTGGTCACGGAAGCTCGCGGTTCAAGTGGCCAAACTCGGCGGCCAGGTAATGATGCTTGACAACAACCGGGAGAACATCCTGCGTGCCCGCAACGCGGACCTCCCCGCCCGTCAGGCGAATGTGCTGTCCGAAACTCTCCTGGAGGAAATGGATCTCAGCGGCATCGGGCGTGCAGTCGCCCTCACCGCCAACGATGAAGTCAACACCCTGTCCGCCACCCGTTTCGGGGATCGGCTCGGAATTCGGGAAGTTTACCAGCTGCAACCCACGCAGCAGCGTGGTGCACCTCCCGGGCGCAGTGAATCGCTCCCCCTCGACATGCGAGGCAGGTTCCTCTTCGACAAAACGTTGACGTTCCATACCCTCGAGACCATGCTCCATCCGCGGGATGCCCTGAGTGTTGTGGAAATCGAACAGGAAACTCCTGTAGACGACTTCCGGCTGATAAACCCGGAACAGGTGCCGCTTTTTATTGTTCGCGAGAACTTGACGGTGCTGCCCGTGTCCTGCGAAGACCCATCGTCCCTGAAGGAGCAGGACAAGGTTCTGGTGCTCAATCTGCCGATGGATGCAAAAAAGCCAACCCGTAAACGCAAGACAAAGAAGTAAAGTCATGGACTGCCCGCGAATGAGTCGGGAACGTTCTCCAAGGCGTACGAGTTCGGCATACAATCCCGGGACGCACCGCCGGGGAGAATACCTGGATTCAGAGGGTGGCGCAGATTTCAAACCGCTCTCCACCCATCTCCGTTCCGACATTCCAAACTCCCGGTCTCGCGACTGAAAATACTTGAATTCTTGCCCCAACGATCCCCAAATTTCGGTTTCTGTACATTCGTCGTTCTCCTCCCCGGATGTGGGCGGAAGAAGCGGTTCGGATGGGCAATTCCTGGAGGTCGCAAGGACACAACATGGAAAATCATTCCGCTGTTTCCTCGAGTCAGAAGGGACATGGTTTCGGCACCGCGCCCGTCTTTCTTGCTGCAATCAGTACCATTCTGGGCGCGATCCTCTTCCTCCGTTTCGGCTACGCAGTAGGGCACACCGGGCTTTTTGGCGCCCTGTTCATCATCCTGATCGGTCATATGATCACAATCCCTACGGGGCTCGCGGTGGCCGAGATTGCCACAAATCTAAAGGTCGAGGGTGGTGGTGAATACTTCATCATCAGCCGCTCTTTTGGAACCACGGTCGGCGGTGCGATCGGGATTTCGCTCTATCTCTCGCAAGCCGTTTCAGTAGCCTTCTACCTGATCGCCTTCGCGGAGGCGTTCCGTCCAATTCTCCCGGCCATCGCGGGATTTTTACATCTGCCCATGGATCCACGGCTGATCAGCCTGCCGATGGCATTCATCCTGTCGGCGCTCATCGCGTTACGCGGAGCCAACCTCGGTGTTGGGGCGCTCACCACGGTCGTGGTGCTCCTGGCGGTTTCCCTGATCATGTTTTTCCTCGGGGGGACGGCGAATGGCGAGGTATTGCCCGAGAATCAGATTTTCGGGACGATTGCCAACCCGGACAGTTTCTTCCACGTTTTCGCAATCATCTTTCCCGCATTCACAGGGATGACCGCCGGTGTGGGGCTTTCGGGAGACCTGAAAAACCCGCGCCGATCGATCCCTCTCGGCACACTCTCGGCCACCATCGTCGGCATGGTTGTCTACATTCTCGTGGTCATGAAACTGGCCCATAGCGCCACTCCAACCGAGCTGGCAAGCGATCCCTTCATCATGGCGCGAGTCGCGATCTGGGGCCCGATCATTTTCATCGGGCTCGGAGCGGCAACCCTCTCCTCCGCACTGGGATCGATCCTTGTCGCACCACGAACGCTTCAGGCGTTGGCGCAGGACAGGATTACGCCCTCTCCTCTCTGGAACGACCGACTCGCCCTCGGCGTTGGAACCGCCAATGATCCACGAAATGCGACCCTGCTGACGGCGGTCATCGTCATTGTCTTCGTCAGTCTCGGAAACGTGGATATGGTCGCACAGATCATCTCCATGTTTTTCATGATCACGTACGGCACACTCTGCCTGATAAGCTTTCTCGAGCACTTTGCGGGAAACCCCTCCTACCGCCCCTCGTTCAGGACGAAATGGTACCTCTCGCTGCTCGGCGCTGTTGCCTCGTTCGTGATGATGTTCCAGATGCAGCCGATGTACGCAACGTTGGCCGTGTTGGCGATGGCGTTGATCTATCTCGCCCTGCAGAGAACTCATCGCGGCGAGCGTGACCTGACGGCGGTGGTGAAAGGCGTCCTCTACCAGTTGACCCGGAATTTGCAGGTGACGATCCAGAAACGGCGCGCCGAGGAGATGGA
>JAZDLX010000186.1:0-22681 GCA_043801585.1 bacterium | reverse complement strand
TTCGCCAGCCGGCTTTTCAACTCCGGATGGAACTGACACCCGACGAACCAGGGGTGATCGGTGAGCTCGATCATCTCGATCAGGTCCACATCGGGGTTGACGCCCGAAAATACCAGGCCCGCCTGTTCCATCCTTGCTTTGAATTTGTTGTTGAATTCATAACGGTGGCGGTGCCGCTCGTGGATCAGCTCTGTGCCGTAGGCTTCAAAAGCCCGGGTGCCTTTTTTCAGATGGCACGCCCAGGAGCCGAGACGCATGGTTCCACCTTTTTTCGTCACTCCCCGTTGCGTCGGCATCAGGTCGATCAGCGCGTTGCGGCCATGTCCGAATTCGCTTGAGGTGGCGTTCTTGATTCCCGCCACATTCCGTGCGTATTCGATCACCGCCATCTGCAAACCGAGACAGATGCCGAAGAAGGGAATGCCGTTTTCGCGGGCGTAGCGGGTCGCGCTGATTTTCCCCTCTGTGCCACGTGATCCGAATCCTCCCGGAATCAGGAGACCGTCGTACTCCTTGAGAATCTCCTCGGGGCTCTTCACTTCAAAGTCCTCGGCCTCGATCCAGGTCGCTTTTACAGCCGTATCGAGTTCCGAACCAGCATGAATAAATGCTTCGCCGATGGATTTGTACGCGTCCTGAAGTCCCACGTATTTGCCAACCACGGCGATGTTCACGGTGCTGGATGGTTTCTTGATTCTCTCGACCCTGTCTGCCCACATCGTCATGTCCGGCTCACGGTCCTTCAAGCCGAGTTTCCCGAGGACCGATTTCGCGAGGCCTTCCTTCTCGAGCATCAGGGGAACCTCATAAATCGTCTCGGCATCTCGTGCGGCGAAAACATCTTTTGGGCTGACGTTGCAGAACAGGCCGATCTTCTCCCTCAAGTCCCGTGTTACCGCCTTCTCGCTGCGGCAGACGATGACGCTGGGCTGCAAACCGATTTCGCGCAGCCGGTTGACGCTGTGCTGCGTCGGTTTTGTTTTCAGCTCATCGGCGGCGGCGATGTAGGGAAGAAGGGTTACGTGGATGAAGAGACTGTTTCGCGGGCCGATACGCAGGCTGAACTGACGGAACGCCTCGAGGAACGGCAGCGATTCGATGTCGCCGACAGTTCCCCCGACTTCGGTGATGATCACCTGCGGTTTTTCCTCGGATTCGGCGAGCTCACAGATGCGCTCGATGACTTCATTGGTGACGTGAGGGATCACCTGAACCGTTCCCCCGAGGTACTCGCCATCGCGTTCGCGCTGGATCACCTTCTCATAGATCTGACCCGAGGTGACGCTGTTGAGACGCGACATCGAGGTGTTGGTGAACCGTTCGTAATGGCCGAGGTCGAGGTCCGTTTCCGCGCCATCGTCCGTGACGTAAACCTCGCCATGCTGGAAGGGATTCATCGTCCCGGGGTCCACATTGAGGTAAGGGTCGCACTTGAGAGTCGCCACCCGGTAGCCACGATTTTTGAGCAGCAGGGCGAGGGAGGAGGCGGTGATGCCTTTACCGAGGCTGGAGACGACACCGCCGGTGATGAATACGTACTTCGCACGTGGGATGTGTCGTTTGCTCCCACCCGTTTTCCGTCTTGCCTTCGCTGCCATCGGTTTCCCTGCCCTTCGCAAACCTGCGTTTCAAGATAAAGTTCTCAGTGCCCGTTAGCGAAATCAGCCGCCCAATGCTCTGCGAACAAGTTCAAGATCTTCCTGAGTATCCACCCCTCGTCCCGCGACCGGAACATCAACGACACCCAGGTTCATCCCGTGCTCGAGCATGCGCAATTGCTCCAGCTTTTCCGTTTGTTCGAGAGGAGTCGGTTTCCAGCTGCAGAATGCTTTCAGTGCATCCCGCCGGAACACATAAAGTCCCACGTGGAGGCGGACCAGGGATGGGTCCAGTTTGCCTTCACGGCCATAGGGGATCGGGGAGCGTGAGAAATAGAGCGCCCTCCCATCAAGTGCGGTAACAACTTTCACCGCGCCCGGATCGGCGTGACGTTCCAGCGGAAGCGGACACGCTGCCGTTGTCACGTCAAATTGAGGCGAGCTGGTGAGCAGGGCGACCGTTCGATCGATCACTGCCACCGGGAGGAGAGGTTCGTCGCCCTGAATGTTGACGATGATTTTCTCATTCTGATCCTTCGCAACCGCCCATACCCGGTCTGAGCCTGAGGGCAGGTTCGGATCGGTCATCACCGTTTCGAATCCGGCGTCGCGCACCGCGCCGGCGATCCGTTCATCGTCCGTAGCGACCATCAACCTGCTGATGGTCGAGGAGTGGGAGGCATTCAGCAACGTGTGCAGGATCAGCGGTTTTCCCGCGATATCGACCATCATCTTGCCGGGTAAACGGGTGGAACCCCATCTGGCGGGAATGACTCCGAGGACAGTGGTCTTCATCGCGGAACCCTCCGTGCGGGGAGGGGGACAACGGTGAGGCGGTATCGATTTCGAACCGCTGGATGGCCGGTGCTGAACCGGCGAGGCGCCCGGAGACGGGCGCTCACCCGACCGGCTCCTTGATCACCACTTCGCAGGGGGCGCCCTCCTTGAACACCCGCGCATCTGCATCGTCACCGATAATATCACCCCAATGCATCGGGATTGCCGCTTTCGCGGAAACGAGTTCCGCAGCCTGGATCGCTTCGGTCGCTGTCATCACGTAGGTGCCTGAGATCGGGAGCAGCGCCACATCGCACTCGACGTCTCTCATTTCAGGGATCAGGTCCGTGTCCCCGGCGTGGTAAATGCGGACGCCGTCAAGTGTGATGATGTATCCCACCCATCCTTCCCCGCGAGGATGATAGTCCTTGTTCGTGTTGTAAGCGGGAACGGCGGCGATACGCACTCCGTTGATGGTCGTCGATTCTCCGGGAGCCAACGCAACAACTTTCGGCCAGTCGACTTTCTGTCGAATGCTTTTTGGGACGACTACGGTTGCATTGGCCAGCGCAGCCTTGTGAATATCCTGGGGTGAATAGTGATCGTAATGGTTGTGTGTCACAAGAATCAGGTTTCCGTCACGGGGAGCGGTGGACAATTTCCATGGGTCGATGTAGATGATCACGCTGCCGCGTAAACGAAAGGAAGCGTGTCCCAGCCAGTCAATCCGTTCGGTATGAGGATGATCGTTCATTTTCGATTCTCTCGAAGGACCAGGGGAACGAGCTCCAGTAGTCAAGCCCGCGGCTAAGATAGCTCGTGGCGGGGGAAGCGTCAACCTGCGCTTCCCCTCTTCAAGGCCGCTATTGGGGGCAGGGAGCGGGTTGCTTGACCCGTTCGGGACCTCCGTGTACCTTGCGTTCAGCCGCTATCGAAAAGATAGTCGATTGATTTCCCGTTTCATGACCCGATGAAACGATACTACGGAACTCAACGCCGCGAGGAGAGCATGCAAAGGCTGCCTTTCAATCCTGAACCCTACAAAATCAAAATGACTGAACCGATTCATCTCCTCCCCCGTGAGCACCGGGAACAGGCGTTGCAGGATGCCGGATTGAACGTTTTCAACCTTCCCGCAGAAAAGGTTTTCATTGATCTTCTGACCGACAGCGGCACCGGCGCGATGAGCGAAGGGCAATGGTCCGCGCTGATGCTGGGCGATGAGTCGTACGCCGGCAGTCCCTCGTTCTTTCGGTTGCAGGAGACGGTCAGGCGCGTGATGGGATTCGAGTACGTTTTGCCCACGCACCAGGGCCGCGCAGCCGAAAATGTCCTCCATTCCGCTTTGATCAAGGAAGGGGACGTCATCCCCGGAAACAGCCATTTCGATACGACAAAAGCCCACATTGAATACAGGAAAGCTTTTGCCGTGGACTGCACCGTGGATGCCTGTTTCGTTCCCGGAGATGAAAGCCTTTTCAAGGGCAACATCGATCTCGCCAAACTGGAGGGAGTCGTCAAAGAGGCGGGGGCCGGGAAAATCCCCTTCGTGCTGATCACCGTAACCAACAACTCAGGCGGCGGACAACCGGTCTCGCTCGAGAACATCAACGAGGTCGCGGCGTTTTGCCATTCGAGGAAGCTTAAACTGTACATCGACGCCGCCCGGTTTGCCGAGAACTCCTGGTTCATCAAGCATCGGGAAAAGGGCCAGGAAAATCGCTCCATCGAGGAGATCGCGCTGGACATCTTCGCACACGCCGACGGCGCCACAATGTCCGCGAAAAAGGACGCAAATGTCAACATCGGCGGCATCCTCGCCCTGCGTGATGAGGAAACTTACGACCTGTGTGCAAACTTCAACGTTCTCTTTGAGGGATTCCTCACCTACGGTGGACTTTCAGGGAGGGATATGGAGGCCCTCGCGGTGGGACTCGTCGAAGGGCTTGATGAGGAGTACCTGACCGCACGGATCGGACAGGTTGAGCGGCTCGTGAACGGCCTGCACGAAGACGGCATTCCTGTCGTTCATCCGCCGGGCGGGCACGCGGCCTACCTTGACGTCAAACAGTTTGTACCCCATTTCGACGCGGAGAAACTCCACGCACAGGCGCTTGTCTGCGAGCTCTATCTTGAAGGTGGGGTGCGTGCGGTCGAGATCGGCACCGTGCTTGCCGACCGTGATCCGGTCACACGCCAGAACCGCCCGCCCAGACTCGAAATGGTCCGTCTGGCGATTCCCCGCAGAGTCTATACGGAAAATCACCTGCTTTACGTTCGCGATGTCGTCCAGCGCGTCTACGAACGCCGCTCCCAACTGAGGGGTCTCTGTTTTACCTGGGAACCCGCCCTCCTGAGGCATTTCCGAGCCCGTTTTACGTGGATCTGACGCTTGATTGATATCCAACCTTTTTAAATTCATTATTGGTTGGGTTATCTAATGGAGCCGTATCCAGGGAGATCCTCTCATGAACAACCTTTTCGTCATCGACGCGTTTGCTTCCGAGCCTTTTGCGGGCAACCAGGCGGCCGTTCTGCTCCTAGACAGCTTTCCCGAGGACGCGTGGATGCTCTCCTTCGCCGCGGAAATGCGGCACAGTGAAACCGCCTACCTCGTCAGAAAGAGCAAATCGGAGTACGACCTTCGCTGGTTTACCCCCGCCGTCGAAGTGGACCTTTGCGGCCACGCAACGCTTGCCAGCGCTCATGTTCTCTTCAACGAAGGATTCGAACCGGAGGCTCAGCAGCTTTCGTTTCACACGCGCAGTGGAATTCTGATCGCTCGGCGTGAAGGGGATGACGTTGCCCTCGACTTCCCCGCCTCTCCACCGATTCCGCTGGAGGAAGATCCCGATCCGGATACTGCGGCTGCGTTCGGTTTCTGCCGCGCCTATGCCGGCGCCAGTACGTCAGATTTTCTGCTGCTGATCGCCCCGGACGATGAAACGGTGCGAGCGTTGAAGCCGGATTTCAATCTCGTCCGCAAGTATCCCCAGCATGCGGTGATTGTAGCGGCGAAGTCCGATGACCCGGAGTTCGATTTCATCTCGCGCATGTTCGCGCCCCGTCTCGGCATCGACGAAGACCCGGTCACCGGATCGGCGCACTGTGTACTTACGCCCTGGTTTGCGGAGCGATTGGGCAAGACGGAACTCCGTGCTTTCCAGGCTTCCTCGCGAGGGGGCCATCTTCTCGTCCGGGCGAAGGGCGAACGCGTGGAAATCGTCGGCAGCTCACGGACAAATCTTGCGGGAGAGTTGAGATTGACTCCGTAGAACAGGCGTAAGCTTCTGACCTGTCAAGACACGATGACTGCTGCCTGAGGCAACGATACGGTTAAAAGTTTGTTGATGCTAACACCTTGTTCTATCTGACTCTAAGTTGGGAAAAATGAGAATCTGTCCGCTCTCCCTCCGTTTGCCCACGGAAGGGCAATCACCTAACTTTGTCACGTCTTGGCGGACATGGCCAGGGATGCACTGACGTACCCTTGTGGCCGCATGAATCCGCACCTCCTTAAGGCAACACCAATCCTTGGAGGATGGCATGCCATCGCTTCGTACCCGCGGTTTTACTCATTACCGCTGGCAGACGGGGATGGCGGCCTGGATGCTGCACAGGATTACCGGCCTCGCGCTGGTCTTCTACATCATTCTGCACATCTGGGTCGTCTCGTCGCTCCAGCTCGGTCCGGAGACGTTCGAGGCCACGATGGCCGTGGTCAGCGCTCCGTTGTTCCGATTCCTTGAGATCGGCCTGCTGTTCTGCGTGATCTATCACGCGCTGAACGGCATCCGTCTGATCGCCATCGATTTCTTCGGTGCCACCGAAAAGCACGTCGCTCTTTTTTACGTTCTCGGTGTCCTGGGAGCCGCGGTCTGGTTCTGGGGTGGCTCGATCATGGTAACCCACGCCGTCCATGATATGCACATGGGCGTGCCATTCTTCCCGTTTTGACGCAAGGAGTTTCCGATGAAGCTGCTCAAGCAGTTCGGCACCGGATCGGGAGGTGCGGAGGCGTGGATCTGGCAGCGGATCTCCGGCCTTGTCCTCATCATCGCGCTCTTCCTCCACTATATGTTCCTGCACTTCCTGAACAACGGGCAGGTGACCTTCGAGGGCGTATCCGAACGCCTCGTCACGCCGCTGTGGAAGACGATTGACCTGACATTCCTCGCCGCCGTGCTGTTTCACGCGGTGACCGGGGTGATTCTGAACATCCACGACTACGTCCACCGGCCGGTCCTCAGGGTGACCCTCGTCTCCCTGACATGGACCATTGCCGTGATCCTGCTGATCACCGGCATCGCCACGGTTGTGACGTTTCAACCGGTATAAGGGGAGCGTTGACCATGATACATCGGCATGACGTCATCATCGTCGGAGCGGGCCTTGCGGGGTCGCGTGCCGCGGTCGAAATCGGTCAGGTCGCGGATGTGGCGGTCCTTTCAAAGGTTTATCCCAGCCGCAGCCACTCAGGCGCCGCCCAGGGTGGAATCGCCGCAAGCCTCGCCAACGAGAAAGGCTCCCGGGCCGACCGTTGGGAATTCCACATGTTCGACACGGTCAAGGGTTCGGATTACCTCGGTGACCAGGACGCCATCGAAATGATGGTTCGCGAGGCACCCGAAACGGTAATCGAGATGGAGCACTGGGGCTGCCCCTTCAGCAGGACGGAAGAGGGGAAGATCGCCCAGCGTAAATTCGGCGGACACACTCTTGAATTCGGCAAAGAGCCGGCTCTCCGCGCTTGCTACAGCGCCGACTACACTGGCCATGTTCTACTGCATACCCTGCACGAGCAATGCCTCAAGCATGGCGTCCATTTCTACAGCGAATTCCAGGCGTTGAGCCTGATCTTCGAGAAGGGCCGGGCGATGGGAGTGGTCGCCTGGGACATGGTCAACGGCGGCCTGCACACCTTCTACGGCCGCGCGGTGATGTTCGGTTCGGGCGGTTACGGACGCGCCTTCAACATCACCTCGAATGCCCACGCCAACACCGGAGACGGCCTCGCGCTGGTCAGCCGGGCCGGACTTCCATTGCAGGACATGGAGTTCGTCCAGTTCCATCCGACCGGCCTCTACAAGAGCGGCATCCTTGTCACCGAGGGCGCTCGCGGCGAGGGCGGCCACCTGGTGAACGGTGAGGGTCGCCGGTTCATGGAGGATTATGCGCCGACGCTGATGGAACTCGCGCCTCGTGACATGGTTGCCCGGGCGATGCAGACGGAGATCGATGAAGGTCGCGGCATCGGCGGACAGGACTACATCCATCTCGACGTTTCGCACTTGGGCGAGGCGAAGCTGATGGAACGGCTGCCGCAGATCACCGAGCTGGCGATGAACTTCGCCGGTGTCGATCCACGGCGCGAACCGATTCCGATCCAGCCGACCGCTCACTACAGCATGGGTGGCATCCCGGCGAACGCGAACACCCGGGTGACGATGGACGCCAACCGCACCGAAACCGTTGGTTTCTACGCCGCCGGCGAATGCTCCTGCATCAGCGTCCACGGCGCCAACAGGCTCGGCACCAACAGCCTGCTCGAGGCGCTTCTCTTTGGCCGCCGTTCCGGCAAGCAGATCGTGGAAGACCTGCCGCATCTGGACTACCCGAACCTCCCGGCGAATTATGAGGACGCCGCCCGCGAGGAGGTTGAACGGATCAAGAAGGTTGACGGCAAGGAGAAGGTTGGCAGGATCCGCGGTGAGTTGCAGACGTCGATGATGAAGGATACAGGTGTGTTCCGGACGAAGGAACAACTCGCCGCCGAGAAGGCGAGGATCGAGGGGTTCGAGGAGCGGTTCAAGAACATCCGGATCGACGACAAAGGCGACCGTTTCAACATGGACCTGCTCGAGGCGATTGAGCTCGGACACATGCTCGAGTTCGCCGGGGCGATTGTTGAGGGAGCGCTGAACCGCAAGGAGTCCCGGGGCGGCCATTTCCGCAAGGACTTTCCGAAACGGGACGACAAGAAATTCCTGAAGCACACCCTCGCCTGGCGCAAGAACGAGAAGTGGAAGACGACTTTCGAGAAGGATGTCGTGCTGAAGGGTGTGACGCACCCCGGCTTCGAGCCGCAGGAGAGGAAATACTGATATATGGAGTACAACGAATAAACTTCGTACTTATTTTGATTAATCTAGGAAATGACCCTTGAATTTATTGAGCGGGTTAGCTGTAACAGTTTGAATTCCGATTACTTTGACGAAAATAAGCGGAGATTCAATAGTTAGGTTTCTGATTTCTTGTCGGTAGAGACTAGGTTCAAATCTGATGGTGAAAGATACTACTCATAAAATCGTCTTTGGTGACTCTCGCAACATGGGCGAAGCTGAGGATAGCTCCGTACACCTCATAGTTACGTCACCACCATATTGGCAGCTAAAGGACTATGAGCACGATGATCAGATCGGGTTTAATGACACCTATGAAGAATATATTAATAATCTTAACCACGTTTGGAATGAAAGTTACAGGATACTTCATGATGGATGCAGACTTTGTATTAATATTGGTGATCAATTTGCAAGATCAATTTACTATGGTAGATATAAGGTGATTCCAATCAGAACAGAAATCATTAAATATTGTGAGTCAATAGGTTTTGATTATATGGGAGCTATTATATGGCAAAAAGTGACAACAACAAATACTACTGGAGGCGCCACAATTATGGGATCTTTTCCATATCCTAGAAACGGTATTTTAAAGATAGATTATGAATTTATTCTTTTGTTTAAGAAACCTGGAAAAGGACCTAAGCCTAGTGAACAACAAAAAAAAGATTCGCGATTAACTACTGAAGAATGGAATGAACTCTTCAGCGGTCACTGGAATTTTGCTGGATCAAAACAGATTGATCATATTGCATCTTTTCCGATCGAGCTTCCACATCGACTTATACGTATGTTTTCTTTTAAAAGCGAGACTGTCTGTGACCCATTTTTAGGAAGTGGTACTACTACGATAGCTGCTATGAAACTTGGGAGGTCCTCGTTAGGATTCGAAATCAACGAAAACTATAAGAAAATAATAATAAATCGTATAGATAGCGAAGTAGGAAGTTTATTTTCAAACACAGTAGAATATTTGAAAGGTTCATCATTTGAGGGAAGAGACACTGAAAATGATAACTATCGGTTTGTCGACTACATTAAGATGGACAAAAAGATAGACCCTAATAAGTTATATTTCGGGTCAAAAATCAATAATAAATCACCAAAGAGCCGTTTAGAATATTATAAAGTTACAAATATTATATCAGAAAGCAATCTTATTTTGAATAGTAACCTTGAAATTAAAATGATTGGAATTAAGTTATTTATTAATAAAGATAAAGTAATAGAGTACTTAAAAAATAATGTATTAGGAAAAAAGGTGTCGCTAAAGTTTGATACTAGTTACAAATACGATGATAACGGAATTTTATGTGCTTATGTATATTTGGAGAACAAAACGTTCATTAATGCACACCTTGTTAAGTATGCTGGGGCCTCAGTTGAAGAAAATATTTCTTATGATAAAAAGGATAAGTTTTTGTCACTCCAGGAGGACATCAATGGCTAAAGAGTGGCTTTTAAACAGTGCTATGAACAGGTTCCAGCTAAATTTTAAGCGAAATGTTGGTCCTACTTCAGAAGAAATAAGAAAATGCGCGCCTAAAAATCTGAAAGATTGGGAAGAATATTATTTTAATAAAGTTAGAAGCAAAGATCATATAGAAATGTTAGGAAGAAAATTATATGTTAAAATTACGGAAGTATTAGTGAATGAAATGGAATCTATCACCGAGGAGGACTGTGTAAATTATATGTATGAAATTGTAATTAATAGAACTTATGATGGATATATAAGAGAAATCAGAACGATCTATGGACAACTAGAGGATCTAGTTGGAGAAAAAATAGAGGCAGCTCCAGATGAATGGGATAGATTGTTTAATGTCGATTTTTACATAAAAATTAAATCTTTATATATTGGTATACAAATAAAACCAATTTCAAAAGGAATACAAATACCTCAAATATTTAAAGAGCATGAAATACAGAGAAATACACATGAAAAATTTAAAGAGAAGTATGGCGGTAATGTATATTATATATTTTCTGGAAAAGCTGGCGATAAAAAAGTGATTATGAACTTAGAAGTTGTAGATGAAATAAAGAAAGAAATTAAAAGACTTAAAAATATAAGATGAATTGATTTGAATTGAATAACGGGCTTTATTTTGCTGATTCATTGATATATGTGGATTCAAAAGCTGGGGAGAACGATCCCATGGCGGTTCGCAAATTCAAAATCTTCCGGTTCAATCCGGACGTGGACAGCAAGCCCTACTACCAGAACTACGAGATCGAGGTGCAGCCCACGTGGACGGTGCTCGACGCCCTGAACGCGATCAAGTGGGAGGTTGACGGGACGCTGGCCTATCGGCGCTCCTGCCGTCACGGCATCTGCGGCTCCTGCGCGGTGATGATCAACGGCCTCAACGACCTGGCCTGCGAAAAGCAGTTGACGGCGCTCAGGGGCACGATCACAGTCGATCCGCTGCCCGGTTTCGAGATCTACAAGGATCTCGCGGTCAACATGGACCCCTTCTACGAGGCGCTGAAACGGGTCAAACCGTGGCTGATCAACGACCAGCCGCCGCCGAGCACCGAACGGATCCAGACGCCGGAGGAGTTCCACCTGATGGGCAACTCCATCGCCTGCATCCTTTGCGCGGCGTGCACCAGCTCCTGCCCGAGTTTCTGGACGGACGGCGAGTACCTCGGCCCGGCGTCGCTGCTCAAGGCGTTCCGTTACACCTTCGACACTCGCGATCACGGGTTCCAGGAACGTGTCGAGGTGCTGGACAACAAGCACGGCCTGTGGCGCTGCCACAAGATCACGAACTGCTTCACAGCCTGCCCGAAAGATTTAAATCCGACCGAGGCGATCAGCAAGCTCCAGCGCCGGGTCATCGAGGAGCGGATGTAGCCGTTCAGGTCAAATTTTTTACATTCAACCAAGCCACCTCCTTTGGGTGGCTTTTCCGTTATTTGTTCCGTCAGGTCGTTAGCGAAGCGGAGACCTGACGGGATTATTCTGCTGTGTCGGATTTCCATCCGCTGGGGTGGTCCGGGTTGTGCTCCCGCGAAAGCGATGAAACCCGGGAAATGGACCTGCGGTCCACATCCCGGGCCACCCAGTCGTTAAACATGAATCTGTTACCTTTTCCGATTCGTTGGATTATCCGCGCAGTGGAGAACTGACGGAAATCGCAGTATGTCTACACTATTTCCGTCACCGCACAGCGAAAAACGAACGCTACATTCCGTTGAAGATAATTTGTCCTGGTCACCTGTGGCGAGAGGGTTATGAGTCTGACCTTGAATTACCGTTTCATCCCGGCTTTGCTCCTTCTTTTACTGAGCGGACATCCCCTCCTGGCGAAGGGTCTTTGGGTCGTGGAAGTAGAGCGGAGCGGATCGGAAGGGTGGCAGACGGCGGTTCATCTGCGCAGGATGGTTGCCGAGGTTGGAAAGGGATGGGCTGACGTTCAGTTCGGAGCACTCGCCGTTCCCCGGCCGAGTGGCTGGAACTCCGATGGCAGCAGACCTTTCTCCGATGTGATCGACGGACCAGAACTTTACGGCCATCCGTCGTTCGCGACGGGAGTATCTCTCGCGAGCAATCTGCACGTGCCCTTCGTGTTGACGACGGGTATCGAGACCCGGCTGACGGTCGAATGGCTCGACTGGGAACGGTGGCCGGGATATGTTCCTCCGGATGAATTGATTGTGACCCGGGGGTCGGGGTGGGCGGCGATGGGGGGACTCTTTGGCACGTTCCGCGTGCGGCTGCCTCTCGGCTTTCAGGCGGGTGTCTTTGGCGGCGGAGAAATCGAACTCACCCACGGCGATCTTCCCCGTGGCCGTGACCCCATCCTCCGTGGCGGTTTCCTGCTCGGCTATCGATTCTGAGGATGAATCACCCGGTGCTGCCTGTTGTAAAGAAAGACAAAACCTGAGATCACAATAATCAGTATTCCGCCAGTTGTGCTGAGCAGATCGGGCACTTCGCTGAACAGCGCGAATCCGAGAATGGCGCTGAACAGGATCTGCGAATAGGTGTAGATGGAGACCTCGCTTGCCTGTTCGTACTTGTAGGCAAGGGTCAGCCCGAACTGACCGCCAGCCGCAAACACACCCACTCCCACCAGGCCCCACCATTCTGTCGTTGTTGGCATATAAGGATGTGCCAGAACGAATGGCAGCATCACCAGCGCTGTGAACGCCGCGAAGAAAAAGACGATTGTCGCCGGTTGTTCGCGGGTCCGAAGCAGGCGCACCATCGCATAGGCGCCTCCCGCGAACAGTGCTCCCGCAGTTCCGATCAGCGCCGGGATCACCTCCGGATCAAAGCGCGGTTTGATCACCATCAGGCTTGCGGCGAAGACGAGGATCATCCCCGGCACCTGCACGCGTGTCAACCGTTCACGCAGCACCCAGGCGCCGATCAACAGTAAGAAGAATGGAGAAAGACGGTTGAGCATACTGGCATCCGCCAGTGTCATGCGGTCTATCGAGTAGAAGTACGCCATCACCCCGAGTACGCCAAACGCCGAGCGTCCGAGCAGCAGAGGAAGACTCTTCCGTGATCCAAGCAGAGGTGCATGTTGCCGGAATGCGATGACTGCCGCGATCAGCAGGGCAACGATGTTGCGGACGAACACCTTTTCCACAACGGGGACGTTTCCGGCCAGCCGCACCATGACAGCCATCAGCGCAAAGCTGATGGAGGATGCGAGCATGCAGATCATGGCGCGGGTTTTCTGTGACATCTGAATTCCTCTCCGAGGGAAGCAAAGGTAGGGGATTCATGCGTGACCTGCATTGCTCCCTCTCCTTCGAAGACGCCTCCGATGGACCAGGTTCTCTGTGGAATGGCTGCGACACCCTGTTGGAAAAGGCCGACAGGTTGAGCGATTCCTTTCGCCAGTTTTGATTTGGATTATTCCTTGTAAACATCATATATGCAAAGTCTTACGAAGTCTATTGTGAAACCGTTTTTGATTGGCACAGATTTCGCTTTAATAAATGTGAAAACACTGACAGTGCGTTTCAGACAGAAGCCGGACAGTCTGCAATAAGGGGAAAGATCATGTTTCGCAAAATGTTCTGGATGGTGGCGGCTGGATGCCTGGCGGTTGCCGTAACGGCACAGGCGGGTGAACAGACGCTGTTGAAATCCGGTGAGTTTTCATCCGGAGGTTTCGGAGGACCCGAGGTGCTCTGGACCACCTTTAACGGTGAAGATGCACTGATAGTCGGTGGCACCGGAGCGTGGGTGATCAACCGCACGCTGTACATCGGTGGTGGGGGATACGGACTTGCCTCCAATCATGATGGTCCGCTGATCGAAGGATACGACGGCACCCCAAAATTGCAGATGGGGTACGGCGGAGCGATGCTCGGTCTCATCGTTCGCAATGATGATCTCGTGTACATCGTCGGTGACGTGATGATCGGCGGCGGAACGGTTGCGAATTCCACTCATCCCGGCGACAGCGATCACGACAATTGGACGAACGAAGACACCGAATCATTCTGGTTTGTGCAACCGATGCTCCGTGCTGAATTGAACGTCACTCGCTGGATGAGGGTTTCCGCGTCGGTCGGTTATCGTTCCGTGCGGGATTTTAGTGGATTCGGGATAACCGCGGAGGATGCCTCGGGCACAATGGCCGGTGTCACGTTCCGGTTCGGTTCCTGGTAAGGAGGGGATACGATGAATACGCATCAATCGGGCAGGAGCGCCATTGGTACTGGTTTAACGGCAGCCGTTCGGTTCGCGATGATCCTCGGATTCGTTCTCTTCAGCGTGGGATTTGTACATGCGGAAGAACGCACCCTCCTCGGAAAAGACCGCTATGAACACAATGGCATGGGGGCCTGGCGTGTCGGGGCGGGGCACCTGGCCGGCAAGACAGTAATCTTGTCAGGGTACCAGGGCCAATTGATTATCAACCACAAGTTCGGCATTGGCTTCGCAGGTGAAAACTTCGAATTCGAAAATCCTATCAGCATGACGATTGGTGGCGAAAAGTATAACGTCACCTGCAGTACAACTGGACTTGATTTCGAATTGTTCACCAGCTCTGAAAAGTTGATTCACCCGGTTTATGGGGTGATGGTGGGCGGCGGAACCGTCGAGAACAAACGAAAATCCGACAGTTGGACGGAGAGCGACATTTTCTTTGTCGCCGAACCCCGGGCAGGTGTCGAACTGAACGTCACCAGGTGGCTGCGTGTCAATGGTGTGGTGACATGGCGGTTCGCATCGGGTGTTGACAGCGAGTTGTTCGACAATTCGGATCTCAGCGGATGGACCGCGATGATGACCATGAAATTCGGATTGTTTTAAGTTTCCTGGATGTGAGTCAGGTGAAAATGTAGCGGAAAAACAGGGACAGTGTTCTCACAATGCCGAATCGTCGGCATTGTGAGTACACTGTCCCTGTTTTAGTGGTTCCGATGGACCGTGAGACATCGCACTGAGGACTACTTGATCAGTGTGATCCTTCTCGCCTCGACCAGGCCGTCGGTTTCGAGCAGGGCGATGTAGGTGCCGCTGGCGAGGATTCCTGCATTGAAGGGGAATTCATGGCGCCCCGGCTCAAACTGCTTCTCTCGCAGGACTGCTACCTGGCGCCCGAGCAGATCATACACCGCCAGGCGCGCCCATCCCTTTTTACTCAGTTGAATACGAAGAACCGTGGTTCCGTTGAATGGATTCGGATGATTCGAGAGGAGTTGAAATCCGGACGGCAACGAACTGTGCTCCATTTCCGGTTTGGAGGCGTTGACTCCCGGAAAGAAACGGACTAGGATCGGTTGCAGGTTTTTCCGCCAATTGCCCCAGGAATGCCCTTCGTGCATTTTTCGAAGCTCGTAATCATACCCGCGGTTCTGCAGGATCGGAACGAGAGTGTTGTTCACCTGCATTTTGAGGAGATCGATGTCATAGGTCCCGATGTCCACCCAGATGTCCAGGGACAGCGAAGGCGAAACGTCCAGCAACGCCTGCAACTCCGAACTGACATACGGCGACTGTCCGGCGGCGTGGCCGAACAACTCTGGATGTGACGCGGCGAGTTGCAGAGAGATGTTGCCGCCATAGGAATCCCCAATGGTCGCACGGCTCTCGGGGTGGGGATCGGTGTGGTAAGCGCTATCAATGTGGGGAATCAACTCCTCGGCGATGAAATAGATGTACTCCTGCCGGAGAGTCGTGCCGTATTCCTGAGTTCGATAGCTGCCAGAGGCCGGCGGAACGAATGCGGCAATCATTGGTTCCATCCGGCCGTTGTCGATCAGGTAATCCAGTACACGGGCCATTCTGCAAAAATTGAGGTAATCGTTGCCATCGTGGACGACCATTAGAGGGTAACGGGTGACGCCGGTCGTGTCATAATCGGCCGGCAGTTAGATTTTATACGGCCGCGGGTTGCCATAGATCAGGGTGTCGCTGGCGAGCGAATAGCTGCTGACAGTGCCGGGATTCGGACTGAGGTAATTCACCTCTTCAGGAAACACATAGGCGGGCATCCGCAGTTCACTGTTGGGTCCAAAGCCTCCCGGCATCTGGTAGGGGTTCAGCGGATCAAGAATCCAATTGCCATTGACAACGAGTTTGTAATCCAGCCGTGCATCCGCTTCGTAGATGCGGTTCGCGTACCAGAAGTCGGTTCCAGATACTTTGCTCAACGCAATAACTGGATCTCCCCACTCATTCATGTCACCGTAAATGCCAACGCTGGTTGCGGAACCGCGGTAGATGAAGTGGCAGAGGGTGTCAAATTCGAGGTAGGGAGCGCGGTTGTCGATGGCGTTCATGAAACTGTCGACAACTGCCGCACGATCCGTCTCCGGAATCGAGTCGAGGTGGTTGATGAAATCGTTGAACGTCTGGGCTTGCGCTACGCTCGCCGCAGCGAGGAGAAGAAAGATAACCCAGTGCCGTCGCATGCTGCCTCCCAAGAAAATCCCGTCGAACCGCGTTCAAACGTATGGGAAGGCTACCGTATGCACAAGACGGACGAGAGGTTGTCCGTGAAGGACTGACCTGGCCGAGCCACTTCCGAGAGCACCCCGTTGCCCTTGTGCGTTGAACAATAGCAATTTAAGTGTGTCCGGTCTCTGCGCAGAACCTCCTTCATGAGGGCAAGGCCGGGGGCAGCGCAGTCCGGCGAACGGAAGTGCGAAAGGAGGGCTTTCCAATGAAGGCCCTATTCAGGCGTACATCGGCAATCCTGTCGGTGCTATTGCTTTTTTACGCGACGACTCTGGCACAGAACCTGACTCAGGTTGGCGGTATTTTCAACGATTGGACGAATGGCCGCAAGGTGATCCTCCAGGGCGATCTCGCCTGGGTCCTCTCCGGAGAGGGGCGTATCACAAGCGTTGATCTCTCCGACCCTGCAAAACCAAATCGGCTCGGCACTTGGGTGCTCGGCAAAGAGGTTTCGGGATTTTCACGCTGGGGACACTACCTGGTCCTCGCCGCCCAGGAGACGGGCATTATCATCCTCGACGTCGCGACAACCTCCTCGCCTGTGGAGGTGGGGCGGCTGGGCACTCCCGACTGCGCCTGGGATGTCGCCGTGACGGGTTCGTATGCACTGGTCGCGGACGTCGCGAAAGGCCTGATCATCATTGACATTACGAATCCTGCAACGCCCAAAAATGCAGGTGCGCTCAAATTCGATCAGCCCGTCTTCAAGGTCGCCGTGGAGGACTCCCTGCTCGCTGTGGGTGGCTTGTCGAAGGTGTTTCTTGTCTCTGTAAACAAACCAGACGCGCCGAAGGTACTCGGCGACATCGCCATTACAGTATCCCCGCAGAGCCTGCTCCTTGAGGAAAAGCGTCTATTCATCTCCTCAGGTGTGGAGGGATTGAAAATCGTGGACATCTCGAAACCGGCGGCGCCTCAGCTTCTCTCCACCTGGATTCCATCGCTGGGGGAGGTGTCGGACATCGCCCTTCTCGGAAAGACGCTCTTCGTGGCAGCGAACCTCGGTGGCGTGAGGAGGGTGGATATCACCGATGTGACGAATCCCAAGGATGTCGGAGGTGTTCCCAGGCTCGGAACAGCGTGGGGGGTGGCGGCGAACAGAAATTTGGTAGCGGCGATTTATGGACATCACTTTGTGATCTACAAAATGTGACGCCACCTGGATCTTCGGATTCGAGAAAAAGACTTGTTGGAAGACTGATTGTACGGTGAGTAGGGTGCTTTCCAGTCAACGTAGGACGCTGATGGAATCCGGGCAGGAAGCGTCGGAGACAGTCATTCATAGCGCTTAAAGAACGGGAGCCATCGGCTCCCGTCTTTTTCGGCTCCGGCGAGGGAAGTGTAGAAAGCGGCCGTTTGCAGCCCGCCGTCTTCAGCACTTCGCCGCAAGGGTACTGTAGTACCTTGAAGTGTGGTGAAGGACCGGGTTCAGGGGTCCTTCGATGTGGCTATGGGCACTTTGGTACTGCGTGATGCGAAGTCCGGAGCCACAATTTCCAACGCCGTGTTCGTATCCGTTTCACAAGGCATGGCCCTCCCGGTTCCAACTCCTCGAGAGATTGTTGGTTCACCGGAGACAATGAGGGCATTCAGGAGGGTCGATGGGGCGACTTGCGCGAACAGGGAGGGGGTGCTACACTATGCCAACAGTCCAACGACCAACCAGACAGGGAGCATCCCGTGTTCCGTATCCCGTCGCAGGTTCGCACGACCGACCCGGACTTCCAGGCCAATGTCGAGTACCATAAACGCCTCGAAACGGAGTACCTCGAGATTTATGAACGGATTCGTGCCGGCGGTCCGCCCAAATACGTCGAGCGGCACAAGTCGCGCGGAAAGATGACCGCCCGTGAACGGATCAACGTCCTGCTCGATCCGGACACACCTTTCCTCGAAATGAACGCCCTCGCCGCCTACGGCATGTACAACGACGAAGCGCCCGGCGCGGGGGTCGTCACCGGCATCGGCGTGGTCCACGGGCAGGAATGCGTGATCGTCGCCAACGACGCCACGGTCAAAGGCGGCACCTATTTCCCGATGACGATCAAAAAACACCTGCGCGCTCAGCAGGTCGCCCAGGAAAACAACCTGCCCTGCATCTACCTCGTGGACAGCGGCGGCATCTTCCTGCCCGAACAGGCGGGCACCTTCCCGGACCAGAACCACTTCGGCCGCATCTTCTACAACCAGGCACGGATGAGCCGCCTCAGTATCCCTCAGCTCAGTTGCGTCATGGGGTCCTGCACCGCGGGTGGTGCATACGTCCCCGCGATGAGCGATGAGACGGTGATCGTCAAGGAACAGGGGACGATTTTCATCGGCGGACCGCCGCTCGTCAAGGCAGCGACCGGCGTCGAGACCACACCCGAGGAGCTCGGCGGGGCGGATGTCCACACCCGGATATCCGGCGTCTCCGACCACTTCGCCGAGAATGACGATCACGCGCTGAAGATCCTGCGCAACATCGTTGAGAACCTCGGCCCGCGCCCTCGTTTCGACCTCGAACGGGTCGATACGGAGGATCCCTATTACGACCCCGAGGAACTCTACGGCGTTATCCCGTTGGATATACGCAAACCCTACGATGTTCGCGAGGTGATTGCCCGGCTGGTGGATGGCTCGAAATTCCACGAGTTCAAAGCTCGTTACGGCAATACCCTCGTCACCGGTTTCGCGCGGGTGTTGGGCTACCCGGTGGGGATCGTCGCCAACAACGGCGTCCTCTTCAGCGAATCCTCGAAGAAGGGCGCGCACTTTATCACCCTTTGCGCCAAGCGCAAGATCCCGCTGCTCTTCCTGCAGAACATCACCGGCTTCATTGTCGGCGTCGAGTACGAGCACGGCGCGATCGCCAGCGACGGCGCGAAGATGGTCCACACCGTCGCCAATGCCGACGTACCCAAGTTCACCCTGGTCATCGGCGGCTCCTACGGCGCGGGCAACTACGCCATGTGCGGACGCGGTTACTTCCCGCGGTTGATGTGGATGTGGCCCAACGCCCGGATCTCGGTGATGGGCGGCGAACAGGCGTCGGACGTCCTCGTCCAGGTCAAACAGGACCAGCTCAAGGCGGCGGGAAAACCGCTGATGACCGCCGAGGAAGTGGCCGCGATGAAACAGCCGATCCTCGACAAGTACGAGGAGGAGGGAAACCCCTATTTCGCCACCGCCCGCCTCTGGGACGACGGTATTCTGACCATCCGCGACACCCGCACGGCACTGGGCCTGGGCATTTCCGCCAGCCTGCGCCAGTTCATCCCGGAAATGGAAATGGGGATATTCAGGATGTAGGCACCTGATATGCAGCGCAATGTCGCCATTTGGTGATGGATAGATTTTTGCTCAAGCACACATTGCATTATAATGGTCGTCGCATTTCTTGCAACGTGCTCTCAAAGGAATAACAAGAAGTGTGTTCGACTGCGTGATCTTATTCTATAGGGTTGTTGATATTCTCTCTGGCTATTTTTCTTATTTGAGGTAAAGATGAAGAAAAAACAAGGCAGGTTTACCGTTATATCATTTTTTATCACATTATTGGTGACGATTGGGATTTTTTTGTATCAAAATTATAAATCAATCTATAAACTAAGTGCAATAGAATTGAATAATGTTGCAGTATTCAGAAAAACGATGGATGTAGATAATATATCTGTATCATATAAAGATAAAAGTATTAATACACTTAGAAAATATTCATTTAAGATAGTTAATGACGGAAATAGGCCGATAACAAAACTTGATATTTTTAAGCCTATTCAAATGCAATTTAATAGATATGATAATGTTTTTAACGTCAATGTAGATAGCACAAAACCAAATAATATTAATTATTATGTCGATTATAATGATACAGTTGCAACTATAGGTTTTGATTTATTAAATCCAAATGATGAAATATATATAAGCGTTA
This sequence comes from bacterium, assembly GCA_043801585.1. Taxonomy (GTDB): domain Bacteria; phylum Electryoneota; class Electryoneia; order Electryoneales; family Electryoneaceae; genus JAZDLX01. Next base: position 2,326 of record JAZDLX010000186.1, on the reverse strand, counting down.
TATCGGAAGGTGATGTTTCAAATAACAAAATAACATCAAGAATATCTAATATAAAAGAAATATATAGGAAAGAGATAACTGAAAGTAATGATAAAAAGCCAACAATATATTCAATATCTTGGTTAATATCTGTTATATTAGTTTTGATGTTGTATAACCAGGTTGTAAGTATTGTTAGAATAGTTAAAATAAGAAAAGAAGATTTATTAAAGATAGATGCTATCCAGGAAGGAATTGAAAAGAAAGATCTAAGAGAAATAATTGTAGATTTGTCAACAATAAGCAGACAGGAGAGAGCAGAAATTATTCGTTATATAAACATAACCAGAGGGGCAATTGAAGGGAATAAATATAATGCAATTATAAAGTATATTAAAGCGAAACTGGATAGTATTGGTAGTACAGTGGGATGGCTAGTGATCACAACATTTTTCTTGTTATATGTAGCCTGGGTAATAATTGTGATTAACATCATGACTAAAATTTGACTTACTGTATATTAGTAGAAAAGATCTAGAAGTTCAGCGCCATAGGTGGCTAAGAATGCTGGGTACTCATTCCGCAATGATTAAAGCAATCTAATAGATCGCTTCAGCTGATATTAGGCTAGAGTAAGGATGACATGAAGTATCTGCCAAGATACCAAAGGGGGGCAATGCGATACAAGTTGCTGCTTCTGTTTCTCGCGATACTTGCTCTAACAACCACCGCCCAGGCGCAGAAAGGACTGTTCGTCAGGTTCAGCCTCGGGCCGAGCTACATGATTGAAGATTCCGGCATCAACGAATCGGGTCTGACACTTCCGACGAAAAACTATGCGTTGGGTTGGGGATTGAACGACCAATACGCTGTGTTCATCAGCTACGTAGCCCGGGACCACCGTGTCCCGGGGATTACCTTGTGTCGAAATCACGGAGATGAATAATGGTTCGATATCGTCGAGAATCATCCCCCAACCCTAATGGAGAATATTTTCTCACGATCGTTACTAAAGATCGTCAACGAATATTCAATGATCGAGAAGATGTAGGCCACCTCAATCAAGCCCTCCGTTATGTACTCGAGCAAAGTTCAGGCGATTTAATCGCCTGGGTTGTCCTCCCGGACCATCTTCATGTTATCCTGCGCCAAGGATCTCAACCATTCTCTGACCTAGTCAGCCGCATCAAACGGCGTATCAATTGGCATTATGTGGGGAATGAAGGAACAATCTGGCAGGCCCGTTTCTGGGAACACAGAATCCGCGACGAGATTGATCGAATTCGTCACGTTGAGTACATCCATTACAATCCGGTCAAGCATGGATATGTAACAAGCCCGAGGGATTGGGAGTACTCCAGTTTCCGTGAATATGTGGAGCGAGGAATGTATCCAATGGATTGGTCGGAGGGGGCGAGTGGAGAACAATTGGAAACGGGAGAACCATAGGATCCCGGGACGCAGTGGTCCCGAATTACGACAGGGGAACTGATGATCCCGGGACACGGTGGTCCCGGGCTACGATGCGGTGATTGAATTCCCCGGGACGCGGTGGTCCCGGGCTACAAAACTAACCAATTTGTGTAGAACCTCCCTAGCAAAGCTATAATCGTTGTTCACTCCGCAGCATATCCCACAGGCAGGATGTAAAACACGTCGTTGGTCACGCCGAGCAGCTGTTTCACAAGGTTGTCCTGAAACGCGCCCGCGGGCACCGCTCCCAACCCCAGCGCCGTGGCTTCGAGCAGCAGGTTCTGCGCAGCGTGACCGCTCTCCATTGCGGCATAACGCCAGGCTCGGTCCCGGTATTTCGCCTCGAGGCGGCTGGCCACCGAGGTGATCACCACGCAGATCGCCGCCTCCTTCATCGATTCCTGCCCCAGCGCGGCGTCTGAAAGCTCCTGAACCGTTTTGTCCGCCGCCACCTGTTCGAGGGTGTGGTATTTCGGGTCGTAGTGATAGACGCCCGGGTCAAGCCCCTGGACGTGCTGGACGACAATATACAATTCGAGGGGATAGAGTGCTCCCGCGGAAGGTGCGGTCCGGTACCCTCGTGACGGGGGCGATGTCTGATTTTCACGAGCGGGGGTCATTCCCTGCGCCGCCCAGAGAAGCTGCGAAACCTGCTGCAGGTTGAGGGGGTCGCTTGTGAACGAGCGTACCGAGCGGCGGGAAACGAGTGCCTTTTCGAGACTCATCGTTCCGTCTGTGTTGGCAGGGGGAAGGTTGATCATTTTCTTCTCCGCGACGGCGGGAAGCGCGAGCAGCAGGGACAGAAGCAGCGCTGCCCACGCCCTCCCGATGGTTGTTTGGACAAGGGAAGTCATGCTGGCCTCCTGAAAACGGG
>JAZDLX010000174.1:0-13504 GCA_043801585.1 bacterium | reverse complement strand
ACCTTGGGATGGAACGAGAGGAACTGGGCGATCCGCATCGCATTTTCGCAATGTTTTACCATTCGGAGCGGGAGGGTTTTCAATCCCCGCAGGAGCAGCCACGCCGACAGAGGCGTCATCGTTGCTCCGGTGTCGATATAGACATCCGACATCATGCGCTTTTTGAATTCCTGGCTGCAGACCACACACCCCGCGACGACATCCCCGTGTCCGCCAATGTATTTCGTCGCGGAATGCATCACCACGTCCACACCGTACTCCAATGGACGCTGCAGGATCGGCGTGGCGAAGGTGTTGTCCATGATCACGGTCAACCCGTACTTATGCCCGAGCTCGGTAAGTTCCCTGATGTTGAGAATGGTGAGTGTCGGATTGGCTGGTGTTTCAAAAAAAAGTGCGCGGGGATTCGTTGCCTTTTTGATTGCATCTTCAATTTTGTTCAGGTCAGTGGCATCCACTTCATGAGCGGTGACGCCAAAACGGGGCATTACATGATCGTTCAGGGCATGAGTGCCGCCGTAGACGGTTTTGCTGGAGATGTAGCTGTCCCCCGACCTGCACACCGTCATCAGTGAAGTGAAGGATGCGGCCATTCCCGACGCCAGCCCCAGCGTCGCTTCCCCACCCTCAAGGCAGGCGATTTCGCGCTCGAACGCCTCAACAGTCGGGTTGCTGATGCGGCTATAGATGTATCCTTCAGCCACCCCGGCAAAGAGATCCGCGCCGTGCTGGCTGTCCCGGAATTGATAGGTGGACGTCTGGTAAATGGGCAGGCTGATCGCACCCGTTGCGGGATCCGCACCGCCAAAACCGTGGATTGCCTTGGTCGCGATGCGCCAGTGGTCTTTCACATGACTCTTGTTCCCACCCTTCGATGTGTCCGCCATAACTCCCTCAAGTGCGCCGGTCAGCGCCGGTGTGTTACAATTCTTTCGAGTTCAGTTCAACGAGAACGCTGCCCGTCGATTTCGGGTGCAGAAAACCGACACGGGTGCCCTCCGCCCCACCTCGGCTGGTTTCGTCGATAAGACGAATTCCACTGGCGGCAATGTTTTTCAACGACTCATCCACATCGTCAACCTGAAAGCAGATGTGGTGCATTCCCGGACCATTTTTCTCAAGGTACTTTGCGATCGGTGAATCATCGCTTGTCGGTTCGAGCAGCTCGATGTGCACGCCGGAAACGTCGAAGTTGGCGACCCGCACCTTCTGCTCAGCAACCTCTTCCGTGCCCATCAGCGGCAGTCCGAAAACGTCGCGGTAAAGCGGAATGCTCTCCTCAAGGCTGCGAACCGCGATCCCGATGTGACCGATTTTCCGTATCATGGCTGAACTCTTTCATCGTCGTCCTGACCGTTCAAGTGCATCAGTCCGAAATGCTCCCGTATTTCCGCCAACGCACTTTCCGCGACCTGATCCGCGCCGTTGTCGACTCCAACCGTATCGATGATCCGTACCGGACAGATTTTCGTCGTTCGTTCCGCCCACCCTTCATAGGAACGATTCAGTTCCTCCAGGTATTCACGAGCGATTCCCTTTTCCATCTCACGACCGCGTGAACTGATGCGCTGCACCAATTCGTCCACGTTCGCGCGAAGGTAGAGGATCATGTCCGGCGGGCGGAGATAGCTGACCATTCCGTGAAACAAGTCATGGTAGGTTTCGAAGTCCTGTGGCGACATGAAACCCTGACGATGGAGCGTGCGCGCGAAAATCTCCACATCCTCATAGATGGTTCTGTCCTGGATGCAGGAGACGCGGGACTGGCTGATCTCCCGCTGCGATTCAAACCGTTTTGCGAGAAAGTAGATCTGAAGGTGAAAACTCCAGGTGTGCATATCCTTGTAGAATGGGTCGAGATACGGATTGTCGATCACCGGTTCGAAATAGGCTTTCCATCCAAGCGCCTCGGAGATTTTCGATGTTATCGTGGTTTTGCCGACGCCGATGTTTCCTGCAATCGCTACGTAATGGTTCATGTTCTTCCCCGTAATCCTGCCTAATATAGGCTCGACCTTTGTGGATGCCGAGGCACCCGGCGAGCCTCTCGAAGGGGACGTAACTTGCGCAGAGTATTACATGTCAACAACTTAGAAACATGCAAAAGTCAGGTCCGGGTGATGCATCGATCGTGCATTGGCACCTCGTTGCGCACCCGCGGCGGACTGGATTGACGCCTGATGAACCAGGAGGCTGGACACTTTTGGCTCCCCGTTACCATTCCGAAACGGACTGTCTCACCATTTCTCCGGCGGATCTGCTACCGGGTGGGCGAGTGTTGTCCGGCATCGCTCTCAATCCAGAGGAACGAGTCTTCGCAGGCCGTGAAATCCATCGGCTCTACGCCGAGAAAAGAGCCAGCGAACATGACGGTTTCCGCAGCGAGGAGCCGTTGCACGCCTCCCTGACCATCGACGACGCCCGGATCGAAATGAATGCCCGGCTGGATGGAATCTGGGAAGAGAATCCTGTTACGATCATCGAGGAGGTGAAAAGCTCGTTTCCCCGCGATGATCTCCCCCGCCCTCATCATGTCATGCAGTTGGACGCCTACCTCTGGATGTACTCGCTGCATCATTCCGGAGATGTACAGGGCCGTCTCACCTATATCCTCCCGGACGGTTCAGAACGGATTTTTGATCGGGTGCGGTCCGGAGATATTGCCGCAGAATTTATCGAACGCATCCGAGTGCTGCTGAGGTGGCATCGCAGAGAATCCCAACGTCTTCAGGGCCGAGCGGAGAAAACATCGGAACTCCTATGGCCGTTCACGGTTCGCCGCGATGGACAGGGTGAGCTGGAGTCTCGGGCATCTCAGTCGGTGCGTGATGGCAAGCTGCTGCTCTGCGAAGCTCCAACAGGCATGGGCAAGACAGCGCCGCTCCTCCTCGGCGCCCTGCGGGAGTGCAGCCGGTCGGGATCGCGGCTGCTCTACGCCACCTCGCGCACCTCGCAGCAGTCTGACCGGGTGGAGCTGCTCGACTCGTTTGGCTCCGCAGACGCCGTCGGACACGTTCTGTTGCTCGGTTCGCAGGAACGGCTCGGCGTGGATCCAACGACACGGAGCGAGGACTGGCCCTTCGATCGGTACGATCCGCCTGAATGGCTCGACCTGCTCTGGGGGGACGGTACCGCGATCACACCGGAGCATGTCACCATGGCTGCACGGGAGAACGATGTCGATCCCCGTGCATTGCAGCGGGAGCTGGCATTCCACGCGGATGTGATCGTCGGCGATCTGAACCTGCTGGCGCTTCCCGGTTCGGCCTATCATCCCTCGCGGTTTGAAAAACCGTTCCGCAACGTCATGCTGATGGTGGACGAAGCGCACGGACTTCCGGACCGTCTTCGCAACAGGTCAGCGTCCAACCTTCGCCTGAAACAGTTGAAGCGTGTCAGCGATCTGCTCGAAGATGCAGCCTCCCCTGCCGCCCATTCCGCGGCGGAAGTCGTCATGGATTTGTGCGAAACACTCGAGGACCGGCTGCGCTCGGACGAGGACAACCTTGACCTGCCGCCCCGTGAACGGATCGACCTCGTGTCGGAGGGCTGGTTGTCACTGATCGAGCAGGCGAGTAGTGCCTTGAGCTCCCTGGAACTGTTCGAAAATCCCCCAATCCTTGAGGCGTACTACGAGCTGGAGAAGCTGTCGCGATTCAAGGGCTCGAACGCATTCGTCTTTTGGATCGACCGTTCTTCAAGATCGCTGAAGGGCGAGTTGATCGAAACCGGTGAGCTCTTTTCCGAATCCTGGAAACGGATGCAAAGCGTCCTCTTCTTCTCGGCAACACTCACCCCCGTTCACCTTTTCAGCCGCGATCTCGGTCTCGCTGCCGAACGGACGGAGTACAGTATCCTGCCGGAATTTCATGACCGCGACAACCGGCTCGTCCTGCGTTTCGCAGGGCTGTCAACAACCTTCCGCAAACGGGACGACCACCTGGGAACGCTGACGGACATGCTCGCCGAAGTGCCTGCTCGAACGGGCGGACGATGGGCTGTGTTCTTTCCATCGACGGCCTATCTGCGGAACGCGGAGCGTGAGCTCGCCGGACGTGGAATTACTCTCGCAGTGCTGAGTCCGGGAGTGCCGATCCATCTCCTCGAACGGATCCTCGAGGGCGCAGAGGGACCCTCGCTGTTGATGGCGGTGATGGGTGGAGCCATCGGCGAAGGCGTGGAACTTCCCGCGGGGACCTATGATGGGTGCATCATCGTTTCGCCAGGCGTTCCTCCGCCCTCAACACGCGGAGAACTGCTGCTGGAACGATTCGAGGACGATCAGGAAGCACGAGCTCAGGCCGCGCACCTTCCAGGGCTGATTCGGGCACGCCAGGCTGCGGGAAGGCTTTTTCGCGCTCCGGATCAACGCGGGATAATCATTCTCGCCGGGCAGCGGTACGCCGATGAAAGGCTGGCGGTAATGCTTCCGGACGCGTGGGCGTCAAGCCCTGTTGTCCAGAGCATCAAGGAACTTCTTGATATTATTGATCGTTGGTGGTGAATTTCAGCAAGAGAGGAGTACAACTCTTTCGTTAGCGGGTTACATTGTTGGGAGTATGCACCCCCGCCACCTATCTTGTCCGGGCGGGAGGACTCACGTTCTCTCCGGGGACTAAGCCGCTATAAGGAGTATTGGAATGCCAGCAAAAACGAACGATAAGACGATCGATCCGGATCTCACCGAACAGGATTCTATCGAGTCGGACGAGTACGAGGAATCGATTGCGGGCAAAAAGGTCAAGGACGCTGTGAACCGGGTTGCCAAGGGATTCACTGTTGGCGCGGAGAACGTATCCACCGTGGTTAAAAGGGCATTGCAGGCTCGTGAACACGTGCTGATGGTACGGGTCAACGATGAAACCCTGGCACGCATCTCTGACCTGAAGGATGCCGGACTGTTCCGCAGCCGCAGCGAAGCGGCCGCTTACCTGATTGCCGAGGGCATCGTCGCCAAACAGGATCTGTTTGATCGGATCCAGACGAAGATCAAGAAGATTCAGCAGATCAAGGATGAACTGCGGGCACTTGCCGATGATACCGGTGGCCTCCCGATTCCCGAAGACAGCTCCCCCGGAGACAACGTCTGAGAGTGTTGCCATGACGCTCTCCCGCGGAGCCGATCTCGTTGAATCAAGAGGACATACGGCGCGATTCATTCTGATCCGTGGAGGTGGCCATTGCATGGAATGACGACGAGCCGAGCCTCCGGCCGCGAAGTTTTTTCCTGGTGCCTTTACGACTTTGCCAATTCCGCCTTTGCGACAACCATCCTCGCTGTCATTTTCAACCGTTATTACGCTGGTGTCATCGCCCGTGGCGCGGAGGGAGTGCCTGTCACCCTGTTCGGGATCAGCCACCACGTTCACGGCGCGGCGATGTTCAATTTCATCGTGACGATCTCGATGCTGATCGTCGCGATCACCGCCCCAATCCTCGGCGCCTGGGCGGATTCCCGCCGCGCAAAGAAAAAGTTCCTCAGCGTCTACATCCTGATCGGAGTCGTCTCCACCGGGATGCTCGCCACCGCCGGTCCCGGTCAATGGCTCTGGGGAGGAATCTGGTTCATCCTCGCCAACATCGCGTTCGCGGGTGGAAACGTTTACTACAACGCCTTTTTGCGGGACATCGCCAGCCCGGACGAGATGGGGCGTGTTTCCGGCTGGGGCTGGGGAACCGGCTACCTGGGCGGCGGCACACTGCTGCTGCTGAATCTGATCATGCTGCAAAAACCTCAATGGCTGGGTTTCGCGGAAGGATCGCTGAACGTCCACCACACGTTTCTCACCGTATCGTTCTGGTGGGCTCTTTTCTCCATTCCTCTGCTGGCAAACCTTCACGAGCACGGCGAACCTCTCGAAAAGGCATCGATCCCCGAACAGGCCCGGCAGACCTTCCGGCGGCTGGCGGATAGTTTCCGTCAGATTCGGAAGTACCGTCAGCTCTGGCGCTTCCTCATCGCTTATCTCTTTTTCAATGACGGCATCGAAACCGTCATTCTGATGGCGGCGATTTTCGGCGACCAGGTGCTGGGCATGGAACAGAGTCTCCTAATCGGGTATTTCCTGTTGATCCAGTTCACGGCGTTCGGCGGGTCGCTGCTGTTCGGCCGCATCTCCTCGCACCTGGGCAACAAGTTGTCTCTGTTGATCACGCTGGTGATCTGGTGCGCCGTCGTCATCTCGGCGTACTTCATCGGGTGGACGGGACATCCCATCGAGGAATATTTCGTGATGGGAGTCGTTGCCGGGATGGTGATGGGTGCAAGCCAGTCGCTTGCAAGGGCGCTGCAGGGAACCTTTACCCCGGTCGGGCATGAGGCTGAATTCTTCGGCTTTTTCGCGGTGTCCGGCCGTTTTGCGAGCCTCCTGGGTCCGCTGACTTACGGTATCGTAGTTGCGATCACGGGATCGCTGCGCCTCGCGATCCTCGCCCTCGTGGTCTTTTTCCTGCTTGGCATCGTCCTGTTGACATGGGTCAACGAGGCGGAGGGCCGGCGTTCGGCTCTCGGCGAACGTCCCGCACAGGCATCTGAATTGGGGGCAGAATAGGACCCTGTTCTTTGGCTTCTCAAAATTTGCACTCGTTGTTTTCCCGCAGGGCCTTATCTATATTGCACATGATTGTCATACGAACCGCGACGTTGACCGGTCGCGTCCAGCTCGTAAAGGGTGAATCTATGAATTCAAAAGGCCGTATTCTGATTGTTGATGACGAACCGGATATCAGTGATTTCCTTTCGGCGTTTTTTCAGCTTAAGGGATATGAACCACAGATCGCGAACAGCGGTCAGGAAGCGCTTGAAAAGCTGGAAACGTTCAATCCTCACGTGATCCTGCTGGACGTTCGCATGCCGCAGATGGATGGCATCGAAACGTTGTCGAAAATCCGTGAGAAGGATCAGGAAGTCGGCGTGATCATGGTGACGGCCGTGCACGAAGTGAATATCGGCCGGGAAGCGCTGAAGTTGGGCGCTGCGGATTTTGTGACCAAACCGATCGACCTTGAATACCTGGAAACGACCGTCATGGTCAAACTGATCAGCCTGATGTCGTAACCCGGAGTACCGGATGGCTGCGGCCGCCACCGGGAGCAACTTTCTGGAGCCACATTCATGATCCTACCGCTTTACATTCCAGGCCATTGGGAGCTCATCGTCGTCGTCGTCGCCGTGATTATCCTGTTCGGCGGAAAGAAGATTCCCGAGATGATGCGCGGCATTGGCAGTGGCATCAAGGAGTTCAAAAAGGGAATCCGCGAAGGCGACGAGGAAGAGAAGAAAATCGCTGATAAAGATTCTTCGGATTCGGAGAAGAAATCCTGATCGGTTGGCAAACCTGAGATCAAGAATCGGAAGCGTCCCGGCAACGGGACGCTTTTTTGTTGGGAAGCGTCAACGTATCTGACCGAAGGGGATGGGCAGAAATGCAGCATGTAGCCCGGAATCTTGATTCCGGGATAAAATGATCAACCCTGCTCATGACAATCCCGGATTCGAGAATCCGGGCTTCGTTCACTTTCAAACACTTTTAAGGTTGATGATTCGGGGTGACGTTGGAGACAACACTGTATGAAACCCGACCTGAGAGCAAGTCGGGCCACCCACTCGGATAGCCCGCAGTTTTTCCCCGGGACACAGTTTCTTCCCCGGGACGCGATGATCCCGGGCTACACGACAACAGGTGTCATCACCAGCGATGCCGTTTGTTCGGAATCGCGCGGTGATCTCCAGTTTCTTCCCCGGGACGCGATGGTCCCGGGCTACACAACAACAGGTGTCATCACCAGCGATGCCGTTTGTTCGGAATCGCGCGGTGATCTCCAGTTTCTTCCCCGGGACGCGATGATCCCGGGCTATGAGATAAACGAAACAGCTTCTATAACACAAGGGGGGTGATTGTCACTCTTTTTCCAACCAAGCGGGGCACTGCTCAGAAGAAATCCTGGGTCTCCGGGGAAAAATCTTCTTTCAGAAAGGGATTGGTGCGTTTTTCCCTGCCGATGGTCGTCGCGGGTCCATGCCCCGGATACAACATGGTGTCATCAGGCAGGGTCAGAAGCTGCTCTTTGATCGCCCTGATCAGCGCGAATCCATCGCCCCCGGGCAAATCCCATCGTCCCACTCCCCCCGCGAATAGAGTATCCCCGGTAATAACACCAGCTTCAGGCACGACAAACACGACTTGCCCCGGAGTGTGTCCGGGAATGCACCGGACTTCGAGCCGAATCGGCCCGAACACCAGCTCTTCCCCGCATTCCACCAGTTGATCCGGTTCGCCGACTTTCACTTTGTGCCCCATGAACAGTGAGAGGTTCAGTTCCGGACTGGTCAACATCGGGGCGTCAATGAGATGACAAATCACCGGAGCATCCGGCCACACAGCCCGCAATGCACCGACAGCGCCAATGTGATCGATGTGACCGTGAGTGAGCGGGATCGCAACGACCCGCAGGTTCCGCTGATTGACAAGGTCGAGAAACCGTTCCGGCTCATCGCCGGGATCAAAAACAACGGCCACACCCTCGTGTTCGAGGACGTAGCCGTTCGTTTCCAGTGGTCCGACGGTCAAAGTATGCACCTTCATCCGAAGTGCCTCCACATCGACCGGTCAATAGAAATATTGTCCCAGAAACTCATCCGGGCGCACTGAGCTGCCAGTGGCATTCCGCATCAACTCATTGAATTCCCAGGTCGCACCTTCACGGAAAAGCTTCTCCTTCAGCCACTTTCCGACCTCACGGTTCTTCACCCAGGAAACCGGTTCCTCGAGCTTCAGGTCGCGAATCATGGCGTTGTTTATCATGCTCGCCTGCCACTCCCCGAGCAGATAATTCTGGTAATAGACCGGTGCATTCACAAGGTGTGATTTCACCGCCCAATCCTTGTGGTTTTCCCGCCCCTTTGGACGGCGTAACAACTGGAAGCGTTCCACCAGGTCCCACCAGCGCTGTTGCTGGTCCTGGTCTGGATCTCGATAGAGCCCACGTTCAAAATGGATCATCACCAGGCACCAACGTCCGAACACCGCCATCTGCATTCGCTGCTCTTCCTGCAACGTCTGATCCAGATCGCGGATCTGCGGGCCGGTCAGGTTGAACATCTCGACCATCCACTCCAGGTTTCGGACGAGCCGGTTGAAGAACATCGCGATGGCTTCGGTGGTTGAAATGTGAGCCGGTCGGCGAAGTGCGTGCGGGAGTTTCTTATCGAGGAAAAGCTCATAGACCGCATGGCCGAATTCATGAAGCGCAACTCCCGCCCAATACGTGTTCTCCTGCAGGTTCAGAGAGACGCGGACATCTCCTGAACGGTCGATGTGGGTGCAGAATGCCCCCGCCGACTTGTTCTTGCGTTCGTAGTAATCACCTTTTTTCTGAATCTTCGCGATGGAAAGGCCGTTGCCGCCAAAGAAACTGCGAACCCAATCCAGTGTGTTGCGACCCTGGTAGATCGGATCGAGGTCCGCACCTAAAATCGGCGGCACCTCCTGGAAAAAAGGATCGGAGTAATGCCACGGTTCGAGATCAATGGCGTCCACCCCCCACTTGTCGGCAAGCAACCGGTCCATCCGGGCTTTCATCCGGCGGAACGTATCCTCACTCCGCGAGGCGAACATGCCAAGCTGGCCAAACAACCTCGCTTCGTCGATCTCCTGCAGTTCAAGCATCATCCGGTAATAGTCCGGGAATCCCCGTCCCCGGGCGGCAAGGTTGCGGGCACGAACGAGCTCACGCATTTCATCCGCAACTTCGAGCCCGATCTCCTTGCTCGCCGTCCAGGCTTCTCGACGCTCGTCGATATCGCTGCCGGAACGAAGAATCTGGGCAACCCGGTTCGCTGTGACCTGTTTTCCGCCAACTTTGGGACGAAAATTGGTCACTTTTGCTTCGAGTTTCTTTTCCCGTTTTATGATATCATCAACAACTTTCCTGTCGAGCAGGAAGGGCGCCATTTCGTGACGCAGCAGAAACGTCCATCGGCGCAACATCAGGTCCTGAATCCCGGGATCGGTAAGACGCCGGGTGAGCTCCTCAAAGAGCTTGGGGTTGTTAAGGGCACGACGATACTTTATCATCGCATCCTGTGCGGATTTGAAGTTTTTCGCCGTTCCGGAAAGTTCGGCACGCCATTGAGTCAATTCAACCTGGTTCCGCAATGGAGTCAGTGCCGAATCTGCCGCTGTAAGTGTCGCTTTTAAAGTCTTTTCCGCTTCTTTATTCCCCGTCAACAGGATCTCCTTCGTTGCGGATGCCTGTACAGGTCCGCAAAATGGCCACGGCACCCCATGTGCCCTCGCTTCATGAACTTGCAAAAGTACGATTTTTTCTTACTTTATGCAATCTTGCGAAGTCATCTCGTGGGGCAGGATTCGGATGCGATGAAACCTGTATGGCGTTTTCTGCGGAGGGAAGTTATCTTTCACCTATGGCACAAATTGAAGTATACAGGGCGTTGCCCGAACACATCGACATTGACACGCATCGCGCCCAACTGGTGAATCAGGAGGCTAATCACCTGATCAGGGTGCGCCGATCCCGTCCCGGAGAACAGTTGATCGTGATCGATGGCCTCGGTTCCGCCTGGAAGGCCCGCCTCCTCTCGGGTGACCACAAGGAGGCAACCCTTGAATTGGGTGAACATTTTGACAGTTGGCACGAACCCCCAGTCAGGGTCAAACTGGGCCTCTGCGTATTGAAATCGGATCATTTCGAGACGGCAGTGGATCTGTGTGTACAGGCGGGAGTCCGGGAAATCTCACCGCTTATCAGCCGGTATACAGTCGCCAAATGGCCCGATTATCGTGCCGCCCGCTGCGGAAGGATTGCCCTCGCTGCAGCGAAACAGTGCGGACGAGGTTTCCTGCCGCCTCTCCGAAATGCACAACCCTACGACCGCTGGTGCATCCAAGAAGAGGCAAATGATCTGAAATTGCTGCTCGACGTGGATGGCGATTCCTTCCCCTGTCCTCCCGTAGGCCAGAACATCGTGATCGCCATCGGTCCGGAAGGAGGGTTTGCGGATGAAGAAATCGAGACCTTCCAGCAGCATGGATTTCTCCGGGTACGCCTCGGTTCACGCCGCCTTCGCTCGGAAACCGCCGCGGTGCTGGCAGTGGCGCAGGCAGTGACAGCCAACGAATAGGCGAAGTGCCTGAGATGGGATTTCTGGGACAGGTTGACCAGGCCATCAGCATGATCATGCTGTCCTAAAAGTTCATCGCGAAAAACGCACAACGACCAACTTCAACCAACGGACGGAGCAATGGCGGATTCCAAGCACTACCAGGTTGTCATCATCGGGAGCGGCCCCGCAGGCTACACGGCGGCAATCTACGCATCCCGTGCAAACCTCTCGGTAATGGTCCTGGAAGGACTGGCGGCAGGTGGACAGTTGATGATCACCACCGACGTGGAAAACTACCCCGGTTTCCCCGAGGGGGTCACCGGTCCCGAACTGATGGATCAGTTGAAAGCTCAGGCGGAACGGTTCGGTGCGGAGACCCGTGCAGTCGACGCGACCAAAGTTGACCTGACCAGCGGCTCGCCGTTTCCCATCGACACGGATGATGCCCATTACACGGCGGACGCCATCATCATCGCCACGGGCGCCTCGGCGAAATGGCTGAACCTCGAGAGCGAACAGGCGTTGAAGGGATACGGCGTGTCGGCGTGTGCGACCTGCGATGGTTTCTTCTTCACCGGCAAGGAAGTGGCAGTGGTAGGCGGCGGCGATACAGCGATGGAAGAGGCGACCTTCCTCACCCGTTTCGCCACCCGTGTGCACATCCTGCATCGCCGTGATGAATTCAGGGCGAGCAAGATCATGCGGGAACGTGTGCTCGAAAACGAAAAGATCACCGTGCATTGGAACAAAATTGTGACTGAGGTGCTTGGTTCGAAAGAAGCGAGCGTTACTGCGTTGAAACTTCGTGACACCGTTACCGGTGAAGAGAGCGAATTGCCCGTGCAGGGGCTGTTCCTCGCTATCGGCCACAAGCCAAACACGGACCTGTTCGTCGGCCAGCTCGATATGGACGAGACCGGCTACCTGATCGCCGATCCCGGCTCCTCAAAGACGAAGATCGAGGGTGTATTCGCCGCGGGCGACGTGCGTGACAAGATCTACCGCCAGGCGGTCACCGCCGCCGGGTCCGGCTGCCAGGCCGCGATCGACGCCGAACGTTGGCTGGAATCGCGTGAAGGTTCGAAGGAAGTGAAGAAAGAAGCCAAGGCGGAAGCCAGCGCCTGATTGATTGAACGAATAGAATCGTAAACGCCATGTGGCAATCAGCCGCATGGCGTTTTGTATCCTACCTTTGCAGTTCCCGGGTAATCCACCAATATGTGGACAACCCAAGCCAGCCGTCGTTCAGCTTTGGACGGGCTTTCATCTACTCGACATTGATCGAGAAATCCATTTCTCTTAGCATATTGTTTGCTTTTATGGGCACAATATGCAAAATGGAATAGAATAGAAAATAAATTGCCGACAAGAGCGTGGATAAAGATATAAGAGTGCAATATGGATGAAGACTGTTGACAGTACAGATCATATAGACTGATGAAGAAACAATTGATATCAATAGCATAAACATTGCGATAACTTCCGCTTGAAGATTTGTCCTATTAGCAATATCTCTCCATTCCATATTATGATATCTCGCATAATCACATATTGCTTGATACTTTATTACATCAGTATCAAGTGGTTTATTGTCGAGTTTAGTTTTGAGTATATTTCCCTTATCTTCTATGTCTTTTGGTCGTTTATGTTCTGGAAGTGCATTTAACTTTGGATAGTATTGAAGAAGATTCTTATATAATTCTTGTTTTCTAAATCTTGTCTCCCGTAAACCCGATTCATGATACTGAGTTTTAAAGATTATGCCTGCAACAATAATAGCTAACAAAGTACTCGATGATTGAACAATTGCACTATGAAAATACAGTAACTTAGTTCCGATATTGCTAATCATAATTCCCTCGCTTTCATGAACTCACCATCTTTCTTTTCCAGTTTCCTTAGACTTTCCATCATGAATTTTTCTACCAGTTCAGAAGCATAATTGTTGTACGTCAAAGAAGCACGTTTCAACAAATCAGCAAACTCTTCTGACAGGTAGAAAGACGTTTGTTTCTTTTTCATGCCCGACTCTTCTTGTATGAAATCATCCCAATCAGCATATCAAAACTTAAAAACAGTAAATAATATGAGAAATAGTCCATAAAACCACCAGTACCATGAAGTCTACTAAACCAATAGAATGAACCAATACTGTAAATTATTGTAACAACTGTAGCTGATTTTATTTCTATTGTGACAGCTAAGAAATCATAGAACGTCCACCAATATTGGGGTTCTTTCTTTGATGAAAAGATATTTCCAATAAAGACTGTAAAGAACCATTGAAGTGATCCGATGGTTACAGCTCCAAGAAAAAACATCACAAAATAGAAGAACATATCAACCCACTTCATGATTGCCTCCATTGCTTTAATAACG
>JAZDLX010000171.1:0-42307 GCA_043801585.1 bacterium | reverse complement strand
CCGCTTTCGGTGGTGATCAGAAAACGGTTGGAGAGGTGGCCGATGGAATTCCCCACTTTAGACGGGGTTTCCTGGTCGCCACCCTGCGGGTCCACCATCATCCAGCCGAAACCCGGCATGTACACCTGGCTCCAGCGGTGGAAATAAAGATCGGTCGAGGCTTCATCGCCGCGCACGACCACTGATCCCACGTACCGCGCGGGGATGCCCGCCGCACGGCACATCGAGATGAAGACGAAAGTGTATTCGCTGCAGGAGCCGTTCCCGCGTTCGAGGACACGGGGCGCAACGTTCCACCCGCCCGCCAACTCGTAGTAGAGCCGGTCACGGATGTACTTGTGAATCCTGCGCATCATCCAGTAGGGATTGGTCTCATCGCCGATCGCCGCCTTTACCGCATTCTGAATGATGGGATCGTTGATACGGTACTTGTCCTCGTCCACGAGGTAGAGCTGGCGGATCTCCTTGGGAATGTCCTTCAGCTTGCCGACGTGGTGGGGGAAAACGAATTGACGCGCATCGTACAGATCGGCGGTCGCCTCCATGGTGATCCTGTTGCGTACGCCGGGAGCGGGATTTTCGAGACGGAAGTGGGCGACACGCTGGCCCCAGCGATCCTCCAGAAATTCCTTGGGTGCCGGGGTGAAGGTCGGATCGCCGTGAAGCACCTGGTTGGGCATGTCGTGAGGGACGGCGATGTAGACATCCAGCTCCGGTACCTCGCCCGGACCGTAATTGCGAAATTCGTAAAGCAATTTCACGTCCAGAGTATGTTTGTCGCTTTGCTGGATCGTTTTGCCGTCATCAGTGGCGAGACGGTAGATCCGGTCGGTCTGATAATCGACGCAAAACAGGTCGTCACCGACGGCCGCAAGTCCCTGAGCGTGGGGTGCGGGTGCGTCCATGCTGAGCACCACTTCGCCGTCATGATCGGGAGCGATGAGGTAGATGCGGTCCTCCACCCGGTCCGCACACCAGAGGTAGCCCTTCCACCAGGTGAGACCAGTGGCATTGGACGAAGGTGCGGGATATTCCACGACCGTCGTTCCATCATCCGTGGAGATCTTCGCGAGAATGTCGGAGGTGGGATCGACAATCCACAGGTAATTGCCATCCCAGGCGAGATCGGCAGGCATCGGGAGTGGCGATTCGAAACTGGAGATCGTCACTCCGGAGTTGACGTCCACACGCGAAACCCTGCTCTCCTCGATGTCCATGCACCAGAGTGCTTTGCCATCCCACGCCAGACCCGTAACCATGTAACCGGGCGCGGGGAGAACGTTTTTCACCTCACCCGTGGAGGGATCGATGGCGTACAGGGAATCACTCAGCCGGTCCGCCATCCACAGGTTCGTGCCGTCAAACGCGAGGCCGGTGGGCATCGTCCCGGGTGCATTGAGGCTGTCGAGAATGCTTCCGGGGATGGCAAAAGATGGAGTGGACGTCAGCAGAATGGCCAGCAGAAGCAAAAGCGGGATACGTAGTCGCATACAATTCTCCTCGCTGAACGATTGATTGTGATAGGGGAGAAAGATACGGAAAGACCGGACCCCTCGCAGAAACGGAGAGGTTCGGTCTTACCTGCAATTATGTTCTTCTGGAGACATTTGGATTATTCGATACTCTGGGGATAATCCCCCGATCCTCCCATGCCCGAAGGATGAGGTGAATCCGACCTTCCATTCACGTGGATAAACCCATGGCGGCGCGCCCATGGGTGAAGAAATCGTTTTTCGAGCTGAGTGAGGAAAATCAGGACACTAACGGTCACCATTGACGTGAAGAGGCCAAAGCCCACCTCGCCATAGCCGATGACCAGGCCGATGGCAGCGGCGATCCAGATCGTGGCAGCGGTGGTCAATCCAAGAACCTTGTTCCTGCTGGTGATGATCGCTCCGGCGCCGAGGAAACCGACACCGCTGACAATCTGGGCGGCAACTCGCGAAGAGTCGGTAAATCGCGGTCCAATGGTGATGATTTCACTGCCGATCATGAACATGGCGGAACCCATGGTGATCAGGACAATGGTCCGAAGTCCGGCGGGTTTGCCGCGCAGTTCCCGTTCAAGTCCGATCATTGCCCCTGCCACGACGGCGGCGAGAAGACGTTCGATCCAGACAAGCGCAATATTCCATTCCATAACGATATCTCCTTGACAACCGTAAAACATGGAAAATACTAAAGCGGAAAGCGACTGACATGTTTCCCGGTAAAGCGGGAGAGTTCAATCCTTCCAAAAACCAGAAACGTTGACGAAAAAGAGCGTTCGGGATCGGAATACCCGAACGCTCTTGGAAGATCTGCTGATTCCGGGTCATCTGACTGCTTTGAACCAGGTCCATTTCAACCGGATAGTGCGGTCGGCGCGGGTATATCCGAATCGGTCGTCCGTCGGACGGCCTTCGTCGTAGACGAGGTACGCCCAGCTTCCGGGCGCCCAATTCCAGGCGAAAAGGATATTTGAGTTGACACGCTTATCTTCATGCACCATCTGAATCGTCGCTCGCACCGAGAAGTCCAATGTCGGTGACCAGCGAACGCGAAGGCGGGTGATGGTGAAGTCGGAGCGTGCACCGTCATTCACTCGCTTGGCGTCTTCGATGCGCGTCCAATCCCAGGCCCCGGTAATCTCCATGTTGGGAGCCGGCCGCCAGCCAAGCTCGGGTATCACCCGGTGCTCCTTGCCTTCCCGGAATGTTGAGCGCTCAAGGTGGAGATCGAGGCTCACCGGCTTTCGGTCATCGGTTTCAAACCCGAACCACTGCGAATAGTATGGATGGAATTCCGGATAGAAGGGACCAAAGTTGTCAGCGTACTTCGGATCCCAAGCAACGGTTGAGTCCATTTGCGAGCGTTCCCGGAACCACCCTGTTCCCCATGCCATTCCACTATAAAGTTCCCAGTTCGAACGGAGATCGACATCGGTGTTCCAGTTTCCACTTCGCTCGTAAAGGCCGTATCCGATGGGCATTGCTTCTTGGTAAAAGTTGAGATTGAACCACCAGGATTCAATCAATCCGGTCTTGGGATTCAGCATATATTGGGTCCAGAACCATTGGTCCATTCGGTTCGTGTATCCTGTGAATCCCAAATCGTTCACGTTGAAATCCCTGCCCAGGTAATGAATTCCGGTCCCCAAATGAATGTGCTTTTCGTCAAATAGCAGGATCACGGAGCTAAGGGCAGCGGGTTGCTGTTTGCTGTCGGTTCGATCCACGGCTGCAAAGATGGTATTCCATTCGTTTTCCTTGCCCCAGCGGATGTGAGTATCAAGATCGCCAGCATTCGCATGAAAGCCCGAATCGACCGAAAGGGTCGTCGAGGTAAAACCTGCTGTGCTGGTTTTGCCAAAATTGAGCACTCCCCGCGCTGCCGAAACCGCACGAATTTCGCCACCTTCCCCAATGTCACGGACTGCCAGCGCGCTTCCACGGAATTTGCCCCACTGGCCCGTCACACGTGAACCGACATCCGGGTCTGTGATCTTCCGTGTATAAAGCATCTGAAATTCCGTTTCACTGAACAGGTCAAGACCTTCGAGGAAAAAGGGACGTTTTTCATCCAGGTAAATCGGATAGTCAGAAAGATTGGTCACCTCTTCGTCCACGTCCACCTGGGCAAAGTCGGGCTGAAACGTGACATCCATCGTCCAGTAGGGGCTGGGAACGATTTTCAGGTCGAGTCCGAGGTTATCCCAGGAATTCCGGTCGGAATAGACCGACGAGCCGTCAGGAGCATCCCAGCGAGCTACGGCGTGGGGAAGCAGCTCGACATGCGCACCACCTTTAATTCCTTGTAAACCCTTCATCTCGCCCCACTGGCTTGCACGGTGGCCGAGGGCACGTGATTGGGGACGCCAATGGCTCTCTTCGTTGAGGTGATGGACATACCGTTCGAAGTTGAGACCCCAGGTGTTTGATTTGGCATTGTCGTTGCCATGCCGGAACGAGCTGAAGGGGATGCGCATTTCCGCCGTCCAGCCATTCTCCGTGCGGCGTACGGCGGACTCCCAGATGCCATCCCAGGAATCATCGAAGTTGGACTCTTCAGAGACCGTCCCGTCGAGCTGAACGCCACCCGCGGTCACGCCGAAAAAATAGCCTGAACGCTGATCGTGAAAGGGATCGAAAAAGACAACGATATAGTCCGAATTATCGTCCTGGTCGCGCCGTTGTATTCTCCCTGAAATGGCATCCGGATTCGGATCGCGGCAGTCGAAGGCGAGCAGGAGAGCGTCGGGAGTATAGCGGACATAGGCGAATGTCTCTGCCTGGGCCGGCGAACCTTCCGAAGGCCGAATCTGGGTAAAATGATCCAATGGGGGCACAGTTGTCCACGTGGTCTCGATATTACCGTCGATCTCGACATGATCGATTGGTTCGATGACCAGCACGTGGCTGGGATTTGTCCAGCCGAGAACGGTTGTTAAGAGAATCAGAGACATAACCGTGACGGCACGGCGGATCACCATGGGATACTCCCAAAACAGTACCGCAATGGATGCGGCGAACATACCCGGCTCGGGAATTTGCCCCCCCTGTAGGGCTGGATCTGTGTGTTGACCGATCACTTGCCTTTGGCGCACTCCGGGTTAGTGTCCGGAGCCCTAACTGCGCTGTGGCAGAGGAGGCCAACGGAAGGTTCTTCTCCGAATAAATATAGAACAGAGTTGCACCTTATACATCCCTGCTACACTACAGAGAGTTTTCTGAGGAGTCCATTGGATGATTTTAATAAACAAGAAATTAAATGAAAACGTCGAAAGTAAGAATCCCCGCCATTCTTCTATCATGAAGAAACGAGCCGTGGATTGTCCGTGAAAACAGCGTCTACACCCAACTGGTCCATGCGGGCAAGCTCCTCGGGGTGATTGACGGTGTAAATACGGAAATCCAACCCACGCTGGTGTGCGTCCGCGATGAAGGCCGGATCGATGAATTCAATGCTGGCGTGCACCGCCCCGCATCCGAGGTTTTCCGCGAACTCGGCGTAGGATTCCGGTACCGCCATGGTCAACGCCGCCCGGGGGAACTCCGAAGCGATCTCGCCGAATTTGCGCAATTCCCGATGAAAAAACGATGAAACGATGAACTGATCGGTGGACCAGCCTGATTTGACGGCGGCTCGCAGAACACTCGCTGTGGCCTCGGCGGTTCCAGGACCCTTCAGTTCCACATTCAATCCCGCACGGCGATCCACAATTTCAAGCACTTCCTCAAGAACCGGGATTTTTTCACCGTCGCCGGCGTCAAGAGCCCTCAATTCTTCGAGTGAATAATCCCAGATCCAGCCCTGCCCGTTCGTTGTGCGGTCCACCCTCTCGTCGTGAATGACGATCAGGGCGCCGTCCACGAGGTGAACGTCCAGCTCGATCCAGGGGGCGCCCATTTCCACAGCGAGTGAAAAGGCTGCGAGGGTGTTCTCGGGAGCGTACGCTTTTGCGCCACGGTGGGCGAACAGGGGAACCGTTTGCATGTGAACCTCCAGTATGGACATTGATTGTTAGAAAGATACGCTTTCGAACGGCCCCACGAGCCGTGAAGGAACCATTGGCATAAAGGGGTGTACCTCAGTAAGTTTACGCCCGGTTTGAACAAGGCCCGGACCGAGCCGTCCGGGCCACTTTGGTTTCTGTGGAGAAAAGATGTCCATTCGTACCCGTGACAACGTTCGAAACATTGCGATCATTGCCCATGTCGACCACGGCAAGACGACACTTGTTGACGCCATGCTGCATCAGTCAGGCCTGTTCCGTGATAACGAATACGTCGCCGAGCGTGCCCTTGACGGTCTTGACCTCGAGCGCGAAAAAGGCATTACGATCATGGCGAAAAACACCGCCGTTCCCTACCTGGGAACGACGATCAATATCGTGGATACGCCCGGACACGCTGACTTTGGGGGCGAGGTGCAGCGGATCCTCAAGATGGTCGATGGCTGCCTGCTGCTGGTTGACGCATCGGAGGGACCGCTTCCCCAGACGCGTTATGTACTCTCGAACGCCCTGGCGAACGGTCTCAGCCCGATTGTCGTCATCAACAAGATCGACCGCCCGGATGCACGGATCAGCGAAGTCGTCGACGAGGTGCTCGAATTGTTCCTCGATCTGGACGCCAGCGAAGAGCAGTGCAATTTTCCGATTCTCTACACCGTGGCGAAACAGGGCACGGCAACGACGGATATCAACGTCCCCGGGACAGACCTGCGCCCTTTATTCAATATGATTCTCGAAAAGGTACCGGCGCCGATCTATGAGGAAGGACATCCCCTGCAGCTCCAGATTACCACGCTGGATTACAGCGATTACCTCGGGCGGATCGGCATCGGACGTGTAACCAACGGCGTGCTGAACGTCGGCGATTGGGTGCTGATGACGGGTGGTGAGGGTGGAGAAAAGGCGAAGGTGACCATGCTCTACGGCTTTCAGGGACTGAAACGCCACGAGATCTCGCGGGCCGAACCGGGGGACATCGTCGCCATTGCCGGGATCGAGGGTATCCAGCTCGGGTGGACCCTCACCGATCCGGAGACACCGAGACCCCTGGCAAAATTGCGCATCGACGAGCCCTCGCTCGAGATGTATTTCAGCGTCAACACCTCCCCCTTCGCCGGGCGAGAGGGTCATTTCGTCACCAGCCGTCAGCTCCGTGACCGTCTTTTCAAGGAGATTCAGGGGAATCCAAGCCTGAAGATCGAGGAGACGGAATCGGCGGACACCTTCCGGATTCTCGGGCGCGGTGAATTGCAGTTTGCGATCCTTCTCGAAACCATGCGCCGCGAGGGGTATGAGGTTGCTGTTTCCAAGCCGCGTGTGCTGATGCACCGGGATGGAAAGGGAGCGCTGCTGGAGCCGTGGGAACACCTGATCCTCGACGTTCCCGAGGAACACATCGGCACCGTCACCCAATCGATGGGACCCCGCAAGGGGAAAATGATCAAGATAATCAACCACGCATCAGGATGGGTCCGGCTCGAATTCGAAGTGCCGATGCGTGGCCTGATTGGACTGCGTAACCTGCTGCTCGTCGAAACAAGGGGCACCGCGATCCTCAACCATATTTTCCTCGGCTGGCGCAACTTTGCAGGCGAAGTGCCGCATCGCACGTCGGGGGTTCTGATTGCTGACCGTATGGGAAGAGCCAACGCCTACGCCCTGCAGAACCTTCAGGAGCGGGGCCAGATGTTCATCTCCCCGGGTGAAGAGCTCTACAGCGGAATGATCGTGGGTGAAAACTCCCGTACGGACGATATGTGGGTCAATCCTTCCAAGGAGAAAAAGCTGACCAACATGCGGGCCTCTGGCTCGGATGACAACTACATGCTGCACCCTCCCCGGATTCTCTCCCTCGAAAACGCGTTGGAATTCATCGCCGACGACGAGCTTGTGGAGGTGACACCATCGTCCCTGCGGTTGCGCAAACGCCACCTTTCGGAAGAGGCGACCCGCAAGGCACTGAGAACAGTAAACGCCACCTGAACCTGTGGGACTCTCCTGACAGCCCCATAATCCCGTCTCCATCTCGCCTTGCACCCGCTTGCCCGGTTTTCCACTTGCCGGAACCTGTACGATCCTCGATCTTCTGTTAGATAGTCCGAACATTACGGAGCAGGTTGATCCTGGCACCGTATACGCTGGAGGATAGGAGCCATGAGAAGGATCTCATTTCTGCTGGCGGGTGCTGCATTGCTGGCCTTTACGATGATCGGTAACGCCGGACAGGGCGATCAGGGGATGGTGCAGGGGGAGATGAGCATGATGCCGCAGTTCATCCGCGCTGTCGCCGTGTTGTCTCCCACTGAAGGCAACGCAGTGCATGGCACGGTCACGTTTGTAAAGGTGGAAGGCGGAGTCCATGTTGTCGCCGAGGTGTACGGCCTTCAGCCGGGGACGAAGCACGGAATCCATATTCATGAGTACGGTGATATTTCCGCACCCGATGGAACCTCGACCGGAGGACATTTCAACCCGAGTGGCATGAAGCATGGCGGTCCGATGGCGAAAGAACGTCACGCGGGTGATATGGGAAACCTGGTGGTCGGTGATGATGGAGTCGGGCGGGTGGATTATGTCGACAGCGTGATGAAGCTGAACGGATCAACGTCCATCATCGGCCGGGGTGTGATCGTCCACGCCGGCGAGGATGACCTCGTCAGCCAACCCACTGGAGCGGCAGGTGCTCGAGTCGCCAGCGGAGTGATTGGAATCGCCGCACCCTGATAGTGAGAGAGTTGAAACGGAACCGTAAACCCCCGGTGTAAAGTCATCACCGGGGTTTGTTATTTATTCGCCGGTGAATTCGGTTGAGGTGCAACAGCGACAGGTTTATCTTGCCGCAAGATGAAGATCAGGGTGAAAACCGTTTTTTCCCCGGCGCCGCCGTTTGAGCAGATTGCGTACGTGATTGATTCGGTGAGGGAAAAGTGAACAGGCGATTGACGCCTCTCTTGTGTGAGCTTCCTGGCTGCAATTCTAGCCACGGCGCTTTGTGTCATGGGGATTGTCCTGATCCCGGCTTATCTTCCTCGGATCAAACATGATACTGGCATGGGTGTACGATGAGTGACATCCCGAAAACGCTGACGGATCATTATCGAGTCCGCTCCTATGAGGTAGGGCCGGACGAACGCGCCTCGCTCGCCGCGATTGCCAACTACCTGCAGGAAACCGCGGGGCATCACGCCAGCGCTCTGAACCTGGGTCCAAGTCACCTTGTACCGAAGGGCATTTTCTGGGTGCTCTCCCGGTTGCGGCTGCGGATGAACCATTTCCCGGCGGCGCAGGAGAGCCTGGAGGTCCTCACATGGCCGTCGGCACGGGATCGTCATGTGGCGAGCAGGGATTTCCGCATCATGGATGCCGAGGGGAATCTGATCGGTGAAGCGACAACGGCATGGCTGGTGTTCGATCTGAAAACGCGAAAGGTGATCGACATCCCGGTATGGATCGGCCGCGATCTTCCCCAGGCTCCGCCGCGAAACCTCGATTTCGAGACACGACTGATTCCTCGATTACGGGAAGCGGGTTACGAAAAAACAATACCCATCAGGCGTGCCGATCTGGACATGCTTGGGCATGCGAACAACGTTCGCTACCTCGAGTGGGTGCTTGAAGCTCCACCGGATGAATGGTGGAATGATCACGTTCCAGTCGAAGCGGACATTCAGTTTCGCATTGAAGCGCACGCAGGCGATCTCGTCCTGACTCGATGTGCCGAGGACGGGGAGATGGGATTTCTGCACAGCTTGGTTCGCCGGGAAGACGGCGCTGAGGTTGTACGGGCAAAGACTCGCTGGACAAAGCGTTGACCCCGGTTTGATTCACCCCTCGTTGACGATGGATCTCTCTGTGCTGTCAGAAGTTTAGAATGCTTGTCCGATGGAAAAGTAGAGTTGGCCGGGAGGTTCGTTGCTGCCGGGATTCAGGTTGAATCCGTACTCGAGCCTGGCAAGTCCGATCGGTGTGTTTGCCCTCAAGCCAAATCCCGGGGCAAGCCGTAGCTCGCTCGGGCGCAGGTATGAGATCCGTGACCAGACGTTACCTGCGTCAATAAACAGGGCGGCGCCGATCACTTTGTAAAGGTTCTGGCGAATCTCAAGGGGATGGAGCACAATCCGCAGTCGGCCACCACTTGGAGTGCCCGCCGCATCTCGAGGTCCGAGGCGTTGATATTCGAATCCGCGGACGGAATTCGGGCCACCGGTGTAGAGCCGTTCGTTGAGAGGGATCGAGACGAGTCCACGGTTGGCGTCCATCCAACCGACTTCAAGACCGGATGCGAGCACGGTGGATTGTAAAAGCGAGTGATAACCGGATAGTGAATAGATGGATCGGGTAAACTGGCTGGAATTGGGGAAGAAGAGTCCGGCGAGATCATTGGACCACTCAGCATAAAATCCCCGTGTTGGATTGAAAATGTTGTTTCGTGTGTCGTAGGTGAGATTGATACGCAGCAGCCGAATCCGATTGCTTCCCTCCCCTGTTTCATCGAGAACGCGAATGTTACGCAGCTCCACATTCTCGAGCCTGTAGGAAAAAGTGATCCGGCTGTTCTTGCGTAATTTGTGACCCACCGAAACCGACCCGCCAACTCTAAGTGCGTCATAGCCGGGTTCCTCGCGGTAGTCGGTGAATAGCTGTGCGTCGGTTCGCCAGGGCGAACCGAACGTCCACGGTTCGGAATAGGCGATTTCGAGGCTGCGGCTGATGAAACTGAGTTGGGATCTGAATGTGGCTCGGCGTCCCATCCCGCCGAGGTTGCTTTGTATCGCTTCAAATCCTCCACGAAGTTTTTCGATTGTGTTGAATCCGAATCGAAAATTGAGCTCCTTGTCCAACGCTTCATGGACGTCGATGTGAATGACGCGTAGCGAGTCGCTGGCATCCTGGTTCTGATCCGGTTTGATGAAGACCGATTCGAAAAGGCCGGTCAGGTAGAGTTGGCGCTGGCTCTCCAGCAATTTTGAATACTGAATTACTTCACCCGGTTTGAACTGTAATTCCCTTGTAATCGCACGTTGGCGGGTTTTGTCCAATCCGGACAGTTCAAGGTTGCCCACATAGTACATTCGCCCCTCCTTGACGACATAATCCACGAGTGCAAGATGCCTGTCGGAATCGACGCTGATTTCTGGAAGGATGCGTGCTTCGAGGTAACCCTGTTCCGCGTACAGGTGAAGAAGGTCGTAAACCGAGTTGTCTGCAACCTGCCGCCTCAATGCATCGCCGACCTTGACGTCGATCACTGAGCGAAGTTTCTCCTCACTGAAGAGTCTGTTTCCGAAAAAGGAAATGCCCTCGATGCTGGTGATCGGACCTTCGACGATCTGAATGTGGATAGACACACGATTCCGGCTATCGTCCCGGTTTACCTGGTATCCGACGACCTGAGCCTGGAGGTAGCCATTGGCCTGATAAAAAAGTTCGAGCTGCCGCAGGTCATCTTGCAGTAGTTCGGGGTAGTAATAGAACGACCGGAAAAGGGTTGATGGGCGCGAGATCATGATCTGCTTCAGCCGTTTGTCCGTGAATACCGTGTTGCCGGTGAATTCCACAGCCTCAATTTTCGCTTCGGAGGGTTGGGTTCGCGCATGGGCATTGACGTTGGGAAGGCAGAACAATAATCCCATGCCGAGCAACAGACGGCCTGGAATCCAGGCTTGACGAAGCGATGTCCGAAGCGCGTGAAGTATCATTTGAACCTCACGCGATATTTAAGGTCGACTCCAGTGCCGCCCTGCTGGTCGGCCTGGCTCTCGATGGACCACTTGTTTGTCAGTTGGTAATCAAGACGGATGCCCTGTTCGTTGAGGTGTCCCACTCGCGTGGAGTAGGTGACCCTGACGCGGTTGCTGAGTTGTTTGGACGCAAGCAGTTGAGGTCCCCAATTGTCTCCGAAGTTGAAAAGGTTTCCCTCGATGCTCATCTCTTCAAGGCCAAACATGCTGCCGACACGATTGCTCACGTAGCCGCTGATCCGTTGACTTGACAGGTTTTCGGCACGCTGTTGAATGACGGAAATCAGGGCGTTGTTCTCGGTTAGCGTGAGGTTGCCGGTCAGTTGATGGCGTGTGGAGCCAAGAGTGAGCAACGCGAGAATGTCCGAACGATCGAGCGCAGGGGTGCTCTGAAGGTCGATCTGTGCCTGATCGAGCGGTCCCTGCGCGGTGAATAGGATGGTGTATGCCTGTTTGTCGCGGGTTTGATAGCTCTTCAATTTGGCGGTGGCTGACAGCGTGACAAAGGGATTGATATGACGTGGATTGGTGAAGTCGAGAATGCCGGTGTCAATCTCGAACTTGCGATCAAGATAGATCAGGTACCCCTCCTGAACCGCCACGCGGCCGGACAGACTTGGCTGGGTAAGCGGACCACTGAAGTCCATGTCCACACGGTTGCGGATGCGTGCAAGATTGTTGCTGATCCAGAACTGATCCCGGTTCACGACGCGGACGTCCAGCGTGGTTTTCTGGAAGAGTGGGGGAAGTTCCGGTTTCGGCCGGTCTGCCTGGCTGGCGATTTCAAGCAGCCGTTGAACGGGCAGATCGACCATGATCCGTGTCTCTCCAAAATTCACCGTGCCCGAAAGCTTGTATAAATCCTCGCGTAGCCGCTGGTAGGTGAGTTGAGCGGTATCCACCTTTACAACAAAGATTCCCTGACGCTCGTACCGTACATTTTCCAGCCGGGTGTCAAAAGTGGCGCTTTGAATCTGGCGGGCGACAAGGTCCATGTCTCCCCGGACAAAGATCCGTCCTCCATTGAAGTCTGCGCTCAGGCTGTCGACGATCAGGCGATGGCCCTCGAATCGCATATCCGCCGATCCCCCTGAAAGGGACAGGCCAAATTGTTCACGTTTGATTTCCACATGGCGTGCTGAGATCTGTCCGTAAAAAGAAGGATTTTCCAGAGAACCTTCGATTTTGATCAATGACGAGATACTGCCCCCGATATCCTCGACCCCCCGAAGCAGGGGTGCCACGCTCTGCAGATTCAGCATCCTCGCATCGAGCGCCAGCGCAACCGAGTCACGCGAAACACGACCCTCACCTGTCAGAACGTTCTCGCCATTCAAGGCAAGGTTGAAATCGGTAGTCAGGGAATTCAATCCGTCGAAAGTTCCCTTGCCCTGAAGTTCGAAAGGGAGGTTATAGGTGATTCCCGCCAGCCTGTCCACGACATAGGAGCGATTGGTAAAGCGCAATGTAAGGTTCAGGTCCTCGATCGGTTTGCCATTGACGCCTGATTTGTAATATCCGTCCCTCAGCTTAACGGACCCGTGAATACGTGGTCGGGCGAGCGTTCCCCCCATGTCAAGCTGCCAGCCTGCAATTCCACGCAACTCCGTGGAAAGCGGCAGAAACGGCGCCAACAATTGGAGATCGACACCTTCAGCGAGTGTGAGCAGTGTTATCGTGCTCGCTTGCAGCCGATCCCGTTTATTTTCAAAGTGAATCGGGAAGTTCAACAACCCTGACGCGAGAAAGCGTGAATCGTCCCGGAAAAGACTCAAGGTGTCAAGACGAAGAGCCTTCGGGTCAATGTTCATGTGCAGGTGCAGCGAGTCCATGTGGACGGTGGCGAGGGAAGGCCGCTGCACTCCTATTTCGAGATCCGACTGAACATCACCGCCGGAATACTCAACAGTCGCCTTGAGGTCCAACAGACCTGCAAGCGTGCGCAGCCGTGGTTCCGCCAATGCGAATGCCATCAGGTCAATTCTTTTTCCGCTCGCTTGAACAGTAAATCGCTTTTCGTCCATCAGGCGTGTCTGCAGATGGATCTGCCCCAGCGAATTCAGAAAGCGGCCTTTTTCGGGAACGGAGCTATACAGTACCCCCTTTTCATCACGATCGTCCGGTGACTTCGGAACATTGTAAAGTGTGGCAGTTGCATTACCGGATCGGGTGTCCCGTTTCCATTCACCATCAATCGTCATGCCCAGCGCTCCCCGTTGAGCCTGGAGCGTCAGCAATTTGATGGTGTTTCCATCCAGCATCAGCAGCATCTGGAGGGCATCCAGCCGGGTTTTGCCCCAGGATGGTTTAACAAACCGCGCCTCGAGCCGTCCTTTCGGCTGGTCAGGTGTTCCGGAAAGCTTCAGGGTCCAGCCATATTTTCCCCGCAAGCGCTCGAGTCCGAAAGGAGCATGAAGGGTGTCAACCTCCTGCAGCTGATGCGCAGCATAGGCGCTGTCAAGGGAAAATTTGGAATCCTGCCAGCGGAGTGAAGCGGCAAGTGTGTCGATGGGAAGATTACGGTAACTCAAGGAAGAAGCTCGTATCCGGGCTTTCACCCTGGGTCGCTCGAGTGTTCCGGAGACAGAACCTCCGAGTTCGAGTTTTCCTTCGAGCTCCTGAAGGTTTGCGAGGCTGGTGAAGGGGGCGATGGAGGGCAGCACAGCACGGAACGATCCTCCAATGCGCCTTTCACGCATCCATCCGTCCCCGTCCATGATGGCTCCGCCCTGGACCATGTGGAAGGATGCGCGTCCACCGATCAGGGTTCCATCAAGAAGCAGTGGGGGAAATGCCTTGCCGCGAAATCGGGAATTGTCTCCGCGAACATGGATCGCAAGAGTTACTCGAGCCGGTTCGGAAAGGGGTCCGCGAGTTGCCAGTTGCCCGTTGATGATGCCGTTGTATGGCGAAGGTTCATCGTAATATGCCTGCCACAGGCTCCCTGCGTCGATGTCCTTCAGCGTAAGGTGCAGCGAATGAGTGAAGGGCGAGGAGATCTGCAGGCTTCCGGATCCGCGCAGCGTTCCGTCGAGAGCTTCTATGGACAGGGTGTCCATCTGAACTACGCCATTGCGAATGCTACCGGTGATCTCGGCATGGGATAGTGTCGGATTCCGTGCAATGTGAAGATCAGAGGCGTTCAGCTTCCCTTCGATGTCGGGATGTGAGATGTTCCCCGCAAGATGAGCTTGCAGGGCGATATCGCCACTCAGATCGCCGAGGAAATGGGGGAGTTTCTGTTTTTCAAGGTCCGCAAGAGAACCGAGTGATCCTGATAATTCGGCCCGCAGATCGATAATTGCACCCTGACTGGAAAGATCCACGCCTCCTGAAACCCCGACGGTCAATTCGGGCAGTCTGAAGGCAAGGGTGTCAATCACCACCTGATTCTGTTGCAGGCTGCCTTCGCCCGAGAGTGCGGAGAGCGGGAAGGACCATCCCTGGTGATTGAGATGCAGTGTGTCCAGAAGCAGGCTGACCCCATACCCTTGACCGCGTGACTGAAGCGTCAACTGAAGACCGTCGAGGTCGAGATTCAAGGGGAGTGATTTGTCTTGAAATGCCAGGGAGCCGTTGGTGATTGTCAATCTCCTGATCTGCATTGCCTGACGGATGGGCTTGCGGGTTTTCGATGTGTCAACTGGTACTGCATGTTGAAGAAATCGGAAATCTTTGAGCCCGGAGCTGTCTGAACGCAGAGTGAGTGCGAGCGTACCGATTGCGACGTTGCGGATGAAAGGCGAGTCCCCGATTAATTCCGGAAGTCGATAGTTGACTCTTGCGTACTCCAGTGTCAAGGGCGATCTGCTCGTCAGGGTATCCGTGGAATAGACAGTGACTCCATAGAGGTTCAACCGGTTGAAGAGGTTTGTCTCGAGGGAATCGACCGAGACAGCTTGCCCCAGCGATGAAGTCAGGCGTTCTTCGAGGATGCCACGGATCCAGTTTTCACCGACCGGATGAGTCAGCCAGAACGTTGAAAGGGCAAAGAGCAGCAGCGCCGCGAATGCCACAACAAACGCGAATCTTAGTATTTGAAGAATCGGATGGACTATCCTGCGATAAGATTTTTCCGGACTGCTCATCCACCATCCCGGTTATCCGACCATAGCAACGGTAATCAAACGAAAGGCGAGCCTCAAGATTGAAGCCGACTCTGCTTCATCCTACCTTTCGGTCTCATGGGGTGGGAACCTTTCAGTGACGGGAGCAATGTACGATGCCAAGATTACGGTATTGTTGTGCGGTGGCTGCACTGCTTATTCTGATTTTCGAACTCATCCGTATGGCATTACTTATTCGGTACGCACCGTTGGCTCAGGGAATTCCGCCCGGTGTGCTGCTGAAATCCTTCCTTGTGGGGTTGCGATTCGATCTGACCGTGACCGGTTACATCATCGCACCCGTCGCCCTGTTCGGAATGCTACCCTGGATCGGATGGTCATCGTCCCGCGTGATGCGTTGGATCGGCCGAACATGGATGATCGTGTTCGGGAGCATCGCGATGTTCGCCGGCATCGTGGACATGGAATTCTTCGGGCAGTTCAATTCCCGGCTGAATCACATCGTTTTCGGTTGGACGGACACTCCCCTGCTGTCTCTGAAGATCGTCTGGGAGGCGGCACCGATCGTCCCGTACGTTGTTGCCTGGATGATTCTCGCAGGTTTCTTCGCCTATGCCCTGATCAAACTCGAACGACTTCTTGACAGTCCCAGGCGGGAGCCCCTCTGGCGTTCCGGGGGGATCTACCTGCTTGTCCTCGCGACGTTGTTGCTGATGATTCGCGGCCGGATATCCGAAAAAGCTCCGATTAACTGGTCAGTCGCTTATTTCAGCGGATACAATTTCGCCAACCAGCTTGCCTTGAATAGTGCATACACCTTTGTTCAGGATGCCATCATCGATCAGGATGAACGGAATGAAGCGAACGTGCTGGGTGACTTGATGCCCGCTGAAGATTCCCTTGAGCGCACCCGGAGAATTCTTGGAATCGAGGACTCCCTGTTCGTCATGAAAAGCCCCATTGCACGGCTTGAGCGTGATGGTCCGATCCATCGGTACAACGTGGTCCTGATCATCTGCGAATCACTCGCCAGCGTGTTTATCCGGTCACAGGGGGGAGTGGAGGACCTGGGGCCGGAACTGGAGAGGATTGCGGCGAATTCTGTTCTTTTCTCCAACTTCTTCTCCTCCGGCAGTCATACGTTCACAGGGATCTTTTCCACTGTAACGGGCTATCCCTCGCCGCTTGGCCAGTCGCTGATGAAACGTTCCGAGGGGCAACAGGATTTCGGCGGGTTGGCGAGTGTGTTGCAGCAACGCGGATACACCTGCTGGTTCTATGTACCTCACGACCCCCATTTCGACAATATGCAGGGATTTCTCCATTTGAACGGTTATTCCCGAGTCATCGGCCAGCCCGATTTCCCGGCCAACGAGGTGCTGTCTACCCTTGGCGTTCCCGACCATGTGATGTTCAACCGGGCGTTGGAGGACATGCAATCCCTGCCACAGCCGTTCCTTGTGACCCTGTTGACCAGCACAAACCACGGTCCGTTCAGGATCCCCGAGGGGGTTCCGTCGCCGCGCGTTCCACCTGGAACGCAACACGAGAAACGGTTCAACGCCACCCTCTATGCCGATTGGGCTCTCGGACGCTTTGTCGACCAGGTGGATGCCAGTTCGTGGGGTGACAGCACGATTATCGTTATCCTCGGCGATCACGGAGTGAACTGGAATCCCAAGGTGAGCATCGATCCCAGTTTATTCCACGTCCCCCTCGTTCTCCACGGTCCGGGGCTGCTGCAACCGGAGATTCTGGACCCGGTGGGGGGCCAGGTGGATGTCACGGCGTCGGTGATGGATCTGCTTGGCGGAGAATGGATCAACGCTTCCTATGGATCGAGTCTGTTTCGTCCAGGCCATCACCGGGCATTGATCGTCAAGGATGTGGAAGAAGGATTGATTGAAGGCGACCGGTTCCTGATCCGCAATCGCGACGGAAGCACGAATCTGTTTTCCTATCCCGGACTTGAACACATCGAGAATGAAGACAATGTCATGGACCGCCTTCGTGTGGAGGCAAGGGCGATGCTTTCCTCCACGCACCACCTGGTGTCGCTGCGGCTCGTTGGTGATCCCAAAAGGAAGAAATGACGGACGATCGATTGTCGCGAATCCACAGGAAAAGCCCTGCCTGTCGGCAGGGCTTTTTGTCGGGGACACATTGTCCATATCGGCAAAAACCATTGAGCAAGAACGAGCCGGCAATACGCCCGCAGCGAAAGAGCATCGCGGCTCCGGGTACAGATTGAATCCCTGCCACCTGGACGGATCGGATCAACCGGCATAATGAATACTATGTGTCGGTGACTCTTCTCGCGAGGACACGTTTGATTTTATCCAGCAGTTCTTCTGGCCGGAACGGTTTCGCAATAAAACCGGAGATTCCGAGATCTGTGATCTTGTGAACGCTGGCGTCGGGGTAGTTCCCGGAGACGATGATGACGGGAATGTCTTTTGTCTTGCTGAACTGGCGGATGGTTTCGAGAGTGCTGATTCCATTGTACTGTGGCATCAGCAGGTCAAGCAGGATCAAATCGAAATGGCTGTGTCTTGCGAGTCGGACGGCTTCCTGTCCATTCGAAGCGGTTACCACCTGGAAACCTTCACGGTTTAATACGTCCTTGATGACTTCCTGCATATCCAGTTCATCGTCCACACAGAGAATTCGAACGTTGCTATCGATTGTGCCTGGAGATTTTTCTTTTTCCTCCCTCTGGGATTCCTGGCTTACGCTGGATGATTCGGCAATCCAATTCATGAGACGGTTGCTGATCCAGTCTGCCGGGTAGGAGGGTCGAAGACAGAGCCCTTCACCGAGTCCGGTCCATTTTCGCCGGTGATCGGGATCGACATCGTCGCCGATGAGGATGAACCGGCAGGGTTGGATCAAACCGTCCTGGATCCAGGTTTCGATCCAGCTCTCTGCATGAGTGGGGGCTTGAACCGCATCCATCACCAGGAGGCTGCGCCCTCGAACCATGTCAGGGGTCGCCAGTTCGAACCGGGAATCTTTCTCGACCTGATAACCCAGATCCTGAAGTACCCGGACATACCGTTCACGAACTGAGCTCTGCTCGACAAGGACCAGAGCCGTTTTTGAGAGAGTGTTGGCCTGTACGGGAACCGGCGATGGCTCCTCGGGCATTGAAAAGGAAGACGGAGACGCTGAGATGGACCTTTTCTGCGTACGGAGGAAATCGTGATTCAGATACTCGTCCAGCAGACCTTTTGAGTCACCTTGCACTTCTGTAATATCCAGCTCTGCGTGCTCCTGTGAAACGGCACGCATGATTCCGCTCAGTTGAGCCCTGCCGATGTCAATGAGCTGAAGTTTCAATCCCTCGACATTTATTGCTTCTGGAAACAGTTTCTTTGCTTCCGGTGCGTAAACTTTCAGCTTCGAGGTGCTCAGCTCGATAACCCGCACCTGTGGTGGTGCGCCCGCGACCGGAATCTCCAGCAACACGGGGTGGTTTTCGCTGGGCATCGATACGTACAGATTGGACACTAGTCGTACCGGGAGCAGGACGTCCATCCACAGGGCCTGATGCCCCACATAAATCGCTCGCTTGAGCACATTTGTCTGGAAGGAAATTCTGTGGTGCAGGCCTGCCTGAAAGTACTGAACCCGTCCTAGCAACGTGATCTTCTTTTCAAGAAGACTTTTTGGAAGTGGAGGAGTCGTGTCATCGATGATCAGAACGTGTTTATTCACCTTACCGTGAAGGTGACTGAGCACTCGGCTGTCGAAATCCCTGTTGCCATCAAAAAGCACGATGTCTGTGGTACCGGAGAGAACATGTTCGAAGACGCGGGTAATCTTTTCCGGAGGTACTTCTTCCCCAAACGCCTGGGGTGTTTTGCCTTCACTCAGATCGTTCATGATTCTGTCTCCACGGACACATCGGATCTGGGAAAGAAAATCCGTATCCGGGTGTTGCCGGGTTCCGATTCGGCTTTCATTTCGCCACTAAAACGCTTTAAAGATCTGAGGAGCATATAGATTCCCAGTCCGGATCCTCTACTCTCCAAGGCCGATGTCTCCGGATCTGCTTTGGTGGTGAGAAATGGTTGCCCGAGGTTCTTATGTATGTGTGATGGAATGCCGCTCCCCGTGTCATTGACTTCGAACCAAACGTTGGCATCATCCTGTCCGGAACGTATGGATAGCACTCGTGTTTCACTGGATTCCATCGCTTCCATTCCGTTATTGACAAGATTCAGGAAGATCTGGGTAATCACGTACGGAGGTACTTTGGCGTTGAGAGCACTCGAGGATAGCGAAACCCGAATTTCCACATCTCCATTGATTGCGGAATTCACTGAAATCATTTTCGCGTCCGCCTCGAGGATTGCGTTGATGTCCACAACCTTGCTCTCCGAGAGATCGCTGTTGACGCGAGTGTAATCCTGGATTTCCTCCACAAGTTGATTCAATCGCTCGATACCTCGCTGATTGGCGGAAAGTTTTTCGACGAGTTCATCGAGGGTGTCATAGAGAACCTGTGGATCCACTTCGCCGCGATTCAGTACTTCTATCACGTTGTCCTTCGCGATGTTGTTGTTGACGGTGAGAATGGTCAGCGGGTTCCGCATGACATGGATCAACTCGGCGGCAAGCAGCCCCAACTGGGTCAGGTGGAATTGTGCAATCGCCTCCGATTCAAAATGCTTACGGTCACTCTCCGCGATTTTTTGTGAAGTAATATCTCGCACTGTGGTGAGGATAAAGACCACATTGCCGTGTTGATTCTTGATTGGAACCTGTGTCCAGTCACCCCAGAGTTTTTTACCCTCGACCTCGGTCTCTGCTTCAAAGGAGAGGATTGTTCCTTCCGCGAATACTTTCTCGTAGCGCTCCATGTAATCGGGTCGATAGGGTTGCAACAGCTTCTCAAGAGACATTCCCTCCTTCGCATCACGCATCCCATATCGCGCCAGGGCGCGTTTCATTATCCGATTCATCAGAACGACTTTTCGATTGCTGTCCACGACAAAGACAATTTCACGAATATTGTTGATCGTGGTGCGATAAAGCTTTCCCGTCTGCCACATTACACGTAATGCTTCCGGTAGATTGGTGTTGCCCTCGACGGTCAGGACAACGGTAGGCCGTCCTTTCTTTGACTCGGGATCCTGGACCACGCACCCACGGCAGTGTGCTTTCAGGGTGGTTGACTGGGCGGTGATCAACCGAATGTTGAATTCAAAGGGGTGATCTGAGTGCTGAAGGCTGTTCTGTAGAATATGGGTGACGGTATCCTGATCGTCAGGATGGACGAGGCTGATCCATTCATTCCAATCGGCAAGCAGTAAATCGGCGGGATAGCCAAGCATTTCCCGCAGATGCGGACTGAATAGAGTTTCGTCCTTGTCCGGTGTCCAGGTGAAAACACCGTCAGGAATCAGCTGGAGAAGCTGATTGAAGAATGAAAAAGGTGTAGGCTTTGATACTGAGTCGTGTGAATCCATACAACCTCACCAGAGAATAAACGAGTAGTCCCCTTATAAGACGCAACATAGTCGATGTGTTAATTAAGAGAAGTTATTACTAATTAATTATACGTTATGGAAATACCCGGTTATTCTGCAAGATTTGCGGGTGTGCAGCCTCTAAGAGATGGTCCATTCGTCCGTGCACCATTTGTCCGTCAGTCGACCACTCATTGGACAATTGCATCGCCGTCGATTGAAGAGTAAGATTCTATTTGGAATACGTGGGAAGAGAATCGGCAGTTCATCTGATGCGTTAAGAATATTACGAGTCCACTGCTTGTTCCACGATAAAAAACATGCTACTCTGACTTGTCCGAGCCGGCCTGGAAAAAATCAGGAAACAGCATGAAGACGTCGAATCTTTCATTTCGTCGATCTTCCCGTGCCCTGACCCTCATGGTATTTCTGCTGTCCATCGCACTGACGATTCACGTGATCAGCTGCAGCCCCGTGGATCACGACGCCGCGATCCCTGCAGTTCCTGAAAGCCTGGGATTTAACCAAGACGCACTTCTCCGCCTCGAGCAGGATGTCAGCGATGGAAGCCTCGGCGATATCAGTTCGATCCTTATCCAGCGGCACGAACAAATAGTCTTTGAGTGGTACGGTTTCGATTGGGGGGTGGATGTTCCGCACCCGGTGTATTCTGTTACAAAAAGTGTGGCCTCTTTGCTCGTCGGGATGGCCTTCGACGACGAAAAACTCCCAAACGTGGATGATTCCGTGACCACTCTGCTCCCGCAGTATGCATCCCTGATCGACAACGACGAACAGAAAAGCGGATTGACATTGCGTCACCTGCTGACGATGCGCGCCGGATTTGAATGGGATGAATGGAGCATTCCCTACTTCAGCGAGGACAATCCCATAGGTTTCCTGATCAACAGTTCGAATTGGGTTGCCTTCGTATTGAACCTTCCGATGTCAGCCGCACCGGGAAACGAGTTCTGCTACAACAGCGGTGTCTCGACACTGGTGTCCGCAATTTTCCAGGAAGCCGTTGGCATGCGGGCCGATCAGTACGCAAGCGAACATCTTTTCGCACCCCTGGAGATCACTGACTGGACCTGGAGTCTGACTCCCAACGAAATCACCAATGGAGGATGGGGTTTGTCTCTCCGTCCGCGGGACATGGCGAAAATCGGAACGCTCGTTCTTGGAAACGGCGTCTATCACGGTCAGCGAATCGTATCCGAGGAGTGGCTGGAACAGTCGTTTCAGCTCACCACCCTTTTTCAGAGTGGGAGCGGATACGGTTTTCACTGGTGGTTGGAGCCGATCACGGAGTTTTCCGGAGTTCAGCGGGCGCCCGCCGCGCTGGGACTGGGAGGGCAGGCGATCTATGTCATCCGGGAGATGGACCTCGTTGTCGTCGTCACGGCTGAGGAGTATAACACTCGGCCGTATCCGCCCGAAGTCATCCTCCACGAATACGTACTTCCGGCGATCATTGACACGGAAGAGAGTTCTTCACACGGAGTGACGACCAGAACCACCCGACAATCCACGCGGTTGCGGTCAGGAGAGTGACCGATAGCATCCGGACGTTCGGGTACGACCTGCGAACTGGTTCTGGCGATACTCCCGTCGCCCGCTTTGTGCGTGAGCCGGACGCAGCCTCCGTATATGACGAGCTGATGATTCATTTCAAATAGAACTCCCGGAGTATTCGTTGAGACGCGGGAGACAAATCAGTTGCGCCCGCCTGAACGCGCCTCTACGTTGTCCCGAAGAGTCGCAGAGAAACGGCAACTGCAGGAGTGGAAGATCGATGGATACCCCTCTTTTCATCATGGGATCGATGAAGATGTACGGACCCCGCGAGGGTGCGGAGGGAGGCGTGTAGCGACTGGACAACCGGACGAAACAGCAACCCACCGCACAGCCGGTGGGTTTTTTTATTCATGACAGTGTTGCTCGGAATTTCAACAGCAGGAGGAGAGGATGCAGTTCAGCACAAAGGCGATCCATGTCGGATCTCCCAACGATCCGACAACCGGAGCGGTGGCGTTTCCGATCTACCAGACGTCAACCTATTCGCAGGATGTTCCGGGGCATCCACGAGAGTATCAGGGAAAGCAACTCTCCTATGGCCGCAGTGAGAATCCGACACGCACCGCACTGGAAAATGCCGTTGCATCCCTCGAAGAGGCCAGCATCGGCGTGGCGTTCGCAACAGGGCTGGCGGCGATTAACGCGATCCTTTTGACGTTGAAAACCGGCGACCACGTTCTCGCCGCGCAGGATCTCTACGGTGGCGCATACCGGCAATTCACAAAGATTTTTACCCGGTTCGGTGTCGAGTTCGACTTCGTCAACACAACCGATCTCGCCAACGTAACGAAGGGGATTAAACCGAACACCCGACTGCTCTGGCTCGAATCACCCAGCAACCCATTGCTTAATATCACGGACCTCGCTGGAGCTGCGAAAATTGCCCGTCAAAAGGGTGTGACGGTTGTCGTGGACAACACCTTTGCGACTCCCGCCCTGCAGCTACCATTGAAGCTCGGTGCGGACGTCATCATCCATTCGGCAACGAAATACATCAACGGCCATTCGGACGTGGTCAGTGGTATCGTGGTCACCAACGATGAGGAGATGGGTGCCAAACTGCGCTTCAACCAGAACGCAGTTGGGGCGATTCCCGGACCTCAGGACTGCTTCCTCGTGCTGCGTGGACTGAAAACGCTGGAACTGCGGATGCAGCGTCATTGCGAAAACGCCCACCTTGTCGCGGACTTTCTGAAAAAACATAAAGCTGTTGAAACCGTCTACTATCCCGGCCATCCATCCCACCCGAACCACAAGATCGCGAAAAAGCAGATGAGCGACTTTGGCGGAATGGTCTCTTTCGTCTTGAAAGGCGGGCAGAGTCAATTCGACGCCTTTTTTGCCAACCTTGGACTCTTCACCATCGCCGAGAGTCTCGGCGGGATCAAAAGCCTGATCGCGCACCCGCCCTCGATGACGCACGCCAGCATGGAGCCGGAGGCAAGGCGCCGTGCGGGGATTGACGACGGCCTGATTCGGATCTCCTGCGGTCTGGAGAACGGTGTGGATCTGATTGCGGATTTGAAAACGGCGCTGTCCGCGGCGTCAAAGGCGTAGTCTGGCAGTGCGGGAGGGGAGTCAGGGATGAGTGCCGAAACCATTGGACTCGGGCTACTCGGTTTGGGAAATGTTGCCCAGGGTGTGGTAAAACTGCTGCGCCAGAACGGCGACGTTATCGAGCGAAAATCCGGGAAACGTTTCAGGATCGTCAAGGCGCTGGTCCGGGACACGAAGAAACAACGGGACGTCCAGGATATTGAACTGACCACCGATCTCGAGGCGGTTCTTGGTGATGACCGGGTCGAGATTGTCGTCGAACTGCTCGGCGGCCTTGACCCCGCTTATTCCCTTGTCACCGGAGCGTTGCGCCGGGGCAAGCATGTCGTCACGGCAAACAAAAGACTGATGGCGGAGCACGGTGAGGAGATCCTGCTCCTCGGTGAAAAGACCAAACGGTACGTCGGATTCGAGGCGGCTGTCTGCGCCGGAATTCCCCTCATCCGTTCGCTGATGGAGGGATTGGTCGCTAACCGCATCGAAGCGTTTTGTGGGATTGTCAATGGAACGACGAATTACATCCTGACAAGGATGGGGGAGGGGCTTTCCTATGGGGAGGCGCTGCAACAGGCTCAGCGCCTCGGTTTCGCCGAACCCGATCCTGCGGCGGATGTTTCAGGCGCCGATGTCGCTCAGAAACTCACGATTCTCGCTTCCATCGCCTTTTCTGCAAAGGTCGTACCCGAACAGATCCCCTGTCTCGGTATCGACGCCATCGAGACGGACGACGAGCACGCCGCCCGTGAGTATGGATACACGATTAAAATGCTGGCGTATGGAGCGAGGAACGGTGACAACGGCATCCTCGATCTCCGTGTCCATCCGACCCTGGTGCCGCTGGATCATCCCCTTGCCAGTGTCCATGATGAAAACAATGCCGTCCTCCTGCGCGGAGACGCGGTCGGGGACATCCTCTACTATGGGAAGGGTGCGGGTGCAATGCCCACTGCGAGTGGAGTGCTTTCGGATGTTGTTGATATTGGAGGCAGTCGGGGTTTCTTTCCGAGCATCCGTATCCGTACCGAGAGAGCCCGGATCAGTTCTCCGGAGTTGCGCCATTACCTGCGTTTTGTGATCGTAGACAAGCCTGGGGTGATCGGGCGGATCACCAGCGCCCTCGGAGAGGCTGGCATCTCGATCACTCATGCCAACGCTCACATCCCGAAAGGATCGGTGCAGAGTGGGCGGGTTCGGATTCTCACTCACCCTGTCGCACGGAATGTACTGGCGGAAGTTCTTGGCGAGATCGCGTCTTGGCCGGATGTGGAAGGTCCGCCTCTGGCGTTGCCATTGCTCGCCGATTGACGCTTTTTCGCGGTGATGCGGCCGCCGTGCCGTCCAGTACTCCTCCGTTGTCATTTCCAGAAGGGTTCGGGAGAAGGAGGCAGCAGGAAGACGGCAGGACGGGTTCCGATTCCAGCAAGGTCACAACGGGAATCCCGGGAAATGGACTTTCGGCCCACATCCCGGGCCACCCTGTAGCTGTCACTGCAGAGGGGTCAGGGAGAAGGGGGCAGCAGGAACGCGGCAGGACGGGTTCCAATTCATGGAATGCTACAACAGGAAACCCGGGAAATGGACCTTCGGTCCACATCTCGGGCCACCCTGTTGTGTTCCGTTATAAATTTCCTGTGTGGCCCGGCTGCTCCGTCAGCCGGGTTTCATTGTTTTCAAGTAAAAAACGGGAGACCCTTGAAGGATCTCCCGTTTCCTGTACCCGGTAGGGGAATCGAACCCCTGTTACCGGCGTGAGAGGCCAGCGTCCTAACCGCTAGACGAACCGGGCAGGATGGATCATTTGTCGCCTGTTGACGCGACGGGACGAGAAGATAGAGAGATGTCCTTATCAGCGCAAGGGGAGGGTTTGGACGAACGAGTCGTAGATCACAGGAAAATGTACCAGGTACTTTCTTCCCGTTGAGGATCATGTTTGCTCTCGCGTGTGAAAAGGTACCTGGTACATTTTCCTGCTTTAAAAGAGACGTCACGGCGCACTGTGGACGGCGTTGTACTCCCGGATGCGATCGGCGAGAGTGATGATGCAATCCACGTACTCATCGGAATGGTTGTAATGCCACACCGCTTTCCTGCGTTTATTCAGAATCTCATCACGATATCCGTGGATCTTCAGGTAATGTGCCACCGAGGCGACAGCGTCGGGCAGCGAGTTCAGGTTGACGATGCCGTCCCCATCACCATCGCGGCCGTAGGCATTCGCCGACGTGGGGATGAACTGTGGAAGTCCATAGGCTCCGGCCCAGGAGCCCTTGACATCAAGTGGGTCGAAATAGCCGTCCTGCGCCATGCTCAGCACCGTCTTCAACTCCCGGTAAGCCCACCGTGCTTTCGAATGTGCCCGTTTCCGCGCTTCCAGGATAACGGCGTCCTGTCGATTCGCCGGAACGCCGTCGAGAACATTCGTCCAGAATTCAGGGGCGACATCGGTGATCGGGTCCGTGTCAAGCAGAGTCAGGCTGGCAAACACATTCATCACCGGATAGGTGCCTTTGTAGGTGCCGAGGCTCGACTCCACGTTGAGAATCGCGACAACGATCTCCGGGCTGACCGGGTCGTCCGCGAGCACCTTTTCGATTTCTGAACGGTTCATCTCGAGAAACGCCGCGGCGGTACGCACACTTGAATCACCGAGAAAACGCTGATACCCTTCCGTGCCGCTGGGTTGACGGATGTTCACCCGGAGCAGGCTGGGAATCACTTCAAACCGGGTGTCTTCGAAGTAACGGTTGACAACGATCGGGTCGATGCCGTCGTCGATCAGTCTCATGCGAAGTTCCCTGAGATGATCGGCCTGGCGTTCCGAGTCGATCGCCGGCGATGAGGCGACAAGAAGAAGAACCAGCGTGGACGCCAGGAATCCGGTCAGAAAACCGCGTTTTTTCTCTGCATCTGCCGTCATTGCCGCACTCCCGTGCATGTGCCCGTTTGGTTCATCAACCCCATCAAAAAGTACACAGCCGGAAAAGGAAATGGAGGATGGGAGCTCCGTTCCGCGCAATCAGGCGGAGCCCTTGTTTTTTGTGCGAGGGTTGTACAGCATCTCGATCAGAAAGAGAACTGCACGCAGGACGATCTGGAATGCACGGCGGGCGTTGAAACTCTTGATGTTTCCTTCCTTGATCTGTCCGTGAACGATCTGGTTCCGGTACTCGGTCAACAGGGTCAGTTCCTCGGCGAACCCCGGTGGCCAATCCCCGAGCTGTTCGGAGATGAATTTCAGTTTTGCCCGCTTTTCGTTCATCCCTGGCCGCCGTCCCTTGCGGCGGATGATCTCGTAGGGAATCCCAAGTCGTTCGAGAATGTGGTCGTAGAAAAAATCAAGGACCATCATCAACATCACAATCGCCGCGATATCCTCCTGCTTACGCACAAGGTCCGCTGCATTCTGCAGGTAGTTCAACCAGAGAGGCCGTTCCCATTCGCCGGTTTCCCCGATAGCAACCCATGTCAGCGGGGTCGGACGGGCTTTCCGGGTCTTGTCCAGGCTGCGGGAAAACAGGATGAAATTGTCCTCGACAATCGACAGGGGCAGCAGCACCTGATTGTCGCGCATGATCTGCCGTGCGGATTTGCCGGCTCCTTCATTGTCGTAAAGGAAAAAGACCTCGGGTGGCTTGTTGTACATCATCCCGAAATCCACGAGCAGCAGATCATCCGGAAGCGACATCACGCGTCCAGATGTGGAATATCCCGGCACCAGGGGCAATGCGTGCACGGGGTCCATGAAAATTTCAATGTATTCCTTGTAGTAATTGAGGTAACCATAGGCGTAAGGGATCAGAGCCCTGCATTCCGGGCAAGTCACTTCGTTCATCAGCCCTTCACAGTTCTGCTCGAACTTCGCGTCGCATTTTGGGCAACGGAGATTCCGAATCGCCAGCGAGGTCGGGGGTTTCAGCTCCTCCTCGGCACGGGAGGAACTCTCATGCATCTTCCTTGAGGGCTCCTGCACGGACTCGGAAGGGTGCTCCTCGACGGGATTTTTCTGTGGTGGTTCTTTCACTTGCCGCCTTTGTGGATCACCTGAGGTGACCTCCATATCACGCTGACCGCCCAACTCCTGGACGAAGGCACATCGACGATGCCATCGAAACGGTGCTCGACCCTTGCTCGCAGCACCGCCTCCAATCCAGCGGGGAGAAACGCGCGCAGCCGAAACGCAAGGCGAAGCCTGCGGCCAGTAAGGTTTATCACAGGCAGTTCGCCCGGCAGGGATGGTTCGATCACAAGCACGCTCACTCCGCTGCCGGCTGTGGCAAAGTACGTTCCCGTCGTCGTGAATGCCACAACCCGGCCCAGTCTTCGTTCACTACTGATTGAAGCGCCCCAGCCGTTGCCGTCCATGCCGCGTGCGCCCTGCAGCCGGACGTCGATGCGGTCCCTGAAATCCTCGATGAAGTAGTGAACGAGAAGCTGTCGAACGGTACGAACTGTTTGCCCGGACTCCCATTGGCTTCGCAGTGTTCCGCGGAGTTCAAGGCTGGCGGAAGGGCCGGTTCGCAGCAGAAGGGTGGACGCAGCGGAAGCGCCGCGATTCTCCGGGGAGCCCTCGAACGCTTCGCGGAACTCACCCATTCCGGTCAGAGTCCAGCGTGCGCCGGAGGGGAGGTTTCGCTGAATGCCAACCTGA
The DNA here is from genome assembly GCA_043801585.1 of bacterium. Lineage (GTDB taxonomy): Bacteria > Electryoneota > Electryoneia > Electryoneales > Electryoneaceae > JAZDLX01. Next base: position 13,748 of record JAZDLX010000171.1, on the reverse strand, counting down.
ATTCCTGACCGCCCCGCCGGGTCCGTTCCCGTGGCGATCCAGGGACGGGCATGCAACGGAGCAAAGGTGGCAGTCGCCCTCCACATCGAAACAACCAGACGAGAACCTGGTGATGGCAAAGAGGCAACTGCTCCGCCGCCCCAGGCGCCTGCATCCTGCCGGCTCATTTCAGCGGCGAGAAACCGGCCTCGCCGGTTTCCCGTCTGCAGGGTGACCCCTGAAGCGCCGAAACTCTCTCCCCCAAACCGAAAACGCGCAGGCTGACCTTCGACCGCGAGAGGAGTGTCAAATCGGCTGATCATCCGTGATGCTTCTAGCCGGATTCCGGCGATTGGCACTTGGACGGCCGAACCGAGGTTGGTTTCATTCACGTTTTTCAATTGTGCAAGACGTTCCGCCGAATGATTTCCCTGATCTGAATAGAGTACCAGACCGCTCTCCTCTTGGCGGGCGTCGTAACGCGCTCTGCCGCCCCAGATGAAAAGGCTGGTGGGCTTTCCCGCTGCCGGGGTGAGAGACAGCGCCGCACCCCGCCATCCACGGCCCTCTTCGCTCGAAAGCTGGGGACGCACGTTTTGATTCGCTTTTCGCAGAGGCGCGACTGGATCCGAGCTGGAGGGGAACGCCGGAGTCGAGCCAACCGTCCATCCGAGTCCAAGGTCGACACGGAAATCGCCGCCGATCAGCTGCGCAGAGGAATTTTCGATCTGGAATGCGGTCCGGCGAAGGTCTGCCATGTCCATCTCGCCCCGGTCACGTTGGAGACGGGTTCCGAACCAGAGATTTCCGCCGTTCATCTCCAGTCTCAACTCCTGTTTCGGAAAGTCGCTCACATCCGGATCGACGATGCTGCTGCGAACATAGGACTGCATCGAACGGGAGCGGAATACGATTGCACCGAGCATGGGGATCCCATCCATCGATTCCCACCAGGCGGAGGTTTCCTCCTCGCCGCCATCCAGAAGCTCCTGAATAACCGTTGTGTTGTTATTGCTGATAGTGTATGGGTCCGGAGCGCTCTCACCTGCGGCAAAAGCCGTCGCGGCAGTCAGAATCAGAAATGGAAGCAGCAGGATCTCAGGGGAGCGGGTCATGGTCCGGCTCCCATCGTATCCCGGCGCTTGAGGTCCAACCGAGATATGGGTGATGATCCCAGGCCGAGTCAGCCGACCAGCCGCCGACCCCAATGCCAAGGCCGACCGCGAGTCGTTGCGTCTGTCCGTCCCACCCCGCCCTCAGTTGGATCGGGCCATAAACATGGATGTCCATTCCAGCGCGCACAGCTCCCGTGCCGTTGGCGCCCCACAGGTAATCCACGAGCAGACGGGTGCCCTCGTCGACAGGCACAGAGACGCCGCATGTGACTTGACGTGAAGCAAAACTTTCGTCGAAACGTTCCATTTTTCCGTGAGCCAGGTTGGACACGGCGATCCCGGCGTCGATCAGCCGGTGCCTGAAGGTGAGTCCGGCGTCCAGCGAGACCAGATCGTCGCCTCCATAATGGTCCAGGTTGACAACGGACCAGGACAATCCCATGCCTGCGGAAACAGTGTAGCCGAACGCCCGGGAGAGAGTCAGACCGGCGGAGCGTTCGTTGTAAGCCGCGCTGCCGAGCCCCATTCCCCAGAGTCCGGTGGTCCAAGATTTTCCAAGTGGGCCGCAGGCATCGACCCGCACCTGGGAAAGCTCGGGGATTCCAAAGGGATCGGACCAGGCGGCATGGAAACCCCAGGAAGGACGCCAGGAACCGGCGGAGGGATTGATCGAACGGGAGGTGAACGAGAGGGCGTCGCCTGCATGCACGCCCCCTGTTCCGGTGGAGGCGGGCACCGGACCGCGATCCTCAAACGCGGCCTGGGCTGTGGGGAGCGCTCCCGTGATTAAAAGGAGCGTAGCCAAGACAAGACTCCCCGCAACATTTCGATGCACCCGGGAGTACAGAATCATTGCATGGAAGGTAATACTGCTCATTTGCCTGAGCAGCCGGTACTCTTCTCATTGTACCTTTTTTTATGGACAGACGAATTGCTGCCTTCGTACTGGCTGCCGCGTTTCTGGCGGTGGCGATCCCGATGCCTGCGTCCGGGCCTTTCCTCCGGTTGTCTATCGTTCGTCTTGCGTTGTTCACCGCGTTAGCCGCCGCTGGACTGGCGATTTTGATGATCCGGGGGGTTCGTTGGGAAATGGCGCGCACGCCGTTGCTGGCGGCAGCCCTGCTTGGCATCGGCTATGTCCTCGGAGCGGGACGCTCCCCGGCACCTGCCACTTCGCTGCTCGGACTCGCCCACAAAGGTTCCGTTCTGGCCATTGCGATGATTGTCGCCGTCCTCGCTTCGCAAGAGGAGGGGCGCCGGACGCTCAGCCGGATGGCAACGCTGTTCCTTGCGGTTCTCGCGCTCACCGCCCTCATCGCCGGTGCGATCCGGGGAAAGATCCCCCTGGTGGGATCACTCGGACACGCCAACGTGCTCGCCTATCTGATCGTGGTGCTCGTTCCGCTGGTCGAATTTTCCGCTCGAAAAGCACAAACCCGGTGGGAAAAATGGATCGCCTGGGGGAGCGTCGGGCTTGCCCTGTTGGTCGTTGTGCTTACCCTGTCCGCAGGTGCGTTTCTCGCGCTGGCCGTGGGGTGGGGTCCCACCTTCCTGTTCTCGCAGGACAACCGAAAGCGCCTGGCAACAGTGCTCGCGGCGGGAGCGGTGGCCGTTGCCGCCATTTCCATGGGCTTGCTCGTGAAGGGGCGTGAAGTTGCCGTGACGCCTCGCGTTCAACTGATTCATGCCGGCGTGCGAGCCTTTGCACAGGCTCCGGTCACCGGGCAGGGAGTCTATTCGTTTCTCTACCGTTTCCCGGAACTGCGGACGGTCGACATGCAGTACTTCCCGGACACCTGTGCACAAAAACCCGTCGACCACGTGCATTTTGAACCGTTGCACACAGCCGTTGAGTCGGGGGCGATCGGTGCAGCGGGGTTGATCCTGCTCGCCGGATGGCTGCTGCTCTCGGCAGGGAGGGCGGCGCGGGACCGGGGTTTGTGGGGGAGAACGATCTGGCGGATGACCGCAGCAGCAATGGTGCAGGGAGTGGTTTCACTGGCGCCGGCTCGAGAGGGATCGCTGGCTGTCGCCATCGTCCTCGGTGTGGTACTCGCGATTCCCCTGAAGGCTTCACGGCCTCTTCCACGAAGTCTTCCCGCATTGCTGGCGCTGGCTCTGCTCGCCTCACTGCCTTTGCAATGGAAACGCATCTCCTCCGATTTCGCCTTGCGTCAGGGGCGCGATCCGAACCTTTATTACGGCGCCCGTAATGTTGACGCCCTGCGGAAAGCCGCCCTTCTCTGGCCGGAGGACGTGGAAGCACCGACGTTGCTGACCGTAACCCTCTACCAGCGTGCGATGCTGCCGGACACCGATCCGCAGGTGAAAGTGAAACTGCTTGACGAAGCGCTGGGGTGGTCACGTCACGTACAAAGGCTCTCCCCGCAATTCTTCAAGGAACCGATCCTTGCCGCACGCATCCTCCTTGCACTGGGTGATCCCGCTGGTGCACTTGAGGAACTCAATCGAGGTGACCGCTTTGTGACCAACCGTGAGTGGCTGGAGCTCAGGGTTGTAGTTATTAATTCTTTGAAAAACAGTCAGTAAGTGTGGATTCACGGTTCTGTCGGTTCCTTAGCGAATCAGTGAATCGACGGTGGACCGGATGTCGGGTCTCCATCAGTCAACGGGCGGATTCACGACCCGGCACAACAAATCAGAGCGTCATCCTGATCCCGAACGGTCGAGAGAAGGATCTTTGAGTCAGATAACCGATAACTTATGGATCCTGTGTTGCGTTCCGCCTTCGGAGGACCGTGAGCTTACACCTTTGGTGCTGCGGTTCACGACGCCTGCTTTCAGCAGGCTGTTCAGGATGATTGGTCTATCAACTGTTCTATCGGTTCCATAGCATATCGGACGGGTGGACCGATCCTTCAGGGTCGGGTTTCTCCGAAAAAATGTTCGTCTCGCCATCGTGCATGGTTTTCTTGACTCCGAGTAAAGCGTGAGCTAACGTTCGCCCTATGGATTTTTGGGGATACCGCCGCGCCAGTACGCTGATCGCTTCGGGGGCCAGCCTGCTGGTTGCACTCGTTCTGCTGTTGCTGTTGAACGGGATCTGGCCCGGTCTCAGGGGACACTTCGGCATCCCCGCCAGACGTGATCTGGACCAGATCGTTGCCAGCGACACGTTGCGCGTCATCACACGCAACCATCCCCTCTCGTATTACCTCTACCGTGGCACCCGCCGTGGCTTCGAGTTTGAACTGCTCCAGCGGTTCGCTGAGGAGCAGGGAATCCACATTGAGGTCGTTCTTCCGCCAACGTGGAACGACATGATCTCCTGGCTCTACCAGGGCAAGGGAGATGTGATCGCCGCCCAGTTGACTGTGACCCCGGAACGAAAACGGTTTGTCGATTTCACCAATTCCTATCTCCAGGTGCAGCAGGTCGCCGTGGGCACGGACGAGATGCCTCCCCCGAAAAGCCTGGAACAGTTGACGGGAGAGACGGTGCTTGTCCGGAGGGGGTCCAGTTACGAAGAACGCCTTCGCCAGCTTCAGCGTGCCGGACTGGATGTTCGCCTTGACTACCTGGATGAGACGGTGGAGGAGAACGACCCGGTGCAGCTTGTCGCACAGGGGCGGTATTCGCTGACCGTTGTGGACAACACAATCGCCCGCCTCGAACAGCATTTCTACCCCGGACTCCAGGTCGGGATGACTCTCTCGGACCCGCAGGACCTCGCCTGGGCAGTGCGCCCGAACAGCCCGAAGCTGCGTGAAGCGCTGAATGACTTCCTGCGCCGTCATGAGCGCCGAACCTTTTTCAATGTTCTCAAAAGCCGCTATTTTGACGATCCGGACCGTTTCCTGAAACACCGCAGCGCACAACTCAGCCTCGCCCGCCGTGGCAGAATTTCAGACTTCGACCGTTACTTCCGCGAGGCGGGGCAGACCTCCGGTTTCGACTGGCGCCTGCTCGCGGCGCAATCCTACCACGAGAGCCGGTTTCGTCCGAACAAGGTTTCCTGGGCTGGTGCGGTCGGGTTGATGCAGGTGATGCCACGGACAGCGAGGGAGATGGGAATCGGGAACGTCTGGAATCCCTACCAGAATATCATCGCCGGTGCTCGCTACATGCGGCGTCTCTACGGCCTCTACGGTGACGCGGCCACCGAGGACGACCGCCTCCGGATGACCCTCGCGGCTTACAATGCCGGCATCGGCCACATCTCCAACGCCCGCCGCCTGACCTCGGAATGGGGGGGGGATTCCACCTCGTGGAACGACGTCGCAAGGTCGCTCAGCCTGCTGGAGAAACCGGAGTACTACCAGAAGGACAGCTACGCATTCGTTCGAGGTGGTACAGTTCGGCGCTATGTGGTGGATGTCATCGACCGTTACAGGATTTTCTGTGACCTGATGCCCACGGAAAAGGATTCCCTTTCGACCATCGTCCAGAAACGATAGATGCGTCTCCTGGAATCACTCATCGTACGTTGCGTATGAACGGTCCCCGCCCTAACTTTTGCCCCACTGGAAAGCGCATTCTGCCTGATACGCAGAAGACGCTGTCAAGATGGCAGATCGACTGTATTTTGCCCTCTTGAATTATCGACGGAAACCGAGATGATTTTGTTTAAACTATTATGATTTTTAAAAATAGCTTATCTGTTCACAGTTGAAACCGGTGAACCGGTTCCGGCATACGAGTTGCTTCAAGTGGTTGCACACGGGGGCGGGTACTGCAGCCGTGGAAGAAGGAGATGACGATGCCGACCTATACGTACCGCTGCCCGAAGTGTGGCCATGAATTTGACCTCTTTCACTCGATGAGTGATACAGGTCGCAAGAAATGCGAAAAATGCGGCGCCACCGCAAAACGGATGATTGGTGCCGGCGCCGGACTCGTGTTCAAGGGTTCCGGGTTCTACATTACCGATTACAAGCACGGCCATGGCACCGCCGCGAGCAACGGAATCAATGGCCACGACTCGAATGGCAACGGCACTGCGCCAAAACCGGACAATGCCGCAAAGGATTCCAAGGCCTCTGAGCCGAAAAAGGCTGAAGCGAAAGGGAAGGAATAAGCGTCTGACCCGATTTGCTGAAGCCGGTAATGGAAATGACCTGACAGTTTCGACGTTTACACCAACCAAAGGGACGGCTAAAAGCTGCTCCTTCGCTGTTCCCGGAAATGGCATTTACACGGTTCCTTCCCCTTTTCACACCTATATCGCAGCGTCGCCCGGCAAACGGGTGCATCTCCCAGTTCTCCGGACCGAATACCGTTGAGATTTGTGCTCCAGGTCCGTTATACGTCAGGAGATCATACCTTCAATTCTTGCTATTTGCGTTTCCTAATGCTACGTTTTACTGTGGTTCGGAGTGGGGTGATCCCCAATCGCCATACCCCCTGAAACGAGACCACATATGTCTGTTTAACGACCGCTCAAGAGAGTGGAAATGACTCATGGGGTAGCCCAATGCATGTAATCCTCGTTATTGCCGGTCTGGCCGCAATGGTATTTGGTGCGTGGGCTTGGCTGGGGACCCGGCGCAGACGGTAAACGCCACATTTCCCTGATGTTGGTCTGTCGTTCGCACAGTCCAATCATGAATCGCAGACGCGGTTATCCGCTTCGGCTCCGACACGTCTCCACCCTCTCAGGGTCGCTTGACACGCCGCTTCGCTGACCCTACGTTCCCCTCACGAAAAATCGGTGCAATTTCCGTAAGCGCAAGGGATAGACGTGCCTTCGGGATCGTTACCCGGCAGATAGCGTCCTTCCACATTAATCGCACCAACGGAAAACGCATATTCAGGACATTTGATGCCATTAAAAGGTGGACACTCATGAAATTCCTCGAGCAGCTGGGTATTCAACCGGTGAATTCCGGCGCGAGTTGGAGTGCCAAAGGCTGGATCGGAATAAAGGGTCGTGAAGAGCTGGTCAGCATCAACCCGACGACAGGCAAGCCGATTGCCAGCGTTATGCAGGCTAACGAGCACGACTATGAAACGGTGATGAAAAAGGCCACTGAAGCATTCCGTGAATACCGCATGGTACCCGCCCCGGTCCGTGGCCAGATGATTCGTGACCTTGGAGATGCCCTGCGTGAGAAGAAAGAGGCGCTGGGGCGTCTTGTCAGCCTCGAAATGGGCAAGATCCTGCCCGAGGGTCTCGGTGAAGTTCAGGAAATGATCGACATCTGCGACTTTGCCGTCGGTCAGAGCCGCCAGCTTTACGGATATACCATTCAATCCGAGCGGATCCGTCACCGGATGATGGAGCAGTGGCACCCCGTGGGACCGGTTGGGATCATCACCGCGTTCAATTTCCCTGTGGCGGTCTGGGCGTGGAACACCACTCTTGCGGCGATTTGTGGTGATCCCGTGATCTGGAAGCCCTCCAGCGAAACGCCGCTGACGGCGGTTGCGGTGCAGCACATCGCCAATGAAGTGCAGCGGGCGCATGGATATGAAGGCATCTTCAATCTCGTGATCGGACGTGGTCGCATGATCGGTGAACGCCTGATCAGCGATTCACGTATTCCCCTCGTTTCGTTTACCGGTTCGACGGCGATGGGGAAGCGTGTCAGTGAAGTCGTTGCCAAACGTCTTGGCCACACGATCCTTGAGCTTGGCGGCAACAACGCCGTGATCGTAACTCCCTCCGCGGACCTGAAGATGGCGGTTCGTACCGTCCTTTTTGGCGCCGTCGGCACCAGCGGGCAGCGCTGCACCTCGACGCGCCGGGTGATCATCCACAAGGACATCAAAGAGGAGTTTCTCAAGCGGCTGACCAAGGCATACAAACAGGTGACCATCGGCGACCCGCTCAAGAAGGGAATCCTGATGGGTCCGCTGGTCAATGAAGCGGCGCTCGAAGATATGAAGATCGCACTTGAAAAGGTCAAAGTGGCGGGCGGCGAGGTGTTGTACGGCGGCGGCCAGCCGAAGATGACCGGCCTGATGTCCAAGGGGTACTGGGTCGAGCCGACCATCGTTGAAGCGAAGAACGATTGGGAGATCGTGCAGCAGGAGACCTTTGCGCCGATCCTCTACATGATCGAGTACAGCGATTTTGAGAAAGAGGCGCTCGCACTGCATAACAATGTGCCCCAGGGACTTTCGTCGAGTGTTTTTACCAACGACCTGATCGAGGCGGAAACCTTTATTTCGCCGTTGGGCAGCGATTGTGGCATCGCGAATGTCAACGTTGGCACAAGTGGCGCGGAAATCGGCGGAGCGTTCGGTGGCGAGAAGGAAACCGGCGGTGGCCGTGAGTCCGGGTCGGACGCGTGGAAGGCGTACATGCGCCGCCAGACGAACACAGTCAACTACAGCCACGACCTGCCGCTCGCACAGGGCATTAAATTCGGCGAGTAGCGGTGTCGTTGCCGCCAGGAATCGCACAATGCCATGTGCGCGATAAAAACAGATAACAAACGCCCGAGGGTCGATGGCCTTTGGGCGTTTTTCCTGGTCCTGTTGATTTGTCCGACAGGTTTCATTGTGCTGGATGCAGCAGGTAGTCCATCACTGCCAGAATCAGGCGGTGGCGGGCATGGAGGCCAGCGCACGCCTTCGAAGGTGAGCCCTCTGAATGAACTCTTCATCGAGAACCGTGAATCGGTTTATCTTGTTTATCCTGTAGCATTCTGTATATCCTGTTTCAATTGTTGTTGTGATGGTGACGAACGGACGGACGATGGGCACCCCTGAGATCAGGAACAAAAAGGCCTTCCACGACTATGAGATTGTGGAGACACTCGAGGCGGGCATTGTCCTGTCCGGGCCGGAGGTGAAATCCGTCCGGGAGGGCCGTGTTACGCTCCGTGACGCCCATGTCAGTTTCGAGAGCGGGCAACCTGAGCTGATCGGGATGCAGGTATCGCTCTACAAGGACGCGGGGTACACCGACCAGCATCCCATCCGTCCCCGCCGCCTGCTGATGCACCGGCGTGAATTGAAAAAGTGGGCGCGGAAAGCGTTCGAGAAAAGTTTTACAGTCATTCCGCTCAAGGTTTATTTCAGCGAACGTGGGTACGCCAAGGTGCAGATCGCACTGGCGAAGGGAAAACGGGAATACGACAAACGGAAGACCATCGCCGATCGCGAGGCGAAACGAGATCTTGCCCGCGCGAAAAAGGAGGCGAACCGGTGAGTCGTGAAACCGCGACATCCATCCGCCCGATGAAAGCGAAGGAGATCACCGCGCCGGTGGCCGATGATCTCAAGGCCTTTTATCGCCAGTATGCGAAAATGCTCCGCAGCGGTGTCTGGATGATCGACAAGGTTTCGGCGTACCTGGTGAAATCCCGGGGAAAGGGGTTGCGTCCGACCCTGACGCTGCTCGCCGCACGTGCCTCCGGCGCTCAGGGGGAACTTCCGGAGAAAACGCTAATCGCTGCTCTTGTTGTCGAGGTGCTCCACACGGCTACCCTCGTTCATGACGATGTCGTGGACCGTGCCACCGAGCGCCGCGGCCGTCCCACCCTCAACCTCGTTTTCAATAACAAGGTAGCGGTGCTCTTCGGTGATTATCTCCTCTCGAAATCCCTGCAGGGGATGCTCGCACAGCGCAGTCTCGAGGTTCTCGATCTGTTCAGTGACTGTTCCATCCGTCTCGCGAAGGGCGAGCTGATGGAAGCGATCGGTGCACGCAAATTGAACCTGGACAAGAACCAGTATCTGCAGATGGTCTCCGACAAGACCGCATCGCTGATCTCCGCCGCTTGCCAGATGGGTCCGCTCTCGCTCGGGATGTCCAGCGAGTACGTCCGTCCCCTCGGCGTTTTCGGCGAAATGGTGGGAATTGCCTTTCAGATTCGTGATGACCTGCTCGACCTTGGCGACGGCAGCAACGAAATCGGCAAACCGGTCGGAATCGATCTTTCCCAGGCAAAGATGACGATGCCGCTGATTCACGCCCTGGAGCAGGTGTCGGAAAACGAGAAAAAAGAAGTGCTTCGACAGCTGCGCCGGGCGAAACGGGCGTGGAAGCGTGGGAAGAAACCGAACGTGGACGATGTGATTTCGCTGATTCGGGAAAAACAGGGGATTGAATATTCCCGTGACATCGCCCTCGAGTACTCCGGGAAGGCGGAGAAGTCGCTCGATGACCTGCCCGGCCAGAACGAGTACGTCCATCATCTGCGCCGCTTTGCCCGGTACGCAGCCACCCGCAACAAATGAATTATCGAAAGCCGGTCATGACGCGAACCCTGCACGCCGCACGTGTGATTACCGCCCTGTTGATCCTGCTCCTGACCTCTGGTTGCGCACCGCGCCCCCGGACCTGGGGCCGATCGATGATGGGCACCGAGGTGGCGATAACGATCCACGACGGTCCCGGGAGGTGGTCGGGCAAACGTTGGAAAGCGGCGGCGGATTCCGCCTTTACCGAAATGCACCGCGTCGAAGTAATGGCATGGTCCGGCGAGCTTGCCTCGTTGAACGATTCCTCCGCCGCCGGTTCGCCGGATTCGGTCTCAGATGAACTCTACGGGTTGATCGATCACGCTTTTGAGATTTCAGAGATCAGCGATGAGGCGTTTACTCCCGCCATCGGTCCACTCGTCAAGGCCTGGGGGATCGCTTTCGGGCAGCCGCGAATCCCACGGCCGGGCGAGATCGACACCCTTTCGCAGATTGTGCACCATACGGTGATGACCCGTACCAATCACGGAGAAGTCTGGCTGAAGCCGCGCGGTGCCGCCATCGAACTGGGAGGAATCGCCAAGGGATACGCGGTGGACCGTGCCGTTGAGGTGTTGCAGGAACAGGGGATGAAAGCCGGGATGGTGTGGGCGGGTGGAGACCTGCGTGTGTTCGGACGCAAGCCCGACGGCAAGCCCTGGAGGATCGCCGTCCGTCACCCGAGGAATCCGTCCGAATTTCTCACCGTGCTCGAATTGAAGAAGCCGATGTCGGTGGCGACTTCGGGGGATTACGAACGGTATTTCGAGGTGGACGGCGTACGCTATCACCACATCATCGATCCCGCCACAGGGTATCCTGCTCGCGCCTCGATCAGCACGACAGCCGTTGGGGGCACTTGCATGGATGCGGATGCCTTCGCCACGGCGCTTTTCGTCATGGGGCCTGAATGGGGCATACTGATGGCGGATCGTATCGGAATGCCGGCGATGGTGGTCTCGATGTCAGACACCGGACTGGTGGTCAATGAAGACCCCCAATTTAGGAAACTGGTTTCATCTGACTAGTGGATTGTTTCCAGAAAAATGTACCAGGTACATTTTAAAACCAGTGTTTATGAGGTTATTGTGACGTAAAATAAATGTACCTGGTACATTTTTCTGTGAAAAAGATAACATTCTCTGCTTCAGCGGTCCGGGAGATAAAACGAGCCAGTAGGTTCTGAAACGGTACTATTCGTCATGAAATGCCGCACGTTCCTGCCGGATTTCTCCGGGTGTTAGCGAGAAAACCCGAAACGGCTGGTACGCTCCGAATCCTTCCGCGAGAGCGATTCGGCCCCTCGTCGCGCGAACCCATACAAGAAATCCCGCCAATTCGAAAATCAGGGCGAGTGTCACCAGCAAACCTCCCTCGGGACCGAACTCTCCACCTGTCCAACGCTCCGGACCGAGTTGAACTGCACGCATGAGTGCAACAAGGGGCGGATATCCGCTGACCGGCAAACCGTAGATCACCCCAATGAACAGATTCCAGGTGAAATGGAGGCCGACCGTGATCGCCAGGCTACCGGTGAGCAGGAATGGGACAGCGAGCAGGAATCCATACAAAATCAGGTTGACGCCACTGAGGATGTTTGCGAATGGATTGTCGAAATGAATCAACCCGAACAGAGCGCCGGACACAATCGTCGCAAAACCCGCCTGAAGAAGTGGTTTCCCCGTGAAGGACAACCCTTCAGCGAGGTTGGGGAGCAGGTATCCGCGAAATACAGCTTCTTCGTTGAGGCTGATGCCGATGTAGAAAAGTGTTACGGATATCAGTGCGCAGGGGATATCACCGCTGGGAAAACGGGTCCATGCGCCGGACACAAAGGTGATCCAGCCGAGGTACGATTCGACAGTGACGATACCGCTGACAAGAATGCCACCCCACAATAGTCCAAAGAAGAGATCGGGCAGCGTGTTCCGGTCAAATCGAAGGCCGTAATCGCGCGGAGAACGGCGGTCGGTCAGAAGCGCGGAAGCTCCGAGCAGGATGATCAGCGAAATGACAACGACGTAGAAATGTGTTCGGACCGGCAGCAGGGAAACGACAAGTTGAACGTTGTACCATAGTGTCAGTAGTACCGCTATGCGCCACAACGCGCGCAGCCTCCGTTCTTCAGAATTCCAGAACAGAGATGCCAGACGGGTCAGCATAAGAACTCTCCGGTTCGGCTCCGGTATGGGGAGAAACTTGGCGAAGTGAAAAGTCGGAAGCAAGGGTTACGGTGCACGGTGCGAGTGAAACCGGGCGTGGCGAGCTTGCAATAATGCCATAAGTCGCCCATCTTCCCTCCGACTATTCAGATGCAAGGACCGTCCAGTGCGTATTGCAATCATACGATTCAGTTCTCTGGGCGACATTCTCTGCACCGGGCCAGCGGTTCGTGGGTTGCGCAACGCCTTTCCTGAGGCGGAATTGACGTATATCACGACCCGGGTTTACAGCGATATCGCGGCGGCCTTGCCGGGTGTGGATCGTGTAGCGGTGATCGAACGCCGCGGACCGAAATTCGCTCAGGACGTGATCAGGATCGCGTGGGAAGGACCCTGGGATCTGGTTGTGGATCTCCAGGGATCTGCACGAAGTTATAAACTGCTCCGCAGGTTGAAACCGGTCCGTTCGGCCATTGATACTCCTCCGCGATTTCGGCGCACCCTTCGAATCGTCACGAAACTCCCGATGGGCAAATTTTCTCCGGTGCCCCTGCGGATGCTGCGTCAGATGACGCCGATGCGCGTGATGGATGACGGTAGCTCACTCGCGTTGAACGTGCCGGTGGAGATGAAGACCGAGGTATGCCAACGGTGGGGCAACGAGCTGAAAGGATCGGTTGCGCTGATCCCTGGCGCAAAACATGCGACAAAATGTTGGCCGGGATCGTACTGGGCGGAGTTGGTGAGATCGTTTCCTCCCCGGCTTCATCTCATTGTGCTTGGAATGAAGGGCGAGACGCCTTCGGAGCTGGCAAAAGCCCTCGATGAACGAGGTTCGTATCTTGACCTGACCGGAGAGACGACTCTTCTTGAGATGGCCGCGATCCTTACGCTGTCAAAAGCTGTTATTTCGGGCGACACGGGACCGATGCACATGGCGGTTGCAGTTTCCACACCGCTGGTGGCGATCTACGGTCCCACAGTGGAGGAGTTTGGCTTCTTTCCGTTCCGTGCCAAGGCGACGGTGCTGCAGCGAAACCTCTGGTGTCGGCCGTGTTCGGCACATGGAACGGAACGGTGCCCACTCGGGCATCATCGATGCATGCGAGAGATTCAACCTGACGACGTGCTGAGAGCACTGAAAGGGCTGGACCTCAAAGGGTTGAACAGTTGACGAGGAGCATGAGCAGGCCATGATGGTCTGGCGCGCATTATACAACCTGTTGTTCGTTCCCGCGATGGAAGCGGGATTGATGATGGCGGGTCTGTTCAGCGAAAAAGTCCGTCGCGGCATTCGGGGACGTCTCGCCGAGGGCGAACGTCTCCGCCGGGTTCGCAG
>JAZDLX010000155.1:0-3502 GCA_043801585.1 bacterium | reverse complement strand
CCGTGCCAGACTGGACGGTCGAAGCTGAGCCGGAGCTCCACGCCGAGCATCGCCCCGAGACGGAGCATCACCTGGGTTTCAAGCGGCCAGATGTCCGGTTGGGGCGCGGTGTTCAGCGCCATGTACACCCCGTCGTAGCGGGCGTCAAACATCAGCAGGTTGGGGTACTCCGTCCCGCTGGTGGCGTTGAAGGTTGTGAGTGTCGGGCGTGTCATCCAGGTGCGGAAGACGCCGATTTCGATCATCGTTTCATGGAGACGTCCGTCCGGAGATCCGATCAGGCCGACTTCCACATCCCGCAACTGGTTTTCAACCTTATACACCCCCTCGCCGGTGTATCCCTCGGAAAACGCACGTGGGTCCTGGATCGCCGCATGAAATCGTTCGCTCCTGTAACGCAGCGAAACGAACTGAAAAAACGTCAGCCAGCCGGAACCGGAGAGATAGGGATTTTCACGCACGGCATCCGGCAGGATTTCAACGAGCTCCCCCGACTCGGCTGAATACCCCATATTCGTTTCAATGCGCAGGGAGGGCATCTCGATCACGTCAAGAGCTTCCGAAAGGATCAGGAGAGGGTGCACCACGGCGAGTTCCGCGTAGGCCATCGAACGGCCGTAGGTATTGACCTGGTAGGGTTCGATGCCACGAGGCGACCAGAACGAACCTGTGTAGCCGGCACGCACTTCGAGATGAGGAACCCAGCCTGACTCCGTGCTGACGCTATCTTCGGCACGTGATGGCAAGGAGAACTGCAGCAATGCGACGACGAGACAGGTTGATACAATCGGCTTGTTCACGTAGCCTTCCGGTTATTTCAAGAAAGGTACGACAGACTGGCTCAAAAGTGACAGTTACCTTTGAAGCATTGCCTTCAAAGGAAACTGTCACTTTTGGCTCACACTCGAAACCGGATAAAAAGGATTTTCTTCGTTCAAAACCTGTCTCGATTTTGTTTTTCCCATAAAAAGAATCATCCTGCCCATCCTGTCCATCCTGTTTCCTCTTGTCCATTTTGTCCATCCTGTTCCTTCCATTTACCCTTTGACCTTGCTGCTGCACAAAGCGCCATCTACCTTGTATGCCATGAACTATGAATTGCCGATCCATGAGGGGACGCTGATCCGCCGTTATAAACGTTTTCTCGCCGACGTTGTTGTGGACGGAAAACAGATCACTGTGCTCTGCCCGAACACCGGGTCGATGTCGGGGCTGCTCGACTCCGGCAATCCCGTGCGCATCTCGGGCCCCCATCCCAATACAAAGCGGAAATACGCCTACACCCTGGAACAGATCCGAATCACCCGCCATGACAAAGGGAAATTCTGGGTGGGAGTGAACACCGGATTGCCGAACGCTGTCGTCGACGAAGCGATCCATGAGGGGAACATCCCGGGGTTGGAGGGTTACCGATGCGTACGCCGCGAAGTGAAACTGGGCGACCACTCCCGCATCGACCTTTTCCTCAGCGAGCACCGCGATGGCCTGCCGGACTGCTGGGTCGAGGTCAAGAACTGCACCAGCGTGCAGGATGACGTGAACGACAAAGCGTCGCAGAATGTCGGCCTCACCGCCACCTTCCCCGACGCCGTGACCACTCGCGGACAGAAACACGTCCGTGAACTGATCGAACGGGTGCAACACGGCGAACGCGCGGCGATGGTTTTCACCGTTCAACGGGGCGATGCCCGGCAGTTCAGCCCCGCTTGGGCGTTCGATCCCGATTACGCCGGACTCTTTTACACAGCCCGGTCATCGGGTCTCGAGATGATGCCAATGGTCGTCGATGTCACCGGGCAAGGCTTGGAGATCAAGGGGTTAACGCTACCGATTCTGGAGAAACCTTAGAACTTATGAAAATCATGGTTAACTACGGGCAGTAATTGGTCGTGGACCGGGTATTTATACTTGCGGTGGCAGGTAAATCATTTTCCATTATCGATTAATACTGAAGCTGAACGCAGCAAAATGAATCCTAAAAAAGAGGAGAAAAAAACCTTATTTTACCATCCTGACACCTATTTCACTCAATCGGTCAAACGAGATCCTAATTCCACCAGAACTCACGATATTAACTTCGTAACATCAATATAAACAAAATTTATAGTTATTTTGAAACCGGTGTGTAATCGAAGCAGGAACTCCCGCTATTTGTTGGAATTTTGTAAATCTGTTTGCGTTTCCGGACCGACAAGTTAAGTTTTCCAAACTTTCACTTTAGAGTGAAAGCCTGATTGAGAGGGTATGCAAACCAACTGGAAAGGATGAGCATGAAACGATTAATCCTTATGTTGATGATCGTCGTCCTGGTAATCGGGTGTTCCAGCAATGACAACACGTCGGGTCCTTCCGAGTACACCCCCTCGGCAAGCCAGTTGCTCAACGAGACCTTCATGAGCATCTCACTCGGCGAGGAGCGTGAAATCCAGGTCTACCTCCCTGCCGGCTACGATGACGCAGAAATGGCCAACATGACGTACCCATTGATCATCTTCCTTCACGGTGCGAATTCCACTCCCTCGAGTTACAGCGGTCTGGGCAAAGCGATCCTTGACAACCTTATCAGTGACAGCACGATCCACAGTGCAATTATCGCCTTCCCGAACAGCCGTGGCGGAGTTGAACCTTTCCGCAACCCGTTCTACACCAACTCGACCGTCAACGGCGACTATGAGGATTACATCATCAACGATGTGATCGATTACATGGACGCCAACTACCGCACGACCGGCACTCCGGCGGAACGCGCGATCATGGGCCATTCGATGGGTGGCTACGGCGCGATGAAACTGGCGCTGAAGCATCAGGACATGTTTGCGGCGGTGGCGACGCACAGCGGACCCTTTGACTTCGCCCAGTTCCCCGGTCTTATCCCCTATCTGCTCGCCGAGAACGGCGGAAGCGGCCCGTTCCTGGCCGTCGATTCGTCCTTCACCCTGCTCTCATGGAGCATGGCTTGCGCGTTTTCACCGAATCCGGACGCTACTCCGTATCCGGCCGATTTTCCGGTGGACAACGACGGCAACATCATCGAATCGATCTTTGCCCGTTGGGAAGCGCATAACCCGGCGCTGATCGCTGTCGAGATGGCTCCGTACGATAACATGGCAATCTACTTCGATTGTGGAACCATGGACGAATTGGGAGTGTATCCGACGGATGTCGCTTTTGATGACACCCTGACCGCGCACGGCATCGAGCACACCTTCGTCTCCTACGTGGGTACTCATACGTCCGGCCTGATCACTCGATTCCCGATAGCATTGGTGTTCATCGATGGTGCCATGCACCCGGCAGCCGCGACGATGATGGCATTCACGCACTAACCGACAGCTTTTTCGAAAGCAACTGATCGCCCGGATTTCACCTTTTCATGAGGATAAAATCCGGGCTTATTGCTGCCTCTTTTACTCCCGTTTAATCGCCGCTTTCCTTTCGATTTGAATACCTCGTTATTCGCAATTGGCTGTATTTACGCAAGCCATCGCAACCAGTAAATAAA